>JANQPR010000075.1 GCA_028285385.1 Phycisphaera sp.
CTCGCGGGCTTTTTGTTACGCTCCAGCGTTCGTTTTCGGCCGTGGCCCCCACCCCCCGGCCCGCCCCGTCCGCGTGGCCGAGCCGCGCGGCCCCATCCCGGTCGGGAGTTCAGCCATGCCTGCTGCGTCCGTTTCCGCCGCCGCGTCCGAATGTCGCCTCGGGTGTCGTGGATCCCATTGGTCCCGCTGGCTGCCGATGGCCGCCGTCGCGCTGGCCGCGCTCGGGCTCGGCGGGTGCATCAAGTACAAGCAGGTCGTCACCGTCAACCCCGACGGCTCGGGCACCTGGCAACTCACCGTTGGGTTCGGGCCGCAGTTCTACGCCGTCGCGGGCTCCGACGCCGACCCGTTCGCCGACTTCGCCTCCGTTGAAAAGCTCAAGGAAGAGGAGTCGCACGGCTTCGTCGCGTTCACCGAACCGATCATCGAAGAGGTCGACGGCTACCAGACCATGACCATCACCGGGTACTTCGAGAACATCAATGACCTCGAGATCATGCAGGACGAGGACGACGAGAACGGCGACGCCGACAACGCCGGCGACAACCCGCAGCCGCCGACCACGTTCGCGTTCGACGACGGGACGCTGACCGTCCAGCAGCCGATCCTGTCCGTCATGGCCCGGCGGGTCGCCGAGGAAGACTTCGACCGCGACAACGAGCACATGCGGCAGATGATGGCCCCGATGGTGGCGGGCACCGAGATCAGCGAGGCGCTGGTCGTGCCGGGCCCCATCGACGAAGCCGGGTATCTGCAAGCCGACGGCAACACGGCCGCGTTCGTCGTCGACGCCGACATGTTGCTCGACCCCGACGCCGCCACACTCGACCAGCTCGCGGGGGTCGAGACGTTGACCGTGACGTTCGACCCACAGGGCTGGGCCGACGGCGCGGAAGACGCCTGGCAGGCCGAACTCGCCGCGGCAAAGCAGGCGTGGGCCGCCTGGAAACAGCGCGGCGACGCCGCGGCCCAGGGGACTGCAACGCAGGCCCCCGCGGGCCAGTGAAGCGATCCCGCGTGTTTGCTGCACGCGTGGCTCCAACTCGGCCGATGCGAAGGGTGGGCCGAGGTCCACCAGACCCATGACGCGACGTCTCCCGCTGGCTGTGTTCATGTGTTCGGCGCTGGGCGTGTGGCTGTCAGCGGGATGCACGCCGTACGAGCGGGTCGTGCGTGACGACTGGGCGGTTTTCGCCGACAACGCCCGGGCCGGCGGCGCCGCGGTCACGGTCGGCGGGCAACGCGAGCGTGGCGGTGGGGCCCAAACCCATCGCCGCCGCGAAGGCATGTGGACCGTTTATCTGGTGGGGCACGAGGGCGACGACCGGGTGCACCAGGCCTTCGCCGACGCGACCTGGCTCCGCGGCCAGGCCGGGCTGCCCGAGGTGTGGTTCGCCGACGTCGACGGCGTCGCCGGGGTCCACGTCGGCCGGTTCCGCAAGCCCGACGACCGCCGCGCGACACGGCTCGTCGAGCAACTCCGCCAGCTCGAACGCAACGACGAGACGCCCTACGCCGACGCCAGGATCATCCAGGTCCTCGGCGCGACCGCCGACGCCGCGACCAGCCCGCTCGACCTGCGCAGCTACCGCGGCCGGTTCCAGTTCTCACTGCAGATCGGGTTCTTCGACGCCGCGTACCCCAAGGATCGCCGCGACGCCGCCGAGGCCTGGGTCCGAGAGGTCCGCGCCGCGCACCCCGGCGTCGAGGCGTTCTACTACCACGGCCCGAACCGCTCGCTCGTGACCGTGGGCTTGTTCAACCGCAAAGACTTCGTCCGCAAAGGCTTCGAAGACGCCTACGGCCCGCGCATACTCGGGCTGCAGAAACAGTTCCCGCACAATGTGGGCAACGGCATGACCCTGATGGAACGCAACGGCGACGGCACCGAGATCGGCGAGCAGCCGTCGTTCCTCGTGCGCATCCCGCGCTGATCACGCTTTACGCCATGCCGACCGGTTAGGCTGCGCGGGTGCACGTTTCCCGTCCATGGAAGCCCACGATCGGGCTCGTCGTCTGCCTGGGCGCGATGCTTCTTGTGCTGGCAGTTTTCGCAACGCTCGGTGACCTCCGCGCCGACCTCCCGAACTTCCTGACGGGTTGGACCGTGTGGTTCGTGTTGCTCGCCGGCGCGTGGTGGTGGTGCCAACGGGTCGACGTGCCGCGCGCGCTGTGGGTGATCCTGATCGGAGGCGTGCTGCTTCGGGTGGCGTCTCTCGCCCTGCCGGCCACGTTGTCGGACGACTGGGTCCGCTACCTGTGGGATGGCCGACTCACCGTGCACGGCCTAGACCCATACGCCGCCAAGCCGAGCGACGCGTCGCTGGCGGAGTTGCACGACGACACGCTGCTGCCGGGAATGAACAGCCCGGACTACTTCACGGTGTACCCGCCGATAAGCCAGGCGGCGTTCGCGTCGGCGTGGTGGTTGGGAAGCGGCAACACCGATGCCGCGCTGTTTTGGATCAAAGCCATCTTCGGGATGGCGGACATGCTCGGCGTGCTCGCGGTCGTCGGCATGCTCGGCGCGCTTGGCATCGACCGCCGACGGGTCGTGCTCTACGCCTGGAACCCGCTCGCGGTGGTCGAGCTCGTCGGCTCGGTGCACAGCGAGGCGTTGCTCGTCGCTCCGATGGCCGGATGCGTCTGGGCGGCGGCGCGGCGGCGCGACGCGTTGGCGGGGGGGCTGCTCGCGGTCGCGGTCTGGGTGAAGCTGTTCCCGGTGCTGGCCGTGCTGCCGTTGGCGAAGTTTGTCGGATGGAGACGCGCGTGCCGCGCGGCGTTGGCGTGCCTCGTGGTGGGTGGGCTGATCGGTTGGCCGATGCTGCGCCCCGACGCGATCGCGAACGTGCGCGAGTCGTTGAACCTCTACGCCGGCGTCTTCTCGTTCAACCACGGCTTGTTCCACACGGTGTGGTGGGCCGGTCAGCAGTTGAGCAGCGCCGACCCGTACGACGTGTACCGCGGCGCGACGCGGTGGATGCTCGGGGCGTTCCTCGTGTCCTACGGGTTGTTTATCGCGCTCAAACGCATCGACTCGAACCGCGACGCGGCGATGGCGCTGCTCTTCGTGTTCGGCGGCTACCTCGTCGCCAACGCGACGCTGCACCCGTGGTACGTCGCGTGGGTGTTGTGCCTGGTGCCGGCGGCGGTTGGGTTCGCCCGGCCGTGGCTGTGGCTGTCGTTCGCGGTGGGGTGGTCGTACTTGGCGTACAGCGCGGACCCGCCAGCGGTTCCGTGGCCCGTGGTGACGATCGAGTGGGTCGTGTTCGCCGGGTTAATCGGCTTTGACTTGCTCCGACGTGTCGGCCCGCTGCGCCCGCGCCGCGTCGAGCTGTCGGCGTAACTGGTTTACGAGTTCGGCCTTTACTGAATCCATCGGCGGGCATTCGGCGCCGAGCAGTTGGTGCAGCGCCGTCACCGGCCGGTCGCCCAGGCCGCACGGGTCGATGGTACGGAAGTGTTCGAGGGTGGTGGTGACATTGAGTGCGAGGCCGTGCAGGGTGACGTTCTTACGGATGCGCACGCCGAGCGCTGCGAGTTTGGCCGAGGGTTGCCCGTCGCGTTTCACCCAGACGCCGGTCGCGCCCGGCTCGCGGTGCGCAGCGACGTCGAACGCCGCGACGGTGTCGATGACCGATTGTTCGAGCAGCCGCATGTACCGCGACAGGTTCAGGCCGTAGTGGTTGAGCCGGAGGATCGGGTACGCGACGAGCTGGCCGGGGCCGTGGTACGTGACGTCGCCGCCGCGGTCGGTGTGTTCCACCGCGATGCCGAGGCTTTCGAGTTTGTCGGGCGAAGCCAGCACGTGCGCGGCCGCGCCCTTGCGGTGGCTGACGGTGATCACGGGGTCGTGCTCGACGAGGACGATCGTGTCGTCGGCGTCGCCGTCGATCACGCGTTGGTTCAGCTCGCGCTGCCGTGCGAACGCCTCGGCATACACCACGCTGCCCCAGTCTTCGACGGAGATCGAATGGCTGGCTTCGTCGCCGTGCATGCCGGATCGTAGCTTGGCGCGATGAATCAAAGGGGATCGGCCGGGATTCACACCTTCAGCGTTGGGTCGTAGCCCAACGCCTCGGCGTAGCGTTGGCGGATCGGCTCGACCACCTCGGCGACGAACGCGTCGACCTGCTGCGGCGCCCGGCCGACGTACTGCGCCGGGTCGAGCACGGCATGAAGGTCCAGGTTCTTAAACGCCGGCTCGTCCTTCAGACGGTCGAGCAGGTCGTTGTCCGCGCCTTCCTGTTTCACCCGCTGCGCCGCAGCCTGGCTGTGCACGCGGATGACCTCGTGCAGTTCCTGCCGGTCGCCGCCTTGCTGGACCGCGGCCATGAGCAGGTTCTCGGTGGCCATGAACGGCAGCTCGGCGGCCAGGTTCCGTTTGATCGTCTCGGGGTAAACGACCAAGCCCGACGCGACGTTGACCAGCAGGTCGAGCACGCCGTCGAGCGCGAGGAACGGCTCGGGCAGCGTCAGTCGGCGGCAGCTCGAGTCGTCCAGCGTCCGCTCGAACCACTGCTCGGCGGCCGTCACCAGGGGCGTCTGCGTCAGCCCTATCACGAAACGCGACAGCCCACAGATGCGTTCGCTGCGCATCGGGTTGCGCTTGTACGCCATGGCCGAGCTGCCGATCTGTTCCTTCTCGAAGGGCTCCTCGAGCTCCTTGCGGTTGGCGAGCAGGCGGATGTCGGTTGCGCACTTCTGTGCCGCGGCGGCGACGGTGCCGAGCGTCCCGGCGATCATGCCGTCGAGCAGGCGCGGGTAGGTCTGCCCGGTCACGGCGAAGCGTAGTTCCTCGGGCCAACCCATCTTCTCGGTGACGAGCCGGTCGAGTTGTTCAACTTGGTCGTGGTCGTTGCCGAACAACGCCAGGAACGACGCCTGCGTGCCGGTCGTACCCTTGACGCCACGGAAGCGCAGGGTGTTCAGCCGGTGTTCGACCTCTTCCAGCGCCAGCGCGAGGTCGTAGGCCCAGAGCGTCGCGCGTTTGCCGACGGTGGTCGGCTGGGCGGGTTGGTAGTGGGTGAACGCCAGCGTCGGCAACCCCCGGAACTCCGCCGCAAAGGTCCCGAGTTGATGGATGGCCGCGGCGAGTTTTTTGGCCACGAGCTGCAGGGCGTCCCGGATCAGCAGCAGCTCGGTGTTGCAGACGACGAACTGCGACGTCGCGCCCAGGTGGATGATCGGCCGAGCGGCGGGGGCTTGGTCGCCCAGGGCGTGGACGTGGGCCATCACGTCGTGCCGGAGCTTTTTCTCGTAGGCCGCGGCGGCGTTGAAGTCGACGTCGTCCAGGTGGTCCCGCAGCTCGGCGAGTTGGGCGTCGGTGATGTCGAGCCCGAGCTCCTGCTCAGCCTCGGCGAGCGCGAGCCAGAGGCGGCGCCAGGTGGAGGACTTGCGCTGCGGCGACCAGATCGCCTGCATGGCCGGCGAGGCGTTGCGGCTGGCGAGCGGCGAGACGTAACGGTTCGGGTCGTCCAAGCGGGCGGGCCTCCGGGCGATCGTGCGAGACGCGATGGCAGGGGAAACACGGGGTTTGACCGCCCCGAAACGGGCCACCATAGTAGTGCTCGGCGGGGCGGGTCGTGCCGTTCCGTTCCGCGAGCCGACGATCCCGATCGAACGACCCCGCCGCGCGACCCGTAGTGAGGCAACGCCGGATTGGCGACCCCGATGCCACCCACCGCCACCGCTGACGAAGCCGGCCTGCTCCGGGACGCCCGCGCCGGCGACCGTGCGGCCCTCGGCGAGTTGCTGCGTCGCCACGAGCGGCGGCTGTTCAACGTCGCGCTGGGCATCGTCCGGCACCACGGCGACGCCGAGGACGTCACCCAGGACGCCTTGGTCAAGGTCGTGCAGAAGCTCGACGACTTTCGCGGCGATGCGCAGCTGACCACCTGGATGACGCGGATCACGGTGAACCAGGCGATCTCGTTGCTGCGGAAGCGCAAGACCCGGCACGCCGTGAGCCTGGACGCCGACCGCGCCGGGGCCAACGGGGAGGCGTTTTCCGTCGGCCGTACGCTCGAACAGGCCCGGGAACTCCCGCCGGACCACCGCGTCCAAGAACAGGAGGAGCACGCCCGGCTGCGGGACGCCATCGCCCGGCTGGACGAATCATTCCGCGTGCCGCTGGTGCTGCGGGACCTCGACGGCATGGACTACCAGGAGATCGCCGACACACTGGACCTACCGTTGGGCACCGTCAAGAGCCGGCTGTTCCGGGCCCGGCTGATGCTGCGCGAGGAGTTGTCGCGGGACGAATCCCGCGGAAACGAGGCGAATTCGCCGGCCTGACCGCCGGGCGTCAGGGAAGACGCATTGCACCATGAACGATTCGTACGACCCCAACCTGATCCTCGCGTACGTCGAGGACGAACTGGACGAGGCCGGCCGCGAGCGGTTCGAGCAGCAGTGCGCCGCCGACCCGGGCCTGCGGCAGTTGGCCGAGCGGATGCGGGCGGACAAGCTCGCGTTGCGGGCGCTGCCGACGGCGAAGCCGTCGTCGACGCTGTCGGACACGGCGACCGACCTGATGGAGCGCGAGATGCTGCTGGGCGACGCGCCGCTCAACGACCCGTCGAGTTTTGCCGCGGCGGGTGCGGTGGGCGCCACGCGCACGGGGGAGTCCGAGGCGCGGTCGATGCGGCTGTGGCGGTTCGTCGCGTACTCGGGCGTGGCGGCGGCGATCGCGGTGGCGGGGGTGGTGGTGCTGCAGAACCTCGACGGCACGCCGTTGCTGGAACGGGCCGAGCAGTTTGCGACGCGTGACGTCGAGGAAGGTGGGGGCGACAAGCCCGACGCGGTCGGTGCCGTCGCCGACGCAGTGGACGTTGACGCCGACGAGCCAGAGCTGGTATTCGGCGACGCACAACGCGAACCGGCAGCCCGTTATCGCGACTCGGCCGTCGTCGCCGGCGGAGAACTGACGGTTTCTTCGGCGGAGCCGCCCCAGGCCGGCGCCACACGGGGCATGGCCAACGCCCGGATGGCCTTGGACGACGGGAAGATTCACGCCGGCGAGTCGGTCTTGGAAGAGTTCGGCGTCTCCGCCGATCGTGTGTTGGGTTTCGAGGCGTCCGAGCGTTTTGCCAACGAGGCCGAAGGCGGCCTTGCCGAAGCGGACGACGCGATGCACGTGTTCGCCATGGGAGAAGCGGCGCAGCGTCTGGCCCAGGAAGCGCCTCCCGGGATTGACGCGCTGGTCAAGCCTCCAGACCAAGGACACGTCACCGTCGAGACCCCGGCCAGCACCGCGCTCGCCGACCGCCCGGCGCCGCTCGACGTCCCCGTGCAGGTCACGCTCAACGCCGCCGACCCGCAACAGGCCGCGCAAGAGGTTGCCGCCTGGGTCCAGCAGAACGGCGGGCTCGTCTTCCTCGCCTCCGCGGACCCGCAACGCGCGCAGCTCGGCACGCCGGTTGGCCTCGTCGGCCGCCGCGGCGGTTTTGCGTTGGACTCTTCTCGTGCGATCGAACGGTCCGAAACCGTCGTCGCCGCGAGCAAACTGGAGACAGACCCCGCCGGTGAGTTGGTCGAGGTCGTCATCCCTCGGCAGCAGTTGGCTCCGCTGGTCCGGGCGTTCGACCACCGCAGTGATCCGCCGGCCGACGCGTTCGCGGACCAACGGGCCAAACTCGGCGGTGTCGTTCCCTCCGTTCAGTCGCCGACGCTCAGCGAGCCGCGACCGAACGCGGCGCCGCCGCCCGGCTTGCTGTGGTACCGGCTGCCTTGGGCGTCGCCGGTCCCGGCCGCGACGCAGCAAGCCGACACGCCTTGGCCGCCCGCGGACGAGTCGGTCCGCGTGCAACTGCGGATTGTCCCGGTGAAAGCGGTGCCGTCGGAGCAACCGTGAACGCACGCCGGGTCGCGAGGCAACTCGGCCGGGCCCTTGGTGACGCCGTCACCCAGTGCGGCCCGCTTGATCACGGCAGGTTTCTTGGCCGTGAGACCCGCTCGTCTTTCACGCAAGCGATCCGGCCACGCTCAGGCGTCCGGGCACCAGCGACCCAACGGCATCGATGAGCGCGCGTCCGTTGCGGCTGCGGGCCCGAGTGTCCCCGGCCCGAACTCGCGCTTGGGGTCGCAACGCTCGTGCAATGGTGACGCCGCAACACGCCGTTTCAGCGGCGAAAGGCGACGTGTTACGCTTCGTTGATGCGCATCCTGTACCTCGACCTGGACGCCCTGAACCCGTCGCACCTGTCCTGCTACGGCTACCCCCGGCGGACGTCGCCGACCATTGACGCGATCGCGTCTGACGGCCTGCGCTGCACCAATCTGTACTGCTCCGACGCCCCCTGCCTGCCGTCGCGCACGGCGTTCTACCAGGGCCGGTTCGGCATCCAGACCGGGGTCGTCGGGCACGGCGGCACCGCCGCCGACCCCAAGCGCGAAGGGGCCGGCCGTTGGTTTCGGTCCGGTTACGAGGAAGAGTCGCTGCCGCGCAAGCTGCAGCAGGCGGGCTTCCACACCGCGATGGTGTCGCCGTTCGGGCAACGGCACGCCGCGCACCACTTCTACGCCGGCTACAACGAGGTCCACAACACCGGGGGTTGCGGCGCGGAGTCGGCCGAGGAAGTCACGCCCGTGCTCAACGACTGGCTCGACCGCCGCGCCGCCGAGGATTCGTGGTACCTGCACGTCAACTTCTGGGACATCCACACCGAGTACCGCGTGCCGTTGGACTACGGCGACCCGTTCAAAGACGTTCCCCTCCCCCCGCACTTCACGCAGGAGAGGCTCGACCGCCACAAGCAACGCCCCGGGCCGCACTCGGCCCTCGACCTGGGGATGTACGGCGACGGCCGGCCGGATGTCTACCCCCGCAACCCGGCCCGGCTGAACACGATGGCCGACGTCAAGCAGTGGGTCGACGGCTACGACACCGCGATCCGCTACGTCGACGACTGCGTCGCCGTGATCGTCGAGAAGCTGAAGGCGGCCGGCGTGTACGACGACACGGTGATCGTCATCTCCGCCGACCACGGCGAGAACCAGGGGCACCTCGGGATCTACGGCGAGCACGGCACCGCCGACCACGCGACCTGCAACATCCCCTTCATCGTTCGTTGGCCCGGCGTCACCAAGCCGACCGTCGACGACGGGCTGCACTACCACCTCGACTGGGCACCGACCCTGCTCGAACTGCTCGGCGAAGACGAGCACACCCCGGACATCTGGGACGGACAATCTTTCGCGGACACGCTGCGCCACGGCACCGGTGCCGGTCGAGACGAGTTGGTCCTCAGCCAGTGCTGCCACGTCTGCCAGCGCTCCGTCCGGTTCGACGACGGTGACCACCGCTGGCTGTACATCCGCACCTACCACGACGGCTTCCACCCGTTCCCGAAACACATGCTCTTCGACCTCGCCGCCGACCCGTTGGAGGAGGACAACCTCGCCGAGCAACACCCGGCGGTCGTCCGCGAAGGCGCGTTCCGGCTTGCGGAGTGGCACGCCGCACAGATGCACAAGATGACACGCTTCGCCAGCGACTCGGTCGACCCGCTGTGGACCGTGTTGCGCGAGGGCGGCCCGATGCACGCCCGAGTCCACCCGCCGGGGCAGCCCGGATCGCTCGACGCCTTCGAGCGTTACCTCAAGCGACTCGAAGACACCGGGCGGGCCGACGGCGCGGCCGGCCTGCGCGAGCGCTACGCCGAGGAGATCGCCACACACCCGGCCAGTGCGGCCCGTTGAACACGGCCCACTCCGCCTGATTTGCACACCGACGCTCGGTCCGCGATGGTGTCGCTGCCGTGGCGCCGGGGCCGTCCCGACCGCTCGGTGTCCGCTCACGAAAGCGGTTGCAGCAACCCTTCTTTCGGTTCTCACTTCGTTTCGCACGGGAGCCCGCGATGCCCACGACCTACTTCCCCGACGTCCCCGCCAAGATCAAGTACGAAGGCCCGGACTCAGCCAACCCGCTGAGTTTCAAGCACTACGACGCCGACGCGAGGATCGCCGGCAAGTCGATGCGGGACCACCTCCGCTTCGCGGCGTGCATGTGGCACTGCATGAAGCAAGGCAACGCCGACCCGTTCGGCGTCGCGACCCGGCAGATGCCCTGGGACGACCCGTCCGCCGACGCGATGACCAACGCCCGAAACGCGCTCGACGCGATGTTCGAGTTCCTCACCAAGATCGACATCGGCTTCTGGTGCTTCCACGACCGCGACATCGCGCCGGAGTTGCCGGCGTTGAGAGAATCGCACGCCGCGCTCGAGGAGATGGTCGCCTACGCCAAGCAGAAGCAGCAGGACACCGGCGTCGAGCTGCTCTGGGGCACGGCCTGCCTGTTCATCCACCCGCGCTACATGGGCGGCGCCGGCACGTCACCGTCGCCGGAGGTGTTCGCTCACGCCGCCGCACAGGTCCGCCGCGCGCTCGACGCGACGAAGGAACTCGGCGGGCACGGCTACGTCTTCTGGGGCGGCCGGGAAGGCTACGACACGCTGCTCAACACCGAGCTGTCGCGCGACCTGGACCACCTCGCGAAGCTGCTGCACCTCGCGGTGGATTACAAGAAGTCGATCGGCCTGGACGTGCCGTTCTACATCGAGCCCAAGCCCAAGGAACCGACGACGCACCAGTACGACCACGACGCGTCCGCCTGCCACGCGTTCCTCATGAAGTACGGGCTGACCGACCACTTCAAGCTCAACATCGAGGCGAACCACGCGGCCCTCGCCGGGCACAGCTTCCACCACGAGCTCGAGTACTGCCGGGCCAACGACCTGCTCGGCAGCATCGACGCCAACCGCGGTGGCGAGAACATCGGCTGGGACACCGACCAGTTCCCGACGAACCTCTACGACACCGCGCTCGCGATGCTCACCCTGCTCCGCGCCGGCGGCTTCACCCACGGCGGCCTCAACTTCGACGCCAAGGTCCGTCGGCAATCGACCGAACCGATCGACCTCTTCCACGCGCACATCGGCGGCATGGACGCGTTCGCCCGCGGCCTCAAGGCAGCGGCGAAGATCATCGAGGACGGGCGGATCGACGAGCTCGTCAACGCCCGCTACGCCGGCTGGGACACCGACCTGGGCCGGAAGATCGAGGCGGGGCAGGTGACGCTCGCTGACCTCGACGAGGTTGCGCAGCAGACCGACGTGCAGACGGCGCCCGTCGGTCGGCAAGAGCTGCTCGAAAACATCCTGAACGAATACCTCTGACAACATCACTGCATGCTCGCCGCGATGGGCGCGCCGTTGCGCAGGGAGTTGCGTTCCCGCCCCCGGGTAGAGCCGGCGTCCCCGCGGGGAGCGCGGCGGGTGGGGCGACGCCTCGCCGGACGGACCCCCGGAAGCGTTCATCGCGCTTCCGGGTATGCGACGTGCCCGGGCCCGCGTTTCGTGGTCTTGCGACCGTCGGCTGATTCAACGACCCGAGCGGCTTGAAGAACAGCCGTGTCCCTCGTTGTCTCCGCCGCGACCGACTCACCGCGTTGCCCGCCGGGCGCCTCCGCCGTTCCG
>JANQPR010000097.1 GCA_028285385.1 Phycisphaera sp.
TCCAGCCGGTAACGTGTCGTGACCGAACCCACGCGCCACAGCGACTTCGTGAACGACAGCGTGGCGCTGGTGCCGTTCTTGTCGACGTCAGCGATCCCCGCGGCCCGCCCCGCATGCCGCGGGGATTGCTGACGTCGACAAGAACGGCACGAGCGCCACGGTGTCGTTCACGAAGTCGCTGGGGCGCGTGGGTTCGGTCACGACACGTTACCGGCTGGACGCGGGCAGCGCCGTGCTCCGTATTGATCTTGACTTCGACCTGAAGCAGCCGCAGGTGTTGGTGAAGCTCGTGTTCCCCACGCTGTACCGTGGACGTGAAGCGCGGTACGGCGGGCCGTTCGGCAGCGTCAAGCGGCCTCAGTGGTCGGGCCCGTTAACAAACGACGCGATGTTCGAGGTGCCGGGCAGCCGGTGGGCGTGCGTCGCGGACGACGACGAGCGCGACGGGCTGATGCTGATCACCGAGAGCAAGTACGGCTTCGGCTGCCACGAAGGGACGCTGCACCTGTCGTTGGCACGCTCCGCCATGGTGACGCAATCCAACGCCGGCGGCGACACGACCTCGATCGGAACAGCGGGCGACGACCGGGCGTTCGCCGACCTCGGCCGGCAACGGGTCTCGCTGGCGGTGGGGCGGTTCTCGGCGAGCGCGCCGCAAGAGGCGCAACCAGCAGTCTTGGCGGACACGCTTTTTACGCCGGTGTTGCGCTACCGCGGTCGGCCTTGCGATGCCGGGTTGCAGGGGATGACCGGCCCACCCTCGCTGGTCCCGGCCTGGGCCAAACCAGGCACGAAGCGGAGCTGGACGCTTCGCCTGCACGAGACGCTTGGCTCGCGCGGGCACGCCGACTTCGCCTTGAGCGAGAGTGTGGAGTCGGTCGCAACGGTCGACTTGCGGGGATCCAACTGGTCCGGGTTATCCAAGCGGATGCATGTCAAGCCCTACGGCTTGTTCAGCCTGCAAGTGGAGCGCTGACGCTCGCGCCGAGCGGGTGTCGATCAGTGTTCCGGCCGTGTCGGCGCACGCCAGGCCAGTCGGCCACGTGTTCCGGCGGCGATGGGTTGCGGCTCGTCGATGCCGAGTTCGTGGCCGGCGACGGTCACCCTCGTGCGGTAAGCACGCCCGGCGAAGCGGGTGTCCACGGCAATCGCGTGACCATCTCCAGCCTTTGTGAACTCCAGCGCGTCGGGCCGAAGAAGCAGCATGTCGCGTGAGGCGAAGCGGTCGGGCACCCCGGTGATTGCCACCGCGCCGTCAACGATCCATCGGCCGGCGTCGTAGTGACCGGGCAACGCGGACGCGGGGCCGAGCGTCCGCGCGGTCGTGAGGTCCGGCGGGTCGTGGTACAGGTCGTCGGGCGCGCCGGTCGCAAGGACCCGCCCGTTGTCGAGCACAACGACGGAGTCAGCAAGGCAGAGCGCCTCGTCGGCGTGGTGGGTTGCGAGCACGACGCCGGCGGTGGTGTCGCTTAGCGTCGGGCGGAGCAGGTTGAGCATCGCGTCGCGGTGGGGGCCGTCGAGGAACGCGGTCGGCTCGTCGAGCAGCAGCCAGTCGGGGTCGGCCGCCAAGGCCCGGGCGAAGCCGAGTCGGCGTTGCTCGCCGCCGGAGAGTTGGGGTGGTTTGCGTCGGGCGAGGTCGGTGAGGTTCGTGGCACGAAGCAGACGGTCGGTGTGATCGGGTTTCGCGTCGCGCGGCGCAACCAGCGTCAGGTGTTCACGGGCGTTGAGGTGGTCCCATAGCGCGGGCTGCTGAAAGGCTAGCGCAACCCGACCCGGAGCAGCCGGGACTACGCCTTCGTATCGATCCAGCAGCCCGGCGAGCGCGTGGAGCAACGTGGATTTGCCCGCGCCGCTGGGGCCCAGGAGCGCGACCACTTCGCCCCGCTGCAACTCGAGGGATACGCCGTGCAGCCGACCGGGCACGCTCAGGTTTTCGATCCGCCACGTGTTCATGCCTCACGCCTCGGCAGCCACACCAACAACCACGCCACGACGGGCAGCACCAGCAGCAGCACCGCCAACGCCGCCGCCGCGACCTGCCCGTCCGGCGCGGTGTGGATCAGCGTGTACAGCCGGACCGACACCGTCGACCGCCCCGGCGGCGCGAGCAGCAATGACAGTTCCAACTCGGCAATGACGAGCACGAAGCACAAGGCCGCAGTGCACGCCAACACTCGGCGATGCGTCGGCCAGGTGACGCGACGCCATCGCGCCGCAGTCGAACTGACCATGAGCCGCGCCGCGTCGTCGCCGGCGTCGTGCCGCCGCAGGTCCAGCCACAACACCAAGGCCGCTACGGGCAGCAGCCGAGCAACCACCGCGAGCGCCAGCCAGAATGTTCCGTCGACGGCTGCCCGGTCCGGCCACCACGCCTGCGCCTGCAGCCAACCCAACGCAAGCAGCGGCCCGGGCACCACCAACGTCAGCAGCGTCCACGGCGCCAGCGTCGTCGTCCGTTCACGGGCGCGCCGGGACCACGCCGAGGCCACGCACCAGCCGGACGCAACACAGATTGGAGTGACCAACACCGCCAGGAAGACGGAGTTGAACAGCTCCGGTGTTGTGCCCTGCATGGAAGCCACCACCGTGGGCCACGCCGGCAACGCGAGGAAGACCCCGGTCAACGGCAGGCCGGTCGCGACGAGGCACAAAGCCACACCCACCGCCCGCGAGCGGGCCCGGGCCTCGCGTTTTGAGGTGCGCCAATACTTGACGGTCGCCGCGCCGCTTCGGACGACAAAGGCCAACACCACCCCACCGATCAGGATCATCGGTAGCGCCAGCGCGGCCGCGCCCGCCGGGTCGAGCAGCGCGTTGTACTGCACGAGCATCTGCGTCGCGTAAGTGTGGACAAGGAACATCGACGGCAGGATGGGTTCGGCGGCGATCCACAGCGTGACCACGGCCCACGCGATCGCCCAGGGCTTCAGACGCGCCCGGACGCCCAGGTGCCACCACGCGTGGCGTACAACGAAGACGCGGGACGCGAGTCGGCCGCCTTCGCTGGCGTTCTGACCCAGGAGCAGCAATCCCGCCAGGCCGGCGTAACGCAGCCCCACGACGGCCGCGGCGACCGGCCAATCGAACACGGAGAACCAGTCGCCCAACGGCCCGGCACGCCCGAGCAGCAAAGCCCACGCCGAGCCCACCAGCGACGCCGGCAACACCAGCGGGATGCACGCGAGGAAGAGCCATGGCCCGCGCGTCCCCGCCAACGCCGCGCCGGCCAGCAACGCCGTCAGCCCGGCAACGCCCGCGAACGCCAGCGTCTCCAGCAGCAACACCCAGCCCCGGCTCTGCCACCACCACTCCCCGAGGCCGCCGGCCGAGAGTATTGCTGCGAGCAACGGCAGCAGCGCGATCGCACACAGCGCTTCGCTCACCCACCGCGCAACTTGGGAACGCTCACCGGCCAAAGCCCACCCGCCGGAGCGTCTCGATGACGGCCTCTTTGTCGGCCGCGGCTTGTTCGGTGTCGAAGCCGGGCGTGTCGCGTTGAAGCAGCGCGTCCCACGGCGTGACGACGTCGGCGAGGTCGGTCCCGAGCGGGATTTGGGCGCTGCGCGACGCGGCGAGCGCGCGTTCGACTTCGGCGCTCAGCAGGAAGTCGATGAGCTGTTTGCCCGCGTCTGCGTTTGGAGCGTTAGCGATGAGGGAGACGGCGTTGGGGATGAGCACCGGGCCGTGGCCGTCATTCGGCAGCACGACGGCGACGGGTTTGCCGTCGAGGATGGCGCCGTGAGCGTCGTCGGTGTCGGTCAGGCCGAAGGCGGCTTCGCCGGCGGCGACGAGGTCGCGGACGGGGCCGTTGCCGGGCGCAACGAGCGTGTCGTTGGCGAGCAGATCTTGCAGCCACGCGGTCCAGCGGTCGTCGCCGAAGCGTTGCCGGAGCACGGCCATGTGTGTGAGCGTCGTGCCGAAATACGGCAGCGCGATCGTGGTCTGGCCCCGCCACTGCTCGTTGGTGAACGCATCAAGCGACGTCGGGACCGAGTCGGGGGTGAGTTGGTTGGTGTTGTAGATGATCACCCGGGCCCGCGCGGCGAAGCCGGTCCAAAGGTGTTGTGGGTCGCGGAAACCGGCGGGGATGCGGGCCGCGTTGGGGCTCTCGTACGGCGCGAGCAAACCAAGATCGGCGAGGTGTTGCGACTGGACGACCTCGTTGTTCCAGAGCACGTCGCAGTCGGGGTTGTCACGCCGGGCGATGATGCGGTTGACCAGGCCCGTGGTCTTGGCGGCCTCCGCGTCGTACACCGGGAGCACTTCGATGCCGGTTTCCTGCTCGAACCGTTGCAGGATCGGTTCGGCGTAGACGCGGTCGAGCGCGGTGTAGACGACCACTACGGGTCGTTCTTCACCGGTGCCCTCGGCGCAACCGAGGAACGACACCGCGGTCAACACGCACAGCAAGAGTTCAGTTGTCCGTCGCATAGCGCTCCACGATCAGGTTGACGTCGTGCTCGAAGCGTTGGGGGAAGATCGAGACGACGAGGTGTCTCCAGAACCGGTCGCGGTCTTCGAGGCGGAAGGCCGATCCGTTGCCCGCGACGGCGATGTTGCCGAGGTCTTCGAGGACGTGCTGGCGGTCGGGGTCGGTGTCGATGACGTTGATGGTGCCGTCGAGCCGGTTGGCGAAGCGCTCCGCCGTGTTGAAGGCCCGTCTGCGCCCCGTGGGGTGCACCGGCGCGTCGGTGACGAGGACGATCACGCTGTGCCGGCCGCGTTGCCAACCCATGTCGTCGGCGTCGGCAGCGACGACGAGGGCGCGGTCGATCGGTTCGGCGAGGTCCGGTCCGCCGCCGCCGACGAAGACGCGGTCGATGAACGCGTGTAACTCTTCGGCGTCTCCGGTGAGCGGCAGGTGCCGGGTGGGCTTGATGCCGTAGTCGTCGCCGTAGTCCTTGAAGGCGACGACGCCGAAGCGGACGGCGGGCAGCGGCGCGCGGCGGCGATTGACGCGCCTGGCTGGCGGCGGTTCGTCTTGTTCGGGGTCGGCCTGTTCCGATTGAGCGTCCGCGGCGTCGAGCATGCCGGTGACGACGGCGTGGACGTCGCGGATGCGCTGCTTGGCCTGGCGGATCGAGTCCTCCATGCTGCCCGTGGCGTCGAGCACAAACACGACGTCGAGTCCCTGCCGGCCCATGCGCCCGAGCCCGTCGAGCGTGCCGGCGTCGACGCCGCGGAGCAACGGGTTGGCCCCGACGCCGACGGGCTGCGCGGCGGTGGGCGCGTCGGCGAGGTCGGCGAGCACGGCCATCGCGGGGTCGACCGCGGCGGGGTCGAGCGAAAGCGACGAGTCGGCGGGCAGCGGGGCGGCCCCGGTGTCGGCGGGCAAGGGCGGGGCCGGCAGCGGCGCGGCGACGGCATCGCTGCGTGTCGCGTCGGCGACTTCCTGCATCGACGGCGCACCGCCGCCGGCGGTCCCGGTCTGAGGCACGGGGACCGGCTCAACAGGTTCGATGGGCGTGAGCTGGATCACGGTGTCGCGCTCGGGTTCAGCGTCGACGACGGCGTAGATGATGCTGCCGAGCACGAGCAACATCACGGCGTGCACGGCGAGCGACACGGACCAGGTCAACGCCGGCGTCTGCCAGCGCGAGCGTCGGCGGTGGTCCGCGGCGGCGGGGTGTGGCGGCGCGACGGTGTTCACGGCGACGCCTCCGGTGCGTCGGCGTGCACGCCGCCGAGCGACCCCAGCGACACCGTCTTCATCGGGCTGGCGAGCACGGCGTCCATCGCGCGGGCCACGTCCTGGATCGGCAACCCCGCGTCGGCGGCGAGCACCACGGGCAGCTCGGGCACGTCGATCTGCTTGAGCAAGGCGGTGAGCTCGTCGTAGCCATTCTCGGGCAACACCGACTCGCCGACCGCGATCCACACGCCGCCGTCACCCGGGCGCAGCCGCACGAGGATCTCGCTGGGCAGGTCGTCGTTGCTCGCGCCGCTGGCTTCGTTGACCGACGTGTACCCGACGGGCAGGTCGGCCTCGCCGCCGGTGAACCGGACGGTGAGCACGAAGAACGCGAGCAGGATGAACACGACGTCCACCATCGCGGTGACCTCGAAGGGTCGGTCATCGTTCTCGGCGGCGCGGAACTTCACCGGTTGCGTTCCTGCGTGGTGCGTAGCGTGACCGCGCCGAGGCCGGCTTCCCGACAGGTTTCGAGCACGGCGTCGAGTCGGCCGTAGGTTTGGCTGCGGTCGGCGCGGACGACCAGGGCGAGTTGCTGCTCCTGGTCGGCGGCGCGGGCCAGTTCCGTGGTGAGCGCGGATGGCAGCGCGCCGAGCGTGAGCGTCTGCCCGTTGAGCGTGATCGTGCCGTCGGCGTCGAGGTTCAGCACGAGTTCGGCCGGCTCGGCGGCGACGGCCGGGGCGTGGTACACCGCGGGCAGGTCGATGGTCGCCTCGGCCCGGCTCTGGATCGACTGCATCACGAACAGGTAGAAGCAGATCAGCAGCAACACGATGTCCACCAGCGGCGCCATGCCCAGGTGCGGCGGCGACTCGGCGTCGTCGGGTTGGAATCGCAGCGTGTCGGTCATGGCTGTTGTTGCTGCGGTGGTGCGGCGCTTGCCGGGGGACTTGCGGCGTGTGCTGTCGGCGCGGGGCGCGTGTTGCCCGCGTTCGCTTGCTGCTGCCGTCGGAGTTCGAGCGTGACGGACATGACGCGCAGCAGCTTGTCGCCGATCCCGCCGGCCTCGTGCGAGAGGCGGTTGATGCGGTCGCGGAAGAACGCGAAGAAGAACGTCAGCGGCACCGCGAGGATCAGGCCCAGGCACGTGGTCACGAGCGCCTGGCTGATGCCGAGGGCGAGTTCGTCGGGGCGCGCGGTGCCCTGGGCTTCACCGAGCAGGCGGAACGAACTGATCATGCCGACGACGGTGCCGAGCAGCCCGAGCATCGGCGCGACGGCGGCGATCAGCCCGAGGTAGCCGTTGCGCTGACGCAGCGCCGTGAACTCGAGTTCGCCCTGTTGCTGCATGCCCTCGCGGACGGCGTCGAGCCCGAGTCGGCCGTCTTCCAGGCCGGCCTCGATGGTCCGGCCCAGCAGCGTGTCGCTCGTCCGGCACAGCGACAGCACCTCCTCGAACCGGCCTTTGCCCGCGAGGTCGATCACCTCGTCCGCGAGCGCGTCGGGCAGCAGCGGGTCGCGACGCAGCCGAACGAAGCCGTCGATGATCAGCGCCAAGCCCACGAAGCTGAGCCCGACGATGACGAACCCGACGACGCCACCGGCCATGAGCAGGTCGAGCAGGGTGCGCGTCTGCGTGCCGGCGGCATTGTCGGCCTGGGCCAAAAGGAAAGTCACGGGCATCGGCGTGGCAACACCCTGCGCCGTTGACGCGAGTCCATCAAACATCATCAAGCAGGCTCCCTTTCTGGATCAACCGGCGCGGGTTGGGTTTCTTGGCTGGGTCGCAGCCGTTGCTCCAACGCCTCGATCCGCCGTCGCAGGTCGGCCCGTGACCCGACGGGGTGCAACGCCTGGGCGACGCGAAGCAACCGCGACGCCTCGTCCAGGCGCAAGGATTCTATCTGGGCCTCGGCGAGAACGCAGGTCGCGTCCCACCAAGGGTCCGTTCCGGGAGCGGCGGCGGCGCGGGCGCTACGCGCTGCGGCGACGGCGTCATCCAGGCGTCCGAGTTGCAGCAGCAGCGCCGCCCGCAGGCGTTGCGTCGTCGCGTCGTCGGCGTGGTCGGCACGATCGAGCAACGCGAGCGCTTCTTCGCTGCGCCCGAGTTTGATCATTGCTTCGGCCTGCCGCTGCCGGCTCTCGGGCGTGTCGACCGCTTGAAGCAACGGCAGCGCTGCCCCGTGGAGCCCGACGCGGTGCAACACCGCCCCGGCGCGGTAGGCGACGTTGACATCGCCGGGCGCGGCGGCGACGGCGCGCTCGGCGGTCGCCCGGACCTCGCCACGCAGGTCGGCGGAAGCGTCCGCTTCGTGCCGGCTGGCCAAGGCCTCGGCGAAAGCCATTAGCGTCTCGGCGTCGGGGTTTGCGTTGTCGCGATCGATCAGTTCCCGGGCCGGCTCGATCAGCCCCGCTTCGATTAGCAACGCCAAACGCTGGTTGCTGAACGCGGCGGCGTTGCCGTCGCTGGCCGCCTTGCCGTCCGCCGCGTCGAGCAGCGCGAGCGCTTCCCGTGGCCGATCCCGCAACAGGCCGAGACGGGTTTGTAGGATCGCTGCGTCGAGAGCGGGACTGGTCGATTCGTCGTGTAGCTCGGCGAGTTCGAAAAGGGCGGCGCCGGCGGTGGTGCTCCCCGTGTTCAACTCGGCGGTGATTCGGAGATACCGCAACGTCGGGTCAGTGTTTACTGTCTCGGCGAACCGGTCGAACACCGCCAAGGCTTGTTGTGGTTCGGCCAGTCGGGCCCAACGGTGAAGCGCGGCGGCGCGGGTGGCGTCGTTGTCGGTGCGTTCGACGACTTCGCGGAGGCGCCGCCGGGCGAGCGTGGCGAAGGTCGCGTCGGTCTTGGCCAGGTCGTACGCCGCAAAGGCGGTTGCCCGTCGCAAGGGTTCGGGGTTGTCGGCGTCGCGCAGCGCGTCCTCCCAACGGACGATCGCGTCTTCGCCGCGGCCGGTGCCGAGCAGGAGTCGGCCGTGAATCAAGGCCGTGTCGGCGGCGGGGTGTTGTTCGAACGCGGCGAGGGCGTCGTCGTTCCTCCCGAGCGCGGCGAGGTGCGTGCCCCAGCGCGACCACTCTTCATCGGTGGCGTGACCTGTCCGGGCAAGCAACGCGAGCGCGTCGTGCGGTGAGACGCCGTTCGCCCCCAGAGTCCGTCGCGTCAGTTCGGCGGCGCGCTGTGGTTCTCCCACGGCGTCGGCGGCGCGGGCGGCGATCCAGAGGGCGGCCGGTCGTCCGTCCTCGCGTGTCTGTTCGAGCGCTTGCGCGGGGTCCCGTCGGAGCAAGACTTCGAGCGATTCGAGCCGTGCCAGCGCGCGGAGGGGCGCGGGCGCGTCGGAGTCTTCGTCGAGCACGGCGCGCAGCACGGCGTCGGCGTCGTCGAGTTGGCCGGCCTGCCGGTGCACGCGGGCTTCGCCGATGTAACCCAGCCAGGCGGCGGGTTGGTTTACGAAGTCCAGCCGGATCGCTCGGAACCGCCGCAAGGCCTCGGCTTCGTATTCATCGTTGGGGGCGAGTGCCGCGGCGCGGCGAAACCACTCGGCGTACTCAAACGCCTGCCGCGCGTCGGCGGCTTCGTCGTCGGCACCGACCTCGCTCATCACCCCGGCGACGCGCGCGGCGTCGGAGACGCCGGCCTGACGAAGGCGTTCCAACTCGACGCCCGGGTTGGCCAGGCACAGCGGCAGCGTTGCGGCGATCGCGGTCAGGCAGGCGGGGGTCAATACCACGGCTCCTCGAACTGCGGGATGAGGTAGCGGTACAGGAACACGTTGGCGAGTGTGCGGTGGTCTTCCAGCAGGCCGTCGCGCAGCGTGAAGTCTCGGCCGACCAGCGAACGGTCCAGCGGCGTCGGGCGCTCGTCGGCAAAGAGTTGGCCGAGCGCTTCGGCCATGAACGCGCGTTCGTACTGGCTCTCCGCCTTCTGCAGGCGGTCGATCAGGTCGTCCGCGACGCCGAGCGCGCCGCCGAGCGACAGCGCGAGGATCACCTCGCGGTTTACGAAGTACGGCTGGTCCCACGCCCAGACCAACAGCGGCACGCCCTCGCGCGCGCCCGAGAGGCCGACGGCCAACACCGCGGCGCGGCGGGCGAGGAGGTCGGTCGTCTCGTCGCGGTGGGGATCGGCGGTGAGCAGCGCCTCGGCGTCAGCGGCGACGCCCCGGTCGCCGAGCATCGCGCGGGCGAGGATCGTGTGCCCGATCAGGACGAGGTCACGCCTGGCGTCGAGTTGCGTGGTGAGCTCCTTGAGCCGGGGGAGGTTGATGCTGCGACCCGACAGCCCGAGGGCCATGACGCACGCGGCGCGGACCTCGGGGGTCTCGCGCCGGTCGGCGAGGCGTTGGTGCAGGACCTCCAACGCTCGCTCGAAGCCGGCGCGGTCGACCGGGCCTTGTTCGGTGAGAGCGGGTCGGGCGTAGAGGCCCAACGCGACCGCGGCGAAGCCGCGCTGCGGGGCGTCGTCATTGGTCACCAGGTCGAGCCGGTCGCGGCCGGCGTGTCGGCCGAGTGTCAGCCGCGTCAGCATGGGCAGCGCCGCGGGGTCGCCGATCTCGCCGAGCGCGACGGCGGCGAAGCATTGCGGCAGCCGGGCGAAGTCGTCGTGGTCGTCGAAGATGCCGAGCAGTGTCCTGACCGCGCCTTCGGGGTTGCGGTCGGCGACGGCAAGGGCCGCGGCGGTGCGCAGACGCGATTGATACAGCCGTTCGATGCCGGTGACGATCCCGGTCCGGTTGCCAAGGCCGTCGAGGTCGACCGCGTTGGGCACGGGGTCAAGGCCATCGGGTCGCACGGGTTCGGGGGCGAGCCTGACTAGGCGCCGGTGAGCCGTCCGCCAGCGAAGCCGGGCGTCGGCGAGTTGTTGTGGCTGCCCGCCCGCTTTGAGTCGCCGCGCGGCCGCGTCCTTCTCCTTGGCGATGTCCTGGAGCAGCCGCCAAGCCGCGAGCCGCTCGAGCGTTTCGCCGCCGGCCGCGATGTCGAGCAGCACCCGGTCCGTTGACGCGTCGCCGACGGAGCCGAGCGCGTGCAGCAAGCGGGCCGCGATCCACGGGCTCGTCGCATTGACGACGCGGCGTTTGATGTCGTTCAGTGGCAGCGTGGCCGGGTGTCGGCACAGCGCCTCCGCGGCGGCGTTGGCGATGAACGCGTTGTCGCCCACGAAGCGTTCGATCGCACGCAGCGAATCGGCGTCGAGCGGACGGACCCACGCGAAGCCGAGGATCGCGGTCGCCCGCAGGTACCCGGTCGCGTACTCGTGTTCGAGCAGCCACGGCGGCACGTGGTCCGCCCTGTCGAGCATGGGCAGCGCCGTCAGCATCCGCTGCCGGACGCGCGGGCTGGGTTCGGCGACGAGCGCCTGGATGATGGCGTCCGCCGTCTCGTCGGCGCCCGCCACGCCCAGCGCCAGGGCACAGGCTTCCCGGGCTTCCGCCGCCCGGTCGCTCAGCCCATCGCGGAGGGCTCGGATCACCCGTTCGCGCACCGCGGCGGTGTCGACGCCTTGCCGGTCCTGATCGGCGTCGCCCTGATTCGGTGGGACGAGGAACCGCGCCCGGTTTGCTTCCCACCAGTGCAGCCAGGACCAGCGCAGCGGCTCGACGCGCGCGATGTCCTCGCCGGGCAAGGGCGGCGGTGGCGGCACCGGGGGGGCGTCGCTGTGTGGCAGGACCGGCACCGCCAGCGTGAGGCCACACACGACCAAGCAAAACCACCGCCCACACGACAGGCCCGCACGCCGCGCCGTGGAAGCAGGTCTCAGGTTTTCGGTTCGGCCGGCCCCCCGAACGCTGCAAGCCATCCGAGGCATGCCCGTATCGTAACGACGGGTCGGCGGTTGCCAAGGAGAATCCGTTCGCAGTGAACACGGGCCACGGGAAGCACGAGGACGCGCGGGGCACGGGCTTGCGCCGCATCGCTGCTTGGCGGTGGATGCCGATCGTTCTTCTCGTGGGACTGGTCGGTGGCGTCTGGTGGTGGCGTGGCGCGGACGGCGGCGCAACTCCAGGTCATGGCTCCCACGTCGCGGACACCGACAACGCGGTTCGCGACCGGATCGCCGACGTGCGTTCGGGCGATACCCCGTTGGCCGTGTTGGTCCGGGGTGCGTTGGACCGGGACTGGCGGGTCCGCGCCGCGGCGTTCGAGGCGTTGCACCGGCAATACCCGCTGCCGTCGCTGCCGCACCGGGACACGCCGATGGCCGAGCGGCAGCGCTGGCTGGTCGATTGGCTCGACGCCCACGCCGACGCATCGGGTGATCGGTGGTGCGAGTGGGTCGCGGGGGCGCCGCACACGCAGTTTGCCGAGCCGGTTGTGGATCGATGTCTGTCGTGCCACGCAGGGCCGGCTCCGAGCAAACCGTTCGCGTCGTCGGCGTGTATCTCGTGTCACGAAGGCGTCGTTGCGGAGTGGCCCAGTTCGTCCCACGCCAACAGCCTGAGCCACCTGCAGTTGGCCACGGTCGACCCGGTCACGCGACAGCCCGGTTGGTTTGACTTCGGTGATCGACGGGGCTTGTCGTGCGTAGCGTGCCATACGCCGGCCGGGTCGCACGAACGCTGCGTGTCCCGTTTCGAGACCGTCTCGTGCCTGTCGTGTCACGGCGAAGTCGAGCCGTCGTGGCGACAATGGAACCAAGGGGAACGATTGCAGCGCGTGACTTGGCCCCCGGGAGTGATCCAGTCGGCGCCGTCGGGAAAACAGGTGTCGTGCGTCGACTGCCACATGCCCGACGCGAGCCACCGCCTGACGGCCCGGCGTGACATCGGTCTCCTGCGCAGCGGCATCTCGGCAGACCTCGTGCAGCAGCCGGACGGCGGGGTCGCGGTGCGGCTCACGAACCTGGCGGGGCACATCAACCCGGCCGGCTCGTCGCGGCGTGCGCTGGACGTCCGCGTATCGATCGACGGCCAGCCCGAGCGCCGCCTGATCCTTCTCGCGTCGCCGCACCCCGACGGTCGCGAAGAACAGGGGGTTGAGCCGCCGTTGAGCCCCAACGAGACGCGCGATCTCCGACTCGACGCACGCCCGCAGCGGGTGTCGTGTCGTGTCGTGTACGTCCGTGATCGTTTCGCCGAAGCGGGCTCCGAGGTCGACGTCACCAAGACCAGTCGGACGTTCGTGCCGTCTCGATAACAGACACGGTCAGCGCGGGGCGTCAACGGTCTGGACATCGACGCCGGCGCGGTGCAACGCCTCGGCGACGCGTCGCGCTTCGGCGCGGTCGGTCTGGTTGGTGAGCAAGAGGCCGGGCACGTTGCCGGGTGCAAAGAACACGGCCGACCGCAGCCCGAGCTTGCTGTGGTCGGCGAGCAGCACGGCGTGTTGCGTCGCGTCGAGCAGGCTGCGCTTGATGGCGGCGTGGGCGTCGTTGGCTTCGCTGAGGCCGCGTTGCGGGTCGATGCCGCGACAGGAGAAGAAGAGTCGGTGGATGTTGTGGCGGGCGACGGCGCGTTCGGCGTCGGGGCCGTGGAACGCCATGGCCTGCGGGTCGAGCTTGCCGCCGGTGCAGACGACGTCGACGTGTTTGCGGTCCGCCAGGGCCGAGCAGATCACCAGCGAGTTGGTGACGACGGTCAACGGCTCGTCGGGCAGGCGATACGCGAGTTCGCAGGCGGTGGAACTGGCGTCGAGCGCGACGACCTGCCCGGGCTGGATCAGGGCGAGCGCCGCGGCGGCAATGGCCCGCTTCTCCGCGCGGTCGACGATCGAGCGGTGGTCGTAGGGCAGGTCGGCCCGGCCGGCGTGGTCGTCGGTGGGCTCGGCGGCGACGGCCCCGCCGTGCGTGCGGACGAGTTGCCCGGCCTCGTCGAGTTCCCGGAGGTCGCGACGGATCGTCTCCTCGGTCACTTCGAGTGATCGGGCAAGATCAGACACACGTGCTGATCCGCCTGAACGGACCATGGCCACGATTTCCCGGCGTCGTTGGGTCGCAATCATCGAAAAGTCCTGAATTATCAGGGATAATCCGCTTGTCGGTTATATCCGGTTTAATCTGACTCGACAAGTAGATGTTTCCGAAAAAGTGATATTGACAGTCATTGTATTTCTGATATTTTCCGAATTGGAAACCCCATCCGACCCGATGAGACCCGCCATGCCCGCGACCGACATCGCTCCCGCTCCTTCCGCCGCCCCCGATGCGACGGGCTTCAACCATGCCCACTGCCGTTGGGACGAAGCCCACGCCGCGACCCTCGACCCGGTCCAACGCCTGGTCTACCGCTCCAACCTGCTCGGGGCCGACCAGCGGATCACCAACACCGGCGGCGGCAACACGTCATCCAAACTCACCGAGACCGACCCGCTCACCGGCGAGGACGTCGAGGTGCTCTGGGTCAAGGGCTCGGGCGGCGACCTGCGGACCAGTCAGCGGGCGAACTTCTCGTCGCTGTACCTCGACAAGCTGCTCGGGCTACGGGAGACCTACGCCGACCTGCCGAACAACGGCCCCAAGACGCCGGCCGAGGACGCAATGGTCGGCTACTTCCCGCACTGCACGTTCAACCTCAACCCGAGGCCGAGCTCGATCGACACGCCGCTGCACGGCTTTCTTCCGGCGAAGCACATCGACCACATGCACCCCAACGCGGCGATCAGCATCGCGGCGAGCAGGCACAGCGAGAAGCTGACGCGGGAGGTCTTCGGCGACGAGGTTGGCTGGGTGCCTTGGCTGCGGCCGGGGTTCGAGCTCGGGTTGCAGATGCAGCGGGCCGTGGAGAAGGACCCGTCGCTGCGTGGCCTGATCATGGGGCAGCACGGCCTGATCAACTGGGCCGACGACGACAAGGAGTGCTACGACCTGACGCTCCGCCTGATCGAGAAGGCGGCGGCGTACATCGAGAGCAAGGACAAGGGCGACCAGACGTTCGGCGGCGCGAAGTACGAGGCGCTCCCGGACGAGCAACGCGACGCGGTGTTGGTTGAGTTGCTGCCGTGGCTGCGTGGCCAGGTGTCGCAGCAGAAGCGGTTCATCGGGACGGTGCAGAGTGACGCGGCGATCCTGTGCTTTGTGAACTCGCACGACGCGCCGCGCCTGGCCGAGCTGGGCACGAGCTGCCCGGACCACTTCCTGCGGACCAAGATCAAGCCGCTGTACGTCGACTGGAACCCGCAGGCCGAAGACGTTGCGACGCTGAAGCAGAGGCTCGCCGCCGGGCTGGACCGGTACCGCCGGGACTACGCGGCGTACTACGAGGCGTGCAGGCACGACAACTCGCCGGCGATGCGCGACCCGAACCCGACGGTGATCCTGATCCCGGGCGTCGGCATGGTCGCGTGGGGCAAGAACAAGAGTGAGTCACGGGTGACCGCCGAGTTCTACAACTGCGCGGTCGAGGTGATGCGCGGGGCCGAGGCGATCGACGAATACGTCGCGCTGCCGCAGCAGGAGGCGTTCGACATCGAGTACTGGCTGCTCGAAGAAGCCAAGCTGCAACGCATGCCCGCCGAGAAGGAGCTGGCGCGGAAGGTGTGCTTGGTGATCGGCGCGGGCTCGGGCATCGGCAAGGAGGCCGCGCACCGGCTGGCGAAGGAAGGGGCCCACGTCGTGTGTGCCGACCTCAACGCCGACGCGGCGCAGGCGACGGCGGACGAGCTCACGGGCATCTACGGTCAGGGCATCGGCGTCGCCGGCACCGGCGTGTCGAGTTGTGGCCAG
The DNA here is from genome assembly GCA_028285385.1 of Phycisphaera sp. Classification (GTDB taxonomy): domain Bacteria; phylum Planctomycetota; class Phycisphaerae; order Phycisphaerales; family Phycisphaeraceae; genus CAZIXN01. Next base: position 15,285 of record JANQPR010000097.1, read on the forward strand.
GCGGTGAGTGCGGCGGTGGACATGACCAGCCGGGACTCCGTCCGTGAGTTGATCAAGACCGCGCTGCTCGCCTACGGCGGGGTCGACCACCTTGTCATCACGGCCGGCCTGTTCGCGACCCCCGGCCCCGACGGCCGCAACAGCATCGATCAGTGGCGGGCGAGTTTCGACGTCAACGTTCTGGGCATGTACCAGGCGTGCGACGAGTTGAAGCCGGTCTTCGACGAGCAAGGGCTCGACGGGTCCGTTGTGTTGACCACCTCGGTCAACGCCGTGGTTGCCAAGCGGGGGACGCTCGCTTACGACACGTCCAAGGCGGCGGCAAACCACCTCGTCCGCGAGTTGGCGGTCGAGATGGCGCCACGGGTGCGGGTGAACGGCCTTGCGCCGGCGACCGTTGTCAAGGGCTCCACGATGTTCCCGCGGGGCCGCGTTATCTCGTCGCTCGAGAAATACGGGATCGGCTTCGACGATTCGTGGGACGACGACAGGCTCCGCGACACGTTGGCCGACTTCTACGCCCAGCGGACCCTGACTCGGTCGCCGATCACGCCGGCCGACCAGGCGGAGGCCGCGTACTTCCTCGTGTCCGACGCGTCGAGCAAGACGACCGGTCAGGTCCTCAGCGTCGACGGCGGCTTGCACGAGGCGTTCCTCCGTTGAACCCGGTTGCGTTACGATCCGGTTGACTCTGGGCTCACCGCCGCTCTCCGTGGTCCCTCCATTCATGGCCGACTCGGTTCGCGACCAGCTCCTACGCCTCTCCCGCCAACTCGGCGCGCCCGAACGCGACTGCGCGATCCTCGGCGAAGGGAACGTCTCCGCGGTGATCGGTGCGGGCGCGGCGTTTCTGGTTAAGGCGAGCGGGACGCAGCTCGGCTTGCTCGAGCCGGGGCAACTCGTCGAATGCGACGCTGCCATGTGCCGGGCGTATGTCGACGGGCCTGGCCTGAGCGATGGAGCCGTCGACGACGCGCTGCGCGACGTCAAGGTTGATCCGAGCAACGATCTGCGGCCCTCGGTTGAGACGTTCATGCACGCGGCCCTTCTCGGGCTCGATGGTGTGAGTTTCGTCGGGCACACGCACCCCACGGCGGTCAACGCGCTCACCTGCGGCGAACACTTCGAGAAGTTGACCGAGCGGGTGTTTCCCGATCAGGTGGTGGTGTGCGGGCCGTCGTCGGCGCTGGTTCCCTACGTCGACCCGGGCCTGCCGTTGGCGCGGGCGGTGCGCGACGCCGCGGTCGAATACCAACGACGCTTCGACGAGACGCCCAGGACGATCTACTTGAAGAGCCACGGCTTCATCGCGCTGGGCGCATCGGCGGAGCAGGTGCTGCAGATCACCGACATGGCGGTCAAGGCCGCGCGGGTGTTGGCCGGGGCGTTGGCGATCGGTCGGCCGGAGTTCCTGTCGGACAAGCAGGTCGCGCGGATCGCCGGCCGCGGCGACGAACACTATCGGCAGCGCGTCCTCGCCGGCGCGGGAGGTCGAACCTTATGAATGGGCGGGCTTACATCGCGGTGGACCTGGGCGCCGAGTCCGGGCGGGTGATCGTCGGGCGGTTGACCGACGGCCGCTTGGAGCAACACGAGGTGCACCGGTTCCGGCACACGCCGGTGCCGACGCCCCAGGGCCTCGTGTGGGATTTTACGAGCCTGTGGCAGCAGATCCTGCTTGGCCTTTCGAGCGCCGCGGCGCACTGTGTTGAACAGGGCGTTGAGCCCGCGAGCGTCGGCGTCGATACTTGGGGTGTCGACGGCACGCTGGTGAGCGAGGCCGGCGGCTTGATCGGTGTGCCGGGCTGTTACCGCGAGCCGGCGCTGACGACGACGTTCGAGGCGGTTTGTGACGAAGTCGGGCGGGACGCGTTGTACGACGCGACCGGCACGCAGTTGATGCCGTTCAATACCGCGTTCCAACTCGTCCACCGTCATCGTCAGGACCCGCGACAGCTCGACGCCGCGGACCGGTGGCTGTTCATGCCTGACCTGTTTCACTGGTTGCTGTCCGGCCGGTTGTCGGTGGAACTGACCATCGCGTCGACGAGTCAGTTGGTCGATGCCCGGACGAAGACGTGGAACCCGGCGCTACGCGAGCGACTGGGCCTGCCCGCGCACGTCGTGGGCGATCTGGTCCGGCCCGGCACCGTGCTCGGCGGGTTGACCGACGCGGTGGTGCGGAGCACCGGGTTGCCCGCGTCGTGTCGGGTCGTCACGCCGCCCAGCCACGACACGGCCGCGGCGATCGCGGCGGTGCCGGCCGACGCGTCGACGTCGTGGTGTTACCTGTCGAGCGGGACGTGGTCGCTGCTTGGGGCGGAACTCGACGACGCGTGCATTACCGCCGAGACCGGCGCCGCGAACTTCACGAACGAGCTCGGTGTGAACGGCACGGTGCGGTTCCTCAAGAACATCGCGGGGCTGTGGCTGGTGCAGGAGGTCCGGCGGCAGCTCGACCAGCAGGGGCAGACGCTGGAGTACGCGGATATGACGCGCCTCGCCGCCGAAGCCCGGGCGTTCCAGGCGCTGGTCCCGGTGAATGACCCGGTGTTCGCTCCGCCCGGCGGCATGATCGACCGGTTGCAGGCCTACGCGAAACAGACCGGCCAACCGGAGCCGACGAGCGTCGGCGCGTTGGTGCGTTGCTGCTTGGAGAGTCTGGCGCTCGAGTACGGCCAGACGCTGCGGGCCATGGAGCAGCTCCTCGGCCGGTCGTTCGACGTGCTGCACCTGGTCGGCGGCGGGGGGCGCAACGCGCTGCTAAACCAGATGGCGGCCGACGCCACGGGTAAGCGCGTCGTGGTCGGGCCCGAGGAAGGCACGGCGATCGGCAACCTGCTCACGCAGGCGATGGGGCTCGGCGACGTCGATGGCCTGCGTCACCTCCGCCGGATCGTCCGCGACTCGACGGAGTTGTCCGAGTTCACGCCGGCGGGTGACGGGGCGGCGTGGCACGGGCCGGCCGAGTGTTACGCGGCGTTGCCGGCCGCGGCGTCGTGAGTTTTCTTCCGACACAAAGGCTGAACGAGAGCCGTTTTCGACCAACTTGAGAGATCCATGAACAAGCATGCCACCGCTGCGCTCCGCGCGCTCGACCGGTTCCAGATTGAGCTGCCGTCCTGGGGTTTCGCCGACACGGGCACGCGGTTCGGGAAGTTTTTTCAAGCCGCCGCCGCGTCGACCACCGAGGAGAAGCTGCACGACGCGGGCCTGGTGCACGAGCTCACCGGGTCCTGCCCCACGGTGGCGGTGCACGTGCTCTGGGACTTCGACGACCCGTCAGACCCGGCGTCCGCCAAGGCGACGGCGAAGCTAGCGCGAAAGCACGGCGTGAAGCTCGGTTGCATCAACCCCAACGTCTTCCAGGACCAGCACTACAAACTCGGCAGCTTCTGCTCACCCGACGCCAAGGCCCGCCGGGCCGCGATGGACCACACGCTCGACTCGATCGCCCTGGGTAAGGCGGCGGGCAGCAAGTCGATGGCGGTGTGGCTCGCCGACGGCACGAACTACCCGGGGCAGGACAACATCCGCCGACGGTTTAACGACCTGAAGGCGGCGATGCGCAAGACGCACGACAAGATGGCCAAGGCTTGGAAGGGCGCGACGCTGCTGATCGAGTACAAGCCGTTTGAGCCGGCGTTCTACCACACGGACATCCCGGACTGGGGCGCGTCGCACCTGCTGTGCCAGCACGCGGGCAAGAACGCGAAGGTGCTGGTCGACACGGGGCACCACTTGCCCGGCTGCAACATCGAGCAGATCGTCGCGCTGCTGCTCAACGAGGGCCGGCTCGGCGGGTTCCACTTCAACGACCGCAAGTACGCCGACGACGACCTGACGCTGGGCAGCATCGACCCGTACGCCGTGTTCCGTATCTTCCACGAGATCTGCCAGTTCGAGTTCGACGCGGGCAAGGACTACGGCACGACGAAGATCGACTACATGATCGACCAGTCGCACAACCTCAAGCCTAAGCTCGAGGCGATGGTGCAGACGGTGTGCGAGGCGCAGAAGCTGTTCGTGAAGGCGTGCCTGGTCGACCGTGCGGCGCTGTTGAAGGCGCAATCGAAGGGGGATATCACCGGGGCGGAGTCGCTGCTGAAGGCGGCGTTCGACGCGGACGTGACGCCGATCCTGACCAAGTGGCGGAAGTCCAAGGGGTTGACGGCAGACCCGCTGGCCGAGTTGCGGAGGCGTGGCGTCGTCGCCAAGCTTGGGAAAGAACGAGCCAAGGCGCGGCGCCAGCGCGGCGAGGCGCAGAGCGCGTCGTACGCGTGAGCGACTGAGTTGTCAGCTGGATTCAGCGACCCCGCCGGAGCGGCTGCACCGGCGGCTTCTTCCCTGGGCTCGGTCAGTTCGGCTTGGTTTCGACCTCGGGCAGGTCGGCGTCGGGGAGCAGGTCGTTGACGGCGGTGAGTTCCCAGTCCTCCTCGCGGTAGCCGGACTGCGCGTCGGTGAAGACCGAGGCGGCGAGGATGCCCGAGCCCGCGGCGGTGTGTCCGGCGGCGGTTTCGGCGTCGGCCTGCTCGTGGCCCGCGTCGTCGGAGCCGTGGGCGGCCCGGAAACGGTCGTCGTTGCCGTCTGCTTTGTTGACCACGACGCCGAGCACCTTGGCGTTGATCACGCGGAGGTGCTGCAACGTGCGCTGGTACTCGGCGACGTCGTGGCCTTCTTCGAGGACGATGACGACGCCGTCGACGACGCTGGCGATGGTGAGCGATTCGAGCGAGCCGGGCACCGGTCCGGAATCGAAGAGGATCAGGTCGAAGTGGTCACGGGTCTGGTCGATGAGGTCGGCGATCTTGCGGTCGGAGAAGACGCCGAGGTGTCGTTCCTCGGCGGTGTTGGCCGGGAGGAAGGCGAGGGCGTCGGTCCGGGCGGGCTTGAGGCAGTCTTCGAGCGGCTCGCCGTCGAGGTAGCCGGCGATGCCGAGCGGGCCTAGGTCCGAACGCGACTCGTGACGGGCACCGTTGGCGTGTTGGTGGTGGCCGTTGCCGTTGGCCGGCTCAGCAGCGCTGCCGGCGGAGTCGGCGTCGGCGTCCGGGTCGAAGTGCCCGCAGGACTCGGCCATGCCGGCGAGGTTGGCGTCGGGGCGTCGGGGCGTAAGGCCGCGTTCCTCGGCGGCGGCCTGCTGGCGGCGCGCAAGCCGGCCGGAGAGGTCGCCGTCGACGGCGAGGACGCGCGTCCCGGCGGTGGCGAGCGACGAGGCGACGCCGATGGACACGCTGGTGCGTCCGGTGCCGCGGCGCGGCGAGACGAACGCGACAGATTTGAGTTCCTGTTGCCGCGCGATGGCTTGGAGCACGGCGCGGACCTGGTGCACGGAGTCGGCCGCTCGGTCGTAACCGGGCCCGACGAGCCGGTGCGTCGCGGCGATGCGGGGGATGGTGCCCAGCAGTGGCGGCGGCTCGTTGGCCGGAGCGGGGCGGTCCCACCCGAGTTGGCCATAGGCCGCAGCGGTGACGCCGCCGGGTGCGGGGAGGAACCCACCGGGCGCCGCGGCGTCGCCGGCCTGCTCCTCGAACCGTACGTGCGCCTCGGCGACGCGGCGGACTTCGCCGATCAGCCCCAGCAGCGTCCCGGCGAAGAGGCCCAGCAGGGTGCCCGCGGCCGCGTGGACGAGCAGCTTGGGCGACGCGCGCTTGCGCGGCGGCGTCGCGGGGTCGAGCACCTCGATGGCGAGTTGGTCGATCTGCGCCGCGGCTGCCCGGGTGGCGGCGACGCGCTGCTGCAGTCGGTGGAAGCGGGCCTCGGCTTGCTGCTTGGCCTTGGCGAAGGTGTCGAGCAGGTTCTCGGCGGTGGACTCGCGAGCTTGCCGCAACTGCCCGGTCAGGACCTCGACGTCGGAGGCGTAGGTGCGGTACACGGGGTGTTGCGGCCCCAGCACTTTCTGGGCGGCGCGGTAGCGGGTCTTGGCGGTGTTGAGCGCGATCTCGATCCGACGGATCTGCTCGATGGCCGTCTGGTCGTAGCCAAACGTGCCCGTGTCGTCCATGGCGAGTTGAAGCAACTCGTCCGCGTCGCCCGCGGCGGCCTCGGCGGCGGCGACACGGTTCTCCGCGGCTTCCAGGTTCAGCGACGCGTCGATCACTTCCTCGTTCAAGCGGCTGAGCGCCTGCTCGGCGAGGCGAGACATCATCTCGCGCGAGGCCACGTTCACCGCGAACGCGTTGAGCGTCGCCTGCACCGTCGTGTCCGACACCTCGGCCTCGGCGTCGTCGCCCAGCAACCCGCCCAGCGGCAGCATCGCCCGGCGACGCTGCGTCTGGATGTACTGGTTGACCACGGCGTTGACGACGTCCGCCGCCTCTTGCGGGTCGGTCGAGCGGAAGCGGACCGTAAACGTCTCCTTGTCGTCGGCGACGCCGACGCGGATCTTCTTGGCGAGGTAGGAGAGCTTGTCGCCTTCGTTGCCGAGCGTTTCGCCGTCACCGATGCCGGGTTGATCGAGCACGGCCGAGAGTACGGCGTGCGACTTCATCACGGCTTCCTGAGCGGACGGGCCGGCCGCGGTCGCGCCGTCGGAGCGGAACGGGTTGTTGTCGGAGCTGGCGGTGGGGCGGTGCACGTAGACGGAGGCCGCCGCTTCGTATACCGACGGCCGGACGATCCACACGCCGATGCCCAGGAAGAAGCCGAGCAGCGCGAGGGCAACGATCGGGCCGCGCGCGTTCCACATCACCTCGAAGATCGAGCGGTCGTGCCAGGCGGGCGCGGTGGACGGTGTGGCCGGCGGCGCCGACGGCGGAGTCCGGGTGACGGAGGGTTCGGGGGCGGGCAGGTACACGGGTCGGACTCCTGGAGCTGGCGGCGCTGTCGAGTCCGTCCGACAGCGTGATTGTAATCGAGGACTCGGGAAACGGTGAGGGGTTGGTTCGGTGTGGCGGGGTCGGCGGAGGGTGCGACGCGTGACGAGCCGCACGGCTTCCCCAGATTCGCGCCGTGGCAAGCTACGAGGCGTGGGCCAAGGGGCGCGGCGGGGGCGTGGCGACGGGCCGAGCGGGAGCGTCGGGTGGGGCGTCGGCGTCGCCCCGGCAGAGGGCGACGAGCTGCCCGTTAGTCACGGCGCGGGCCTGCCGGGCGCGGACCCGGCGCGACAACTCTCGGAACACGGCGTCGACCTGCGGCCACTGTTTCTGTGCTGCGATCTCCCAGCCGTGGCCCCAAAGGTGGACGACGCCGTGCCCGCGCCGCACCGCCGTGTCGAGGCTGCACACCAGGCTGTGCGTCCAGTCGCGCCCGAAGCCGCAGCGCACGAACCGTACCAACCCGCAGAGCGAACGACGCTTGATCACGTTGCGGAGGTTCCCCAGCGCGACATTCGGGTACGCCTGCACGGTCGTCGGCATCACGTGGAACGCGCGATGTGGGTTGGCGTAGGGCCGGGGCGCATCCAGCGACCACGCCTCGACGGTCCGCGCCCCGTCGAAGCCGGCGTCGACCATCATGTCCAGGTGCCGGCGGTGGAACTTGCCCCGCGGCGGGCAGAACACCGGGCAATGTGTTCCGGTGTGCTGCTCGATCCAGTCTTTAGACTCGGCGATCTCCCGTCGCGCACGGGCGTCGTCAATCCACGCGAGCGCCTCGTGGTGGATCGTGTGGGCGCCAAGTTCGACGCTCGGGCCGAAGGTGGCGTACCGGCTCGGCGGGATCGTGCCCTCCGGGTGCTCGCGTGGGACGTAGAACGTCCCGGCCAGCCCGTACCGCTCCAGCAGCTGCGCGATGCGCAGGTCACACGGGTGCCCGTCGTCCCAACTCGTGGTGATGTACACGCCCGGCGTCACACGGCTTGCTCCCATCCCCTGTTCGAGTCACTGCGTTTCATCACGTCCCCTTCGGCCACGATCGGTTGGTGATCGGTGGTCGTGGCGTCGCCCGGCAGCGCGTCCAGCAGCGTCGGCCACCGCGGCGCGAGGTAGACCCCCGCTAGCCCGAGGCCGACGATCGACCACAGCCAGACGCCGCCCATCGGGTTCTCGAGGTACACGTCGAAGCTCGCGTGGAACACCGTCGCTGTATACGCCGCCCCGACCCAGACGAAGTAACGCTGCCAGTTCCGCCACCGCCGCACCCGGCAGCGCAGATACCCCAGCAGCACGGCCGCGCACCACGACCCGTGCACCCCGCACCACAACAGGAACGCGGGCACGCCGCCGCGCGCGAGCAGCGTCAGGTGCCCGTTGTGCGGCGAGCGCAGCGAGTTGTTCTCCAGGTCGACCTGAAACCCGTCGCTGTCGGCGAGGTTGATGCCGAAGCCCTTGCCGGTCCAGAAGTGCTCGCCGCCAAACGTGTAGCCGACGATCTGGCCCCACCACTCCAGCCGCCACGTCTTGGTGTCCTGCAGGTCGCCGGCGTCGGTGCTGGCGAACGTGCTGTAGAAGTTGATCGCCATCTGCTGCACGGAGAACTCGCGCTGCCGGCCCGGGATCTTGATCGACGGGTCGATCGTGATCAGCGCCGTGACCAGCACCAGCCCCATCACGACCAGCCGCCACGGCCAGCTCGCCTTCGGGAACGCCGCGAACGCGATCACGAACGCCAGGCAGAACGAGATCAGCCCGCCCCGGCTGACTGTGCCATGCACCGCGATCAGTGCCGCCAACGGCAGCGTCCACCACACCGCCCGCGACCGGCCCAGCCCCACGACCGTCAACGCCGCCATCGCGCCCGTGAACACCAGCGGGTCGCCGGCCTTGATCTGCACCATCGGCACGCCCAGGCCCGGCCAGTTGGGCA
>JANQPR010000109.1 GCA_028285385.1 Phycisphaera sp.
CCGAGCCTTCCGGGCGAGAGGCGTGGCCCGCCCCACGGCGTCCCTCCTGGTCGCGTCGTCGGTCATGCCCAAGCCGGCGGAACTGAAGGCCGTGGCCGCCGATGGCACGATCGTGCTCAGCATCGAACCGCCCGCCGCCGACGCCGAGGGGCTGGAGCTGCTCAACGCCCCCGACACCGCCGGCCGTGTGATCCTCACGCCTCGCTTCGAGCGCAGCCCCGGGTTCCTCGCCGCCGCCGACCCCTACGCCACCGTCGGCCGACCGGCACACCTGCTGCTGCACAGCCGGGGGCAGCCGGGGCACGGCTCGCTGTTCGCTCGCGCCTTCGACGCGTGGCGCACGGCTTTGGGCTTCGTCGAACTGCCCGAAACCATCGACGCGACGTTCGTCGAGGTGTCGGGCCAACACACGCCCCACCGGCCCTCCGACATGACGGGCAAGCTCAGCGCGATGGCCCGCGGGCCGGACGGCTCGGCGGTGACGCTCTACCTCGACGACGACGCCGGCGACACCCACCGGTCGCTGTACGCCGCCGGGCCCATGGGCGAGCTGGTCGTCAGTGACGGCCGATACCGCCTGCACCACCGCGGGCAAGACGACAACGATGAAACGCAGGGGGACGACGGAAGCCCCCCCGACGCGCCGGACCGGGTCGCGTTCCTCGACCTGCTCGCCGACCACTGGCGCCACCTGCTCGACCGCCCGCCGATGCCCGCCAACCCGACCGTCGACCGCCACGCTCTGGCGTGCATCCAAGCGATGTTGCTCTCGGCCCGCACCGGCCAACCCGAACGCCCCGAGGCGATGATGCTCGCGCGGATGTGACCCCGCCCCGGACGCTCGGCGCGTCGCGCGGGTTTTTGGCACACCGCTCGGCTGCCGCTACACTCTCGCCGCGGAAGAAGCCGACCGAGGCGTGGCCCCCGAATTGGGCGACGGCTCGGACAGCGGCGGAATCGACCCCGGCGTCGGTTCGGCCCAGCGACTCCCGCGGCCGGGCCCTCTTCGGTTGATCTGGCTTCGCGGTGTCGACGCCTCCACCGGAACACGGGCCAGTTTGGGTGCAGATCGGCGACCCCCCTTCGCTTGCGTCCCCGACCTCACACCCCGGCACCGTTCTGTTTCGGACCCGCTACGGAGACGCGTTTAGGCCCATGGTGTAATGGTAGCACATCAGTTTTTGGTACTGAGAGTCGGGGTTCGAGTCCCTGTGGGCCTGCTACTTCTTCCCGCCGCGAAGTGAATCATGTCGGACAACCCACCCACCTCCACGCCGGGCGCAGCCGCGCCCGCGGCCCCTCTGTCGGCGATCGTCCTCGCCGCCGGGCAGGGCACGCGCATGAACAGCGACCTGCCCAAGGTGCTGCACGAGGTCGCGGGCCGGCCGATGCTGGGCTGGGTGGTCGACGCGGCGAAACAAGCCGGCGCCGAGAAGGTCGTCGTCGTGATCGGCTACCGCGGTGAGCTGGTGCGGGAAGCGTTGGCGGACGAACCGGGCGTCGTGTTCGTCGAACAGACCGAGCGCCTCGGCACCGGGCACGCCGCGATGATGGCCGAGTCGGCGTCCGAAGGGGCTACCTGCGATGTGCTGGTGCTCTGCGGCGACATGCCGTTGATCCGAACGGGCATCCTTGCCGACCTGATCGCGACACACCGGGACCGCAACGCCGCCGCGACGCTCGCCACCGCCCGGCTCGACGACCCCTCCGGCTACGGGCGTGTTCTGCGCGACTCGTCCGGCGGGTTTGACCGCATCGTCGAGCAGAAGGACGCGACGCCCGAGCAGCTCGCCGTCAACGAGGTCAACCCGTCGTACTACTGCTTCCGCGCCGCGGACCTGTTCGCGCAGCTCAAGAACCTCCGCAGCGACAACGCCCAAGGCGAGTACTACCTGACCGACGTGCCCGGCATGCTCAAGCAGCAGGGCGAGACGGTCGCGTTGCTCGACACCGTCCCCGCCGAGGACGTGCTGGGTATCAACACGCTCGACGACCTGGCCGTGGTCGACCGCGTGATGCGGAAGCGATTGGAGGCGACGGTGCGATGAGCCGGCCAAGCCCTCAACCGGAACTCTCGCGGACCCAAACGATTGGAGCCAACGTGAGCCAGTCCGACGCCGAGAACCTGAAGATCTTCTGCGGCCGGGCGTCGCGCTCGCTCACCGAGCGCATCTGCCGGCACCTCTCCATCCCGCTGGGCCAGGGGCACACGGACCTGTTCCCCGACGGCGAGGTGTTCGTCAAGATCGAGGAAGACGTGCGCGGTAAGGACTGCTTCATCGTCCAGAGCACGCACCACCCGGTCAACGCGCACCTGATGGAGCTGTTGATCTACATCGACTGCCTCAAGCGTGCATCGGCGTCGCGGATCACGGCCGTCATCCCGTACTTCGGCTACGCCCGGCAGGACCGCAAGGACGAGGGCCGGGTCCCGATCACCGCGAAGCTGGTGGCGAACCTGATCACCGCCGCCGGCGCCGACCGCGTCGTGTGCATGGACCTGCACGCCGCACAGATCCAGGGCTTCTTCGACCTGCCAGTAGACCACCTCAACGCCTCGCCCGTGCTGCTCGAAGCGCTGCAGCCGTTGGCGGACGCGGGGAACCTGTGCGTCGTCTCGCCGGACGTCGGCAACGTCAAGGTTGCCAGCAAGTACGCCCAGCAGCTCAATGCCGAGTTCGCGATCATCGACAAGCGTCGCAAAGGAGGCGACTCGGTCGAGATGGCCAACATCATCGGCGAGGTCGACGGCAAGACCGTGCTCATGGTCGACGACATGATCAGCACGGCCGGCACGATCTGCGAGGCCGCGAAGCTGGTCACCAAGCACGGCGCCAAGGACGTCGTCGCCGCCGCGACCCACGGCGTGTTCGTCGGGCTCGCGCTCGAACGCATCCGCGACGCCCCGATCAGCAAGGTCTACGTCACCGACACCATCCCCTGCGACCGCCGGTGCGAGCCGATCCAGGACAAGCTCGGCGAGCTCTCCGTCGCCGAACTGCTCGGCAACGCGATCGACCGCATCCACCACAACCGCTCCGTCTCGTCGCTGTTCAAACGCGACACCGGCGCCAAGCGCTGAGCCCCAAAGCACCAACACACACACGCGAACGCGAAACACACGAAAGGAAAGAACCATGGCCACCGAAACCCCCCGCCTCGAGACCCAGAAGCGCGACAAGATCGGAACCCGCTACGCCAAGCGCCTCCGCGCCGAAGGCCGGCTGCCCGTCGTGATCTACGGCCACGGGCACGACCCCGTCCACGCCTCCGTCGACACCCGCGAGTTCGAGGGCGTCGTCGCCGGCCACGCCCACCTCGTCGAGGTCATGGTCGACGGCCAAGCCACGCCCTGCCTGCTCAAGGACGTGCAGTACGACTACCTCGACCGCGACCCCGTCCACGCGGACCTCGCCATCGTCAACCTGGACGAGGACGTCGAGGTCGAAGTCGGCATCGAACTCACCGGCGATGCCGTGGGCCTCAAGACCGCCGGCGCGTTGCTGAACCAGCAGATGACGACGCTGACCGTCCGTTGCAAGGCCAACAACATCCCCGAGGCGATCGAGCACGACATCAGCGAACTCGACGTCGACGGCTCGCTGAACGTCTCGGAGTTGACGCTCCCGGCGGGCGTGACCGCGGTGGACGAGGCCGAGAAGCTTGTCGCGCAGATCTCCGTCCAGGCCGAGCAGCCCGAGCCGACTGCCGGCGAAGAAGGCGAAGCCGCCGACGGTGCCGAGCCCGAGGTGATCGACAAGGGCAAGAAGGAAGAGGACGGCGAAGACAAGGAGTGATGCTCTACTCCCCTACCCACCAGGAGGGGTTAGGGGAACCGAGCAATCCCATGAAACTCATCGTCGGCCTGGGCAACCCCGGACCCGAGTACGCCAAGACCCGGCACAACGCCGGGTTCATGGCCGTCGACCGCCTCGCGCAACGACACGGGTTCGCCGGGCCGAAGTCCAAGTTCCACGCCGGCGTGCTCGAGGGCGCGATCGGCGTGGGCGGCGACTTGCACCGCGTCTTGCTCATGCAGCCGACCACGTACATGAACCGCTCGGGCCTGGCCGTCGGCGAGGCACGGGCTTTCTACAAGCTCGAACCGGCCGACATCCTCGTGCTCGTCGACGAGGCCGCGCTTCCGCTGGGGTCGATCCGCCTCCGCGCTTCGGGCTCGCCCGGCGGGCACAACGGGCTCAAGGACCTCGAACGCGCCCTGGGCACCCGCGACTACCCCCGACTGCGGATCGGCATCGACCCGCCCCCCGGCCGCGTGCCGCAAGCGGACTACGTGCTCGGCAAGTTCACCGCCGACCAACTCGACGCGCTCGACCCGGCCCTGACCCGCGCCTGCGACGCGGTCGAGACTTGGCTCGCCGAGGGCATCGACGCAGCGATGAACCGCTACAACACGAAACCAGATTGAATCCGAAGTGCTCGCTTGGTTCACCACCTCACCCGCGGCGGCAGCGCAGCAAACCAGCAAGCGCGAACTGGATCATCCCAAAACTGACCGGCTCCGGGACCGACGCCCCCCCGAAGTTCGGCACGTTAGTTGCCCCCCAGTTCTGGAGCACCCCGTCGAGTTCGGCCTGGTCGATCTGGCCGTCTGGTAGGTCGTTGACCCACCCCACGGGGATGTTGGTCACGGTGACGTCGACGCCCCAGTTCTGTAGCACGAGGTCCAGGTCACCCTGCTCGACCTGGCCGTTGCTGTTGTAGTCGCCCTCGATCGGCCCGGCACCCACCAGGAGGTTGACAGTGGCGGTCGCCGCGAGCGTCGAGAGTTCGGGGCCCTGCAGCGGCGCTTCGGGAACGAACTGGAACGTCGTCGACTGACCGTTGGCGAACTCGACCTCGAGCAACAACGGCGGGTTGGCCGTGTCCAGCACCATGACGCCGGCCTGGGCGATCGCGGCAGTCATGTCCAACCCGTCGAAGAGGAACCGCGTGCCGATCAGGTTCAGCGTGCGGTCGGCCGCAACGTCGAAGTCCGGCCCGAACGTGCCGCCGTAGATCGTGGTCGCCGCCTGACTGCTGATGTCGGTGTCCATGCCGAACGTGCCGCCGGAGACAGTGACGCGGCTCAGGCCGCCGACGATGAACCGCTCGTCGCTGAAGCTGCCCCCGGCGATGTGAAGTTCCGCGTCGCCCGTGACGAGGGTGCGACCCTGGAAAGTGCCACCCGTCACCTCGGCGTTGGTCTCGAGGTTTACCTCGAACTCGCCGAGCACCTCCCCGCCGGAAACGGTGAGAGTCCCGCCGAGCGCATCGAGTTCGCCGAACGTGCCCCCCGAGATGTTGACCGGGCCTTCACTGAACGTGGCGAGGATGGTGTCCACGCTGCCGCCAGTAACGGTGAGTTGGCTGGTGTCACTCACGACAATCAAGTCAGTCGTCACGCCGCTGCGCAGAAAACCCTGGACCGAGCCGGAGAGCCCCAAACCTGCCCACGACACCGCCCGCGGATAGGTTCACAACCCCCTCGCTTTCCAGCCCGTTGACCACGCTGCCCCCCAGGAGGTGGAAGGTGTTGCCAGCCCCGAGGGTGAGGTTGTCCACGGTCGAGCCTGCGAACGCGTTCACCTCGTTGCCGGGCTCGGTGACGGTGTTGTTCTTCGTGGTGCTCCCGGCGTTGAAGTTGAGCTGGGCCGTGGTGCCCGCAAAGGAAGTTTCGGTGTTCGGCAACGGGCCTAGGACCGTATTGCCCAACACCGTGAACGGGTAGTCGGTGACGACATCGAAGTTCGACGGGTCGGACTGTGCGTGGCCCGAACAAGGGGCAGCCAAAGCGGCGGCCGCCGTGTAGGCCAGCAGGACGTACGACAGCTTCTCTCTCATGGCGGGCTCACAGGCGACGGATCAGGGCGGGACCCAGATAAGCGAGCCGGCTAGCCTCGCGGATCACCCCGTGGCCGACACCTAGGACTTGTCCTAATCATGGCGACCGAACGGGCCAACAGGCCGGGCTGCACCGAATCTCGGGGGTTGATACACTCTCCCGTTCCGCCAAATCGCCCGGTCCCTCGCGGGATCCCAGGCCCCGGCATCGTCGCCCGGGGACACCGGGCGTTTGCCCCCGGAAGCCCCCACTGCTTCCCGACGAAAGACCCCCATGCCCGACACTACCCCCCGTCTATACGAAGGCCTGTTCCTCGTGAGCCAGGCGTCCGTGTCCGCCAGCCTCGGCGAGGCGCTCGACCTGGTCCGCGGCATGCTCGACCGCGCCGAAGCCGAGACCGTCGCCCTGCGTAAGTGGGACGACCGCAAGCTCGCGTACCCAATCGCCGGGCAGAAGCGCGGCACGTTCATCATCGCGCACTTCCGCGTGGCCCCGTTCCAGATCGCCAACATCGAGCGCGACTGCAACCTCTCCGAGGACGTGATCCGCGTGCTGTTCACCCGCTGCGACCACTTCGGCGAGACCGAACTCAACGCGGTGATCGAAGAAGGCAAGAACGCGCCGGTCCAGGAAGAACTCGCGACGTCCGACGCCTGAATCCGGCCGCGCAAGCCACGCCCGGAGCCTGCCCCATGGCCAGCTACAACCGCGTCATCCTGATGGGCAACCTGACCCGCGACCCGGAGCTGCGGCACCTGCCCAGCAACATGCCCGTCGTGGACATCGGGCTGGCCGTGAACGACCGGTACCAGGACAAGCAGTCCGGCGAGTGGGTCGACCGGCCCAACTTCATCGACTGCACCGCGTTCGGCAAGTCCGCCGAGAGCATCAGCCGGTTCTTCAGCAAGGGCCGGCCGATCCTGATCGAGGGCAAGCTCCGCTACGAGCAGTGGGACGACCGGCAGTCCGGCCAGAAACGCTCCAAGCTCAAGGTCGTGATCGACCAGTGGTCGTTCTGCGACAGCAAGAGCGACTCGGGTGGCGGCGGCCGTTCTTCCGGCGGCGGTGGCCAGAGCACCTACGCCGCGCCCTCCGGCGGCCCGGCCCACGAGCCGATCGCTGAAGACGACATCCCGTTCTGATCGCAAACCCGCGATCAACTCTCTCCTGATGCGTCGTCCCGTTGCACGGCGTGTCTAACTCTCTCTCAGAGGACAGGAACCACCATGGCCCGCTCCCACGAACTGCTGCTGCTGGACACCGTCGACAACCTCGGCATCGTCGGCGACGTCGTCAAAGTCAAGGCCGGCTACGCCCGGAACTTCCTGCTGCCCCGCGGCCTGGCCGAGACACCGACGCCAGAGAAGGTCGAAGCGCTCGCCGAGCGCCGCGCTCAGGTCAAGGCCGAGCTAGAGAAACTCGCCGCCGAGCAGGCCGCGATGATCGAGAAGCTGCACGACCACGAGCTCAAGATCGAGCGCAGCGCCAACGACCAGGGCGTGTTGTTCGGCGGCGTGTCGCAGCACGAGATCGCCGAGTTGCTGCGCGAGGCCGGCTTCGAGGTCGAGGACCGACACGTCCGCCTGGGCGAGCAGATCAAGCGCCTCGACACGTACCACATCCCGATCGTGATTAACAAGGACCTCAAGACGGACATCACACTGCAGGTCGTGAGCGACCGGCCGATGGAAGAGGACGAGGAACAGACCGAAGAAGGCGAAGCCGCCGAGGGCGACGCGAACGCCGACGGCGATGAGGCCAAGGCCGAGGCCGCCGGCAACGCCTGAAGCGGCACCCTGCCGTCGTGCGTTAGCGCTAACCCCAAGCACAGCCAGTCAGCCCGAGCCATCGCGGCTCGGGCTCTTTCTTTCCAGCGGCTCCGCGGTTCGTTCGGGTTTCGCTACGTGCGGGTTCGATTTACAATCCGCTCATCGTGATTCACCCGCGGCGTCCCGGCGTCGCGTCGCTTCCGCTGGCTCTTTCTCTCCGAGGCACCCCGATGAAAGTGGCGATCCCCGTGTTGTTGGCCGTGGCGGTCTTGGCGTTCGGCGGCCTGTACTTCTGGAAGCAGCAACAGATCGCGGGCTCACAGGCCCAGGTCGACACGCTCCTCGCCGAAAGCAACGAGCGCGAGGTCGTGCCGGTGACCTTCGTCGTCAAGCCCCCCGCCGACTCGACGCCGGGCGACCAGACCATCTACATCTCCGGGAGCCACCCGCTGCTCGGGTCGTGGGACGCCGCGGGCCTGCCGCTCGAGCCGCAACCCGACGGCACGCACACCGGCACCTGCGAGTTGCTCTCGGGGATCGAGCGCGAGTTCAAGGTCACCCGCGGCGCGTGGAGCACCGTCGAACGCACCGTGGACGACGAAGACGTCCCGAACCGCAAGTTCACCGTGAAGCCGGGCGAGAACGTCGTGGCCGAAGTCGAAGCCTGGGTCGACAAGGGCGAGACCGTGCCCGGCCGGATCACCACCACCGGCAACATCATCACCCACGAGCGCCGCTTCTTTTCCACCGTCGACGCGACCAAGCCGCGCAGCCTGATCGTCTATCTCCCGCCGGACTACGACGCCAACCCCGACAAGACCTACCCGGTTGTGTACGTCAACGACGGTCAGAACCTCTTCAACGAGGCAACCACGTTCGCCGGTGTCGAGTGGCGGCTGGACGAGACCACGCAGTCGCTGATTGGGAGCGGCGCGATCGAGCCGTGCATCATCGTCGGCGTCTACAACACCGAGGACCGCGACGCCGAGTACGGCCCGGGCATCGAGGCCTACGCGACGCACTTTGTCGAGAAGCTCATGCCGTTCATCGCCGAACAGTACCGCGTCTCCGACCAGCGCGAGGACACCACGATCGCCGGCGCGGCGTTGGGCGGCCGGGCCGCCCTCGAAGTCGCTCGCCTGAACCCCGACAAGTTCGGCGCGGTGATCGCGCTGTCGCCGTGGGTC
>JANQPR010000118.1 GCA_028285385.1 Phycisphaera sp.
CCTCGGTTTTAACGGCGTGCGTTTCGCGTCGCGTGCGGGTGGCGTGGCATCGGGATGCTTCGTCCTGCCGCGGATTCCGGGCGTTCACTTTGGCACCGATCTCGCAGCCGTCGGGCAAGGGATACCGCCATGACCATTACCCACACCGTCGCCGCTCCGATCACCCTCGACGCCAACGAAGCCGTTGCCGCCGTCGCCCACCGCCTCAGCGAGATCGCCGTGATCTACCCGATCACGCCGTCGTCGCCGATGGGCGAGTTCGCCGACCAGTGGTCCGCTCAGGGCCGGGAGAACCTCTGGGGCGTCGTGCCCCGGATCGTCGAGATGCAGTCAGAGGGCGGCGCCGCCGGCGCGGTGCACGGGGCGTTGCAGTTGGGAAGCTTGGTCACGACGTTCACGGCGTCGCAGGGCCTGCTGCTGATGCTGCCGAACATGTACAAGATTGCCGGCGAGCAGTTGCCGTTTGTGATGCATGTCGCCGCCCGCACGCTGGCGACGCACGCGCTGTCGATCTTCGGCGACCACTCCGACGTGATGTCGGCCCGGCAGACCGGGTTCGTCATGCTCGCTTCACGCGGCGTCCAGGAGGCCCAAGACCTTGCCGCGATCAGTCACGCCGCCACCCTCGAGGCATCGTTGCCGGTGATGCACTTCTTCGACGGCTTCCGCACGTCACACGAGGTCAACACGATCGAGCCCCTCGCCGACGACTTGCTGCAGCAGTTGTTCGACGACACGAAGCTGAACGTGTTCCGAGGCCGGGCGCTGAACCCCGAGTCGCCGAGCATCCGCGGCACGGCCCAGAACCCCGACGTCTTCTTCCAGACCCGCGAGGCCGTGAATCCCCGGTATCGGGACACGCCCGGCATTGTGCAACAGGTAATGGACCGGTTCGCCGAGCTGACCGGGCGTCCGTACCGCCTCTTCGACTACGCCGGGCACCCCAAGGCCGAGCGTGTGATTGTCGCGATGGGGTCCGGGGCGGAGACGGCCGAGGAGACCGCCAAGTTCCTCGCCGAACGCGGCGAGAAGGTCGGCGTGGTCAGCGTCCGGCTGTACCGGCCGTTCGCGGTCGAGCCCTTCATCCAGTCGCTGCCCAAGACCACCAAACAGATCGCCGTGTTGGATCGCACCAAGGAGCCTGGCGCGACCGGCGAGCCGCTGTACCTCGACGTCGTCGCGGCGCTGGCGCAGCACGAGCGCTCCACCGGCAACCACTTCGCAACGCCGCCCGGCGTGGTCGGCGGCCGATACGGTTTGTCCTCGAAAGAGTTCACCCCGGCCATGGTCAAAGCCGTGTTCGACGAACTCGGCCAGGCCGACCCGAAGAACAGTTTCACCGTCGGCATCCTCGACGACGTGACGAACACCTCGCTGATCTGGGACGAGGGCTTCGCCATCGAGCCCGAGGACGCGCACCGCGCGGTGTTCTACGGCCTCGGTGCCGACGGCACCGTGGGCGCAAACAAGAACACCATCAAGATCATCGGCGAGCAGACCGACAACTTCGGCCAGGGTTACTTCGTCTACGACTCCAAGAAGTCGGGCGCGATGACGACGTCGCACGTCCGCTTCGGCCCCGAAGCGGTCAGGGCGCCGTACCTGATCCGTCGGGCGAAGTTCGTGGCCTGCCACCAGTTCGTGTTCCTGGACAAGTTCGACGTGCTCGACGTCGCCGCCGACGGAGCGGTGTTCCTGCTCAACGCGCCGTACGACCCCGACGAGGTCTGGTCGCACCTGCCGACCGAGGCTCAGTCGCAGATCATCGAGAAGCAGTTGCGGTTCTACGTCATCGACGCCCTCAAGGTCGCCCGGGACGCGGGCATGGGGAACCGCATCAACACGGTGATGCAGGCGTGTTTCTTCGGCATCTCCGGTGTGCTGCCTCGCGATCAGGCGATCGAGCAGATCAAGGCCGCCATCAAGAAGACCTACGGCAAGAAGGGCGAGGAGATCGTCCGCCGCAACTACGCTGCCGTCGACGCCGCGCTCGAACACCTGCACGAGGTCGACGTGCCGGACGACGTGACCGCGACCCACTCGTGCCCGCCGGTCGTCCCCGCGGAAGCGCCGGACTTCGTGCAGCGTATCACCGCGAAGATCATGGCTGGCGAAGGTGACCTGCTCCCGGTCAGCGCGCTCCCGGCCGACGGGACCTGGCCCACGGCGACGACGCAGTGGGAGAAGCGAGGCATCGCGTCGGAGATCCCGGTCTGGGACCCCGCGGTCTGCACCCAGTGCGGCAAGTGCGCGCTCGTCTGCCCGCACGCGTCGATCCGCATCAAGGCCTTCGAGCCCGACGAACTGAGCGACGCGCCCGAGGGCTACCGCAGCGTGGACTACCGCGCCAAGGATTTCAAGGGGATGAAGTACACCGTGCAGGTCGCGCCGGACGACTGCACGGGTTGCCACCTGTGTGTGATGGCCTGCCCCGCGAAGAACCGCAAGGAGCCGCGGCGCAAGGCGATCAACATGGAACCGCGGCAGCCGCACCTCGACGCCGAACGCGCGAACTGGACGAAGTTCGAGTCGCTGCCCGAGCCGCCGCGCGACCGGATCGTGCGCCTCGATGCAAAGGGCTCTCAGTTCCTCCAGCCGTTGTTCGAGTTCAGCGGCGCGTGCGCGGGCTGCGGCGAGACGCCTTACGTCAAACTGATCTCTCAACTCTTCGGCTCACGGATGCTGATCGCCAACGCGACCGGCTGCTCGTCGATCTACGGCGGCAACCTGCCCACCACGCCGTACTGCACGGACGCGAAGGGCCGCGGGCCGTCGTGGGCGAACTCGCTGTTCGAGGACAACGCCGAGTTCGGTTACGGCATGCGTCTGGCCGCGGACACGCAGCGGGCCACAGCGATGTCGCTGCTCAGCCGGCTCACCGGCAAGCTCGACGTGGGCCTGGTCGACGCGGTGACGAACGCCGTCATGACCGGTCACGCCGCGACCGAAGAACACCGGGACACGCTGGTGAAACTCCGCGATGCGCTGGGCTCGATCAAGGAGCCGGAGGCCGAATCACTCCGGTCCCTGCTGACCACGCTGATCGACCGCAGCGTCTGGGTGCTTGGCGGCGACGGCTGGGCCTACGACATCGGCTACGGCGGGCTCGACCACGTGCTCGCGCAACGCGACAACATCAACGTGCTCGTGCTGGACACTGAGGTGTATTCGAACACCGGCGGCCAGCAGAGCAAGAGCACGCCGATGGGCGCCGCCGCGAAGTTCGCGGCCGCCGGCAAGGAAGCGAATAAGAAAGACCTCGGCCTGATGGCGATGAGCTACGGCCATGTCTACGTCGCGTCTGTCGCGCTCGGCGCGAACGACAACCAGACCGTCAAGGCGATGCTGGAAGCCGAAAGCTACCCCGGCCCGTCGCTGGTGATCGCGTACTCCCCGTGCATCGCGCACGGCTACGACCTGGCCCACGGGCTCGAACAGCAGAAGCTGGCCGTGGACTGCGGCGTCTGGCCGCTGTACCGCTTCGACCCGCGCCGCACCGCGGAAGGCTTGGCCCCGCTGCAGTTGGACGCTCGGCCCGGCAAGGCCAAGGTGCGCGACTTCCACGCCAACGAGACGCGTTTCCGCATGGTGCAGAAGATGAACCCCCGCCGGTACGAGCAGCTCGAGGCGCAGGCCGAACGCTGGGCCCACGACCGCATCGCCTTGTATCAACAGCTTGCGGCGATCACGCTCGGGGAGCCGGAGCCCGAGCCGGCCACCAACGGCGCCGCGACCTCCTAGCCGACCGCTCCCGCGTGAGGAACTCCCGATGGACCTGACCACCCAATACTGTGGTTTGACGCTGAAGAACCCCTTCATGCCCGGCGCTTCGCCGATGGCGCGGCACCTAGACCGTGTGCGTCGGTTGGAAGACGCCGGGGCGTCGGCGATCGTGATGCACTCGTTGTTCGAGGAACAGATCGTCTCCGAGCAGGTGCATAGCCACCACGCCACCGCCGAGCCCGCCGAGAGCTTCCCCGAGGCGTTGTCGTACCTGCCCGACACCGACGCGTTCCGCCACGGGCCGGACGAGTATCTCACGCAACTGGCGAAAGTGAAGGCCGCCGTTGACATCCCAGTGTTCGCGTCGTTGAACGGCAACAGCATCACCGGCTGGGTCGATTACGCGCAACAGGTCGAAGAGGCCGGCGCCGACGCGCTCGAGATCAACGCCTATGAGGTCACCTTCGGTGCGCACGCCACGACGGAGCTAATCGAACACCGCATGGTCCAGTTGGTCGAACACGTGCGGCAAGCGACCGCGCTCCCGTTGGCGGTGAAACTGCTGCCGTTCTTCGCGGGGCTGCCGCCCCTATGCACCAAGCTGCACGACGCCGGCGCGAAGGCCGTGGTGTTCTTCAACCGCACCTACCAGCCGCACATCGACGTCGAGGAGCTGGAGATGAGCGGGACCTACCCGATCAGTGAGCCCGGCGAGTTGGCGACGCGGTTGCGTTGGCTCGGGTTGGTGTCCTCGGCGACGCCGATCGACCTGGCGTGCAGCGGCGGCGTCCACAGGCTCGAAGACGCCATCCGCGCGATCATGTGCGGCGCCTCCGTCGTCCAGGTCGTGTCCCTGCTGCTGCAGCGGGGCGAGGACCGGCTGCGGGACCTCTGCTCGGGCCTGTCCGACTGGCTCGACGAGCACGGCTACGACTCGCTGGAAGAACTCCGCGGCAGCATGGACCACACCCGCTGCCCGGACCCGTGGGCGTACACCCGCTCGACGTACATCCGGGCGCTGCATAACTATCCAGTTTGACGGAGCTTATGGCGGAGACGAGGCTCGTGAGCCGTGCTGTCGAGGCCCGGCCGTGTGGTTTCGGAGCGCGCCAATAGCAGCCGAAAGTTTTTTCGAGTTTGTCGTGCGGAGCCCTTGTCGGGTGGGTTGCAAAATGCAATAATACGACTGAAATGTCTGCATATACCCTCCCCTCACCCACCAAAGCCCTTCGTACCCCTCACCCCGCCGCCCCCGGCTCAGGGGCCTCCAGGTTCGGCCGCGCCCGCCGCCGGCACCCGGCCCCCGCGCCGCGTTGTGACGCGCACGACTGGGCTCGGCTGGCCCACGCCGCCGCCCCATTGGGCGTCGTGACCGTCGACGTGGACGGCTGCGTCACAGACGCCAACCCGTACGCTCAGGAGCATTATGGGATCTCCGACCGCGCGACCGGTCGTCACTGGCAGGACGCCTTGCCGTTGAACTTCGACGGGCCGGCGGACGACCCCGTGACGGCCGTGCTGGCTTCGGGGCAACCCGCGCACACCGGCCCGGTGTGCGTCGAAGCGCCGGATGCCCACGCCCGCCAGCTGGTGATTGACGCGGCTCCGCTGGACGACCCGCCGGGCACCGTCGTGGGCGTGGTGCTGACAATCCGCGAACTCGGCATCTGGCCCGCTCTGCAGACAGCGGAGGACGCAGAAGCCCGCGTGGCCTTCCAGGGCATCGTGGGCCAGGCCTCGGCCATGAAGCGCGTCTTCGAGCAGCTGCCCGTCTTTGCCCGCAGCGACAGCACCGTGTTGATCGACGGCGCGAGCGGGACGGGCAAAGAGCTCGTTGCCCGCGCGTTGCATCGGCTGTCGCCCCGCAAGAAGCGCCCCTTCGTCGCGATCAACTGCGGCGCTTTGCCCGACACGCTGCTCGAGTCCGAGTTGTTCGGGCACAAGCGCGGCGCGTTTACCGACGCCGTCCGCGACAAGCCCGGTCGGTTCGCCGCGGCCGAGGGCGGTACGTTGTTCCTCGACGAGATCGGCGACATCTCGCCTGCCATGCAGGTCCGCCTGCTGCGCGTCCTGCAGGAGCGTCAGTACGAACCGTTGGGCTCAGTGACCCCGATCCGCACCAACGTCCGCGTGGTCGTGGCGACGCACCACGACCTGCACGACCAAGTCCGCCGAGGCAAGTTCCGCGACGACCTGCTGTACCGGATCGACGTGGTCCGCCTGCAACTGCCGAGCTTGTCGGACCGACGGGAGGACATCCCGCTGCTGGCCGAGCACTTCGTGTCGCACTTCAACCGCAAGCAGGGCAAGGATGTGGCCGGTTTGTCGCCCGCGGCCCTGCGGACGCTGCTGGCCCACGACTACCCGGGCAACGTGCGTGAGCTCGAAAACATCATCGAACACGCGTTCGTGCTGATCGAAGAAGGCCTGATCCTGCCCGAGCACCTGCCGCCGTGGCTGACGTCACACCACACGCCCACCGAACCGGAGATCGCCTCGCTAACCCGCGGCGCGGTCGGCCCCGGGCTGAGCCTCCACGAGCTCGAAGACCTCGCGATCGACGCGGCGCTCGGACGGCACCACGGCAACCGCCGCGCCGCCGCACGCGAGCTGGGCATCAACCCCAGCACGTTGTTCCGCAAGCTCCGGGCCCGGCAGGAGGCGACGCCGCGTAAGGCGGGTTGAGACGTCTCGAAACGCGAGCCCGGGAGCAGCGGTTTCTACACTGCGCGGATGGACTACGCCGGGCGGCGCATCACGGTCATGGGGCTCGGCCGGTTCGGCGGCGGCGTCGGCGTGACGAAGTTCCTCAGTTCACGCGGCGCGGATGTGACGGTCACGGATACGGCGTCGGCCGACGAGCTGCGCGACTCGATCGAGCAAGTGAAGGACCTTCCCGGTGTTTCGCTGGTGCTAGGCGAGCACCGCGAGCGGGACTTCCGTGACGCGAGCCTGGTCGTGGCCAACCCGGCCGTGAAGCCGAAGAATGAGTTCCTCCAGGTCGCGCACAACGCGGGCGTCCCGGTGACGACCGAGATCGTGCTGCTCGTGCGCGAACTGCCCAACCGGAAGCGCACCATCGGCGTCACCGGCACCGCGGGCAAGAGCACCACGACCGCGATGATCGCCCACATCCTGCGAAAGGCGTTCGGGCGGGAGGGCGATACGCCAAGACGCCAAGACGCCAAGACGCTAAGCGAACAACCGGGTGTTTGGATGGGCGGGAACCTCGGCGGGTCGCTGCTGCCGGTCGTGGATCAGATCCATGACGACGATTGGGTGGTCCTGGAGTTGAGCAGCTTCATGCTGCACTACCTGCGGGGAGAGAAATGGTCGCCGCACATCGCGGTGGTAACGAATCTTTCGCCGAATCACTTGGATTGGCACGGGACGTTTGACGAATACGCAAAGGCGAAACGAGAGATTGCGGCTTATCAGCGCCCGGGAAGTGAGTTGCTGATCGGTTTTTCGAGTCATGGATTCCACCCGCAGCTTGGCGTCGAGTTGATCGAATCTCTGGACGATGTTGCTCCGGTTGCGCTCCGCGTTCCGGGCCGACACAATGTCAAGAATGCTTGGCTGGCGGCCCACGCTGCCAGCCGGGTGGTCGGCTCGCCACGCGAAGCGTTCCTGGCGGTGAGAGATTTTGTCGGTCTACCTCACCGTCTCGCGCACGTTGCCGAGCTTGATGGTGTTCGGTTTGTCAACGACTCCAAGAGCACCACACCCGAAGCGGCACGCTTGGCACTCGAATCCTTCGATCCTGGAACCTTGCATGCAATCCTCGGCGGATATGACAAAGGCAGTGATCTTTCAGAAGTTGCTCGGTTCGCGTCCAGACATTGCAAGGCGATCTACACGATTGGAGAAACCGGGAAAGCGATCGCGCAGGCCGCGATCGCCGAGTGCGGTTGGGATGGCGTGCATTTCAAGAGCCGTGATGCCAAACTCAATCACTGGATCGCCGAGACGACACACGTGTCAATCGTAAAGCGATGTACGACGCTCGACAAAGCACTCACGGCGATCCGCGAACATGTAAAGCCCGGCGAGGTGGTGCTGCTGTCGCCCGGGTGCGCGTCGTGGGATCAGTTCGAGAACTACGAGCAACGCGGGCGGCGGTTTGTTGAGTTGGTGCGCGGGGGGGAGCACTAAACCGCAAGCGAAGGCGCTCGCGTGCCCGGCGGTCAGAACGCCGACGCTGTCGGTTTATCGCCGCGATACCTCACATCAACCCCGTGTGTAGCTTCGCTTCGTCGGCCATCATGTCGCGGTCCCACGGCGGGTCCCAGACGATGTTGACGTGGGCCGTGTCGATGCCTTCGACTGACTCCGCAGCGTGCTGCACCTCGCCCGGCAGCGTCTGCGCTTCCGGGCAGTTCGCGCTGGTCAGCGTCATGTTGATCACGCACGACCGCGTCTTCTCGCTGACGCGGATGGCGTAGATCAGGCCCAGGTCGTAGAGGTTGACCGGGATCTCGGGGTCGTAGACGAGCTTGATCGCGTCGATGATCGCGCGCCTCGTCGGGTCGGCCTCGGCCGTCTCGGACGGCGGGGCAAACTTGGTGTTCTGGGTTTCGCCGGAGTCGAAGATGCGCATCACGCGTTCTCCTTGGCTTCGGCGAGTTGGCGGATGCGCTGGATCATCGCGTGCAGCCCGTTGCGGCGGGTGGGGCTGAGGTGCTCGTCCAGCCCGATGGCGCGGAAGGTAGCCGCGGCGTCAATGGCTTCCACTTGGTTGAGCGGCTGCCCGTGGTACAGGCTGCGGAGCACGGCGATCAGGCCGTTGACGATGTGCGCGTCGGACTTGGCGAGGAGTTCGATCGTCCGAGCATCCGAAAGACCGAGGTGCAGCCAGACGTTGGACTGGCAGCCGTGCACGCGGTGGGGTTCGTCGAGGTACTCGGCCGGCACGTCGGGCAGCTGCTTGCCCAGGTCGATGAGGTACGTGAAGCGGTCTTCCCACGTGTCGAAGAACGCGAAGTTCTCCGTGATTTCGTCGAGCGGCGGGGGGGCGGCAGCGGACATTGCGGAGAGTCTAGCGCGGCGGCGGGTCGTGGCAGAGTCAGCCGACGGTCTCGGGTTTGGGTTCGCGGGACATGAGTGCGGCGATGCCGTCGAGCGGGTCCATGTCGTTGAACAGGACTTCGTGGACGGCGGCGGTGATAGGCATCTCGACGCGGTAGCGCTGCGCGAGCTGCATCACGGCTTCGGTGGTGGGCACGCCCTCGACGACGCCGGGGATCTGTTCGAGGACTTGTTCGAGTTTCTTGCCGCGACCGAGCAACTCGCCGCAGGAGCGGTTGCGGCCGGTAGGGGAGAAGCAGGTGGTGGCGAGGTCGCCGACGCCGGTGAGGCCGAAGAAGGTGGCCTGCTTGGCGCCCATGGCAACGCCGAGGCGGGTGATCTCGGCGAGGCCGCGCGAGAGCAGAGCGGACTTGGCGTTGTTGCCGGCGTGGAGTCCGTCGAGGATGCCGGCGGCGAGCGCGATCACGTTCTTGAGCGCGCCGGCGAGTTCGACCCCGAGCAGGTCGGCGTTGGTGTAGACGCGGAACCAACTCGAGGTGAACGTGGCCTGCAGCCGGTCGGCGAGGTCGGCGTCGTCGGAAGCGGCGGCGACGGTGGCGGGCAGGCACTTGGCGAGTTCGTCGGCGATGGTCGGGCCGGAGATCGCGGCGTAGGGCCGGGCGGCGCGGTCGGGGTGGTCGCCGTGCTGGTTCAACACGTCGGCGATGATCTGCGTGGGGCGGAGCAGTGTCTCGCGCTCGATGCCTTTGGAGACCGACGCGACGGGCACGCCCGCCGGGGCGTGGGGCGCCAGCCGGTCCCAGACGGCCCGGGTGTACTGGGTCGGGATGGCGGCAAGGATGAGGTCGGCGTCGGCAAAGGCCTGGGCGTCGGCACTGGTCAGCCGGAGGCTCTCGGGCAGGGCGTGCCCGGGCAGGTACCGGCGGTTTTGGCGGGTCTGGATCAGGTCGGCGACGTGCTCGGCGTGCGGACCCCAGACGGTGACGGCCCGGCCACGGGATTCGAGCAGCAGCGCCATGACCGTCGCCATCGCGCCGTCGCCGACGATCGCAACGCGGGAGAACGGTTCAGCGGCGGTGACGGCGGGAGTCGTCATGCCGGGAGTGTACGGCCCGACGCGACGGAACCGGGGTGTCCGGTAAGCTGGTGTTCAATCCGAGAACGTGTACCCGCGAAGCTGGGTAAGGTTGGCGGACGATGGGGGTGGTGCGGGATGTGTTGCCTGCCAGTGCCCGTACGGCTGATTTTGAGTGGCTCGTCCACGCAGATGGGGTAGAGATGGGTGGGGCGGAAGGAGATTGGGGCATTCCGTGGCGACACGGGCCGCCGGCGTGAGGTTTGTTTATATTGACCGGCTCGATAGGCCGGCTCGAAGAGAGACGCCGCAGGCGTCAGGGTCGGGCGACCGCGTTCCCAGGCGTTCTGGCGAGGCGGGGCGGCCGAACCACCCGGGTCAACTCGTGGTGAACCGCATGAAAAGCAACGTGATTCAGCAGGGCAGGTCGACGGTCGGGGCGTGGGCGACGGCGGGGCTGGTGGCCGCGGCGTCGATGACCGCCATGACGGGCTGCGAGACCGACTCGTTCCTCGATCCGTCGGTGGTCGGCCGGTGGGAGCAGACCCCGGTCATCATGCCGATCCTGTCTCAACTGGACGTGATCGACGAGTCGGACGAGGCCCTGCTGCCGGTGACCCCGGTCCGGGCCGACGACCTCGAGCCGGACGTGCAGGAGTACGTCGTCGGCCCCGGCGACGCCCTTTACGTCGAGGTCTTCGAACTCATCGTGCCGGGACAGCCCGCCGCGTATCAGCGGGTGGTGAACGAGACCGGCTCGATCCGCCTGCCCGTGATTGGGCAGGTCAAGGCCGCGGGCTTGTCTCCGTCGCAGTTGGAAGACGAAGTCCGCAACATCCTGGAACGCAAGGGCATCCTGCGCGAGGCGACCGTCAGCGTCCAGCTGATCCGTTCCGGGCAGAACGTCTACCACATTATCGGCACCCCCGGTCAGGGCACGACCCGGTTCGGGACCTACGGCATCTCGCAGCCGAACTTCCGTCTGCTCGAGGCGGTCGCGTTGGCGGGCGGCGTGCCGGACCAGACGCGGACGGTCTTGATCTTCCGCCAGACCCCGCTCACCCCGGAAGTCGCGGGCTCGCTGACCGGCGAGACGGGGGATGAAGAACTGACCGCCCCGGCGACCGACGACCCCGAGAAGCTGCTCGACGACCTGCTGGACGGCGGCAGCGACATCCCGGACACCTCCACCGGCCTGGACAACACGACCCCCGAAGACCGTCCCGCGCCGCCCTCGGGAATCGAGGCCGGCCTGGAAAGTGGCGGCGGCGCACAGTGGGTCTACGTTGACGGTAAGTGGGTCCCGGCTGGCCAGAGCGTGAACGCTCCGGTCGGTGCCCTCGTCGACCAGAGCGAACTGGCTCAGGCCGAGGATGAACTGAGCGCCGTGATTACACAGCGCATCATCGAGGTCCCCTATGAGAAACTGCTCAACGGCGACATGCGGTACAACGTGGTGATCCGCCCAGGCGACATCCTCCGCATCCCGTCGCAGAACGCCGGCTTCATCTACCTCGGCGGGACCGTCGCCCGGCCCGGCACGTACCAAGTGCCCGGCGAGCGCCGCCTGACGATCAAGCAGGCTATTTTCGCCGCCGGCGGGCTCAACGGGCTGTCCAACCCGCGCAAGGTCGACCTCGTCCGCCGCATCGGCAACGACCAAGAAGCCACCGTCCGGCTGGACATCAAGGCGATCTTCGACGGTACGGAGCCGGACCTCTACCTCAAGCCCGAGGACCTGATCAACGTCGGCAGCTCCGGCTGGGCCGTGCCGTTGGCCGTGGTCCGCAACGGCTTCCGGGCGACTTACGGCTTCGGCTTCATCGTCGATCGGAACTTCGGCAATGACGTGTTCGGTGCCCCGCCGGACAACGATTGACGTATGACCTGACCATTGAGACGCGGCGTTGGCCAAACCGCCGACGCCGCTTTTTCTCGGACCGCTTGACGCACGGACGGTCCGTCTGACACGGTTTTCTCGGTTATTCGGCCACAG
Organism: Phycisphaera sp.; assembly: GCA_028285385.1. GTDB lineage: Bacteria > Planctomycetota > Phycisphaerae > Phycisphaerales > Phycisphaeraceae > CAZIXN01. The sequence continues at coordinate 11,823 of JANQPR010000118.1, forward strand.
GGGGCCAGATCAGGGTGGGGCAGGACGATATCCCAACGCGGCACGACGCCTCGGCCATGGACCGGCGTGGGCGGCTTGCCTCTCGGCAAGGATCAACGGCCCGCGGGCTGCCCGGTCCGCGCCGCGAATCTGCGAACCGCTCGCCATGGAAGGCCGTACGACGGGGCCATCGGGAGTTTCGGTAACGCGCGGGTATCCCCGCGGGCTCCGGACGCTCTCGCGAGTTCGGGTCCGTGAGTCCTTCTGTTCTTTTTAGGTCGGGATGAGATGAGCCAGAGCCCTACCGCCAGCACCATGCCCCGTTCCGCCCGGCAGCCCGGCTCGGAGTCGACCGTGATCTGGTCGGTCGCCGGTGCCTTGGCCGTCCTGTTCGCCTGGCTGCACTGGGAGTTCCTCTACCGCAGCACACTTGCGGCCGTGGCGGACCCGAACTGGTCGCACATCGCGGTCGTGCCTTTCATCTCCGCGTACTACGTGTTCCTCAACCGGGATCGCCTCGCCGAGTTGCACCAGCGGCTGTTCTGGCCCGGCTTGGTCGTCGTGTTCCTCGGGCTGTTCAGCTACGTCTGGTGGATCTACCCGGGCCGCAACGACATGTTCCGCGGGTACAGCATGATCCTGACGCTGTTCGGCGTCGTGCTGTTCACGCTCGGCCCGGCCAAGATGCGGGTGCTCTGGTTCCCGATCGCGTACATGGCCTTCGCGGTCAAGATCCCCGACAGCATCTGGGAACGGATCGCCTTTCAGCTCACGATCGTCGCATCCGTTGGTGCCGAGGTGATGCTCAACATCGCCAGTCAGTTGCTCGACTTCCACATCAGCAAGGATGGCCAGTCCTTCCGCATGATGTGGATGGAAGACGGCAAGCTGATCGAGCACGGCTTCGACGTCGCCGGGGCTTGCTCGGGGCTGCGGATGCTCATGGCGTTCTGTGCGCTGGGCGTCGCGTTGGCGTTCCTCTGGGACCGGACGTGGTGGCAGCGGGCGATCATGATCCTCATGGCCGTGCCGATCGCGGTGGGCGTCAACATCGCCCGGGTCACGGTGCTGGGGCTTTTGAACCTCGTGAACCCCGAGCTCGCGCAGGGCGACTTCCACATCGCGGTGGGCATGCTGATGCTGATCCCCGCGGCGATCATCTTCCTGGGGCTGGGCAAGCTGCTGGACATGATGGTCATCGAGGGCGACGACGACCACAACGACCCGAGCGGCGGCGCGGCGAGCGGCGATGGTTCGTCCGCCGCGACGGGACCCGCCGGCTCCGATGGCGAGACGGCTCCGTCGTTCAGCTGGGGCCGGCTGCTGCCGTGGTTTGCCGGAGGGATGACGCTGGCCGTCCTCCTGGGGCTGATTTATGTCCTGCTGCTCAACGCGGTGTCGGCCAACCCGATCGTAGAACAGCTCAACGACCCGGCTTCGATCGGCATCGCGGCGGCTCTGGCGGTGGCCTTGGTGCTGGTGTTCCTTGCGCTGCGTGGGAAGGTGCGCGGGCTGCTCGGCGGGTTGGTGCTCGTTACGGGGTTCACGCTCGCCTCAGCGGTGGGCTTACAGTCCGTCGTCGCGGCCACCGAGGTCGCCCTCATCAAGCAATCCGTTGACATGCGGCACGGGTTCTACGCCCTGCCCCAGGACGTCGGTCCGTGGAAACTCGTCGGGCAGGACGAGCCGCTCGACCCGTATATCGAGGACGAACTCGGCACGCAGGATTACATCACCCGGTACTACCGCGACACCCGGCTGCCCGAGGACGACAAGGCCGCCGTGGCCCGCGTCCACCTGGCGTACTACACCGGGATGATCGACACCGTCCCGCACGTGCCCGACCGTTGCTGGGTCGCGGGTGGGATCACGCCCGGGGCCGTACGCAGCTTTGAGCTCCGGCTCGACCTGCCCAACGGGACCCCAGACGAAGAGAACGGCGGCGTGATCGTCCCGGTCCAGATCGCCGACCCCGTGGACGGTCGGACCACCGCCCGCCTGCCCGGCGACACGGTCCCGCTCCGCAGCTTCACCGGGATCAACCCCCAGACCGGCGACGAGGTCCGCGCCAGCTACTTCTTCGTTGCCAACGGCGGGTATTACGCCTCGTCCAATGACGTCCGCCTGCTCGGCTTCGACCCGCGGGATAAGTTCAGCTACTACTGCAAGGTCGAGGTGAGCTTCCCGTCAGAGGACGACGAAGAGCGCTCCGACGCCCAGACCGCGGCGTTGCTTTCCGACCTGTTGCCGGAGATCATGGCCTGCTTGCCCGATTGGGCGGACGTCCGGGCCGGCCGCTGGCCCGTGGACGAACGCCGCCTCGTCACCCCGACGCCCGCCCCCGCCGCAGACCCGGCCCAACCACCGGCCGACGCCATCGATTGACCAAACGGGCGAACCCGCCGCCCCGGACGCGGGTAGTACAGGAAGCCCGCTCGGGCTTTGAGGAAGGATTGCCGTCTCCATGGCCGCTCGCGTCAATACCAAGTTTGTCCTGCTGCTGTCCCTCGTGCTGATCGTCCTGGTGGGCGGCGCAGCCGGGGCGTATCTGTTCGTGTTCAAGCAGAGCCCCGAAGAGCTCAACCAGGAAGGGGAGGGCTTCATCCAGCAGGCCGTCGCCAAGGCGAAACTCGTCGACGAGATCAGCGCCGACGAACAGCTCTCCGACGACGAACGCAAGGCCAAGGCTCAGGAAGCCTTCCTGCAATCCGGGCAGGACTACCGCCTCGCCGCCGAGAAGTTCGGGCTCGCCTTCAACCAAGACCGCACCAACGTTGACCTGCTTTTGAAATACGTCGACGCCTCGAAGATGGTCCACGTCAACTCCCAGGAGAAGGCGTTGGATCAGATGGAACGGATCGTCGGCAGCCTCGGGCTGGCGACCCAGCTCACCGACCGCGAAGACGTGCTCGAGGCGTTCTACGAGCAGAACCTCGACATGCACTCGTGGGGCATGACGCGTCTGGCGCTGAGCAACATCTCGACCCACGTTGACGAGAAGCTCGAGATCGACCCGTCGAACCGGATCGCACTGAAGTTCCGCGGCATCGCCAGCACGCTCCGTCTCAACCCCGAGCAGAGCAACTTCGACGACTATCAGGAGGCGAAGGAGTCGCTCGAAGAGGCCATCCGGCAACTGCCCGAAGACGCCGAGCTGCGGATGTACCTCGCGATGTGGCACGTCGCCGAAGCCCGTCGGGTGCTCAAGGGCGAGCCCGAGAAAGCCGCCGACCACATCGAGCAGGCCAAGCAGATGTCGGAAGAGGCGTTGGCGATGTCGCCCGAGGACACCGACGTGCAGTTCCTGCGGATCCAGGTGCTGCTCGCCGACCCGGTCTACCGTTCGACCGACGACGTCATCAGCGAGGAGGAGAAGGAGGCCATCCGCGCGACCAACAAGGCGATCTACGCAGAGGTCCAGCACATCGTGGACGCGTTGGAGGCGCAGCTGCTCGAGAACCCGCGCCCGATGAAGGACGTGACCCGGCTGGTGGACATCATGGGCCGCCTCGGCCGGGAGATCGTCAAGGTCGAGAACGGGCTGGGCCAGACCACGACGGGCCTGCAGCGGGGCGAGCAGTTACTCCGCGTCGCGATTGCCGCGGAGCCACTCAACATCGTGTACCGCGCCCACCTGGGCGGGATGCTCAAGATCCAGATGAACCTCGACGCGGCGCTCGAGGCCTTCCGTCAGGCCGACTCCATCGAGGGCGTCGGGCCCTACGACATGATCCTCCGGCAGATGAGCGCCAAGACGGCGGCGCGGCGGGAGATCGCCAACATCGAGCTCATCAAGGCCGAGGCCGAGCAGGACCCGCAGACCAAGGAAGAGAAGCTCAAGATCGCCGAGGACGCGATCGAGCACCTCGACCAGATCATGCCCAACAAGGCCGACGTCGAGATGCTGCGCGGCAAGGTTGCGCTCCTGCGGGGCAGCAACTCCAAGGCCTTGCAACACCTGGACCGGTCGGTCGAGCTCTACCAGCAGGCCGGCCAATCCAGCATCGAAGCGATGCTGCTCTCCGCCCGCGCCCGTCAGAACGAGCAGCAGTGGGGCGTGGCCGCCGACCGGCTCGAGACGCTCGCCCGGTTGCCCGGCGTCGCGAACTCCCCCGAGAGCGCCGCCCGCATCCGCACTCAACTCGCAGAGATCTACATCAACGCCAACGAACTGGACCGCGCGGCCTTCCAGATCAAGGCCCTGCGTGAAGGCCTGACCGCCGCGCGGGACGGTGTGCCCGAAGACCAGCCGGCCCTGGCCCCCGATGCCGTGTCAACGAAGATGCTCGCCGCCGGGCTGGACCTCAAGCTGGGCAACATCGAGTCGGCCCTCGTGCTCTATCGCGACATCGACGCGTTGTGCAACCGCCAGGTCGTCGCGAACATCGCCCGGGCATATACCCGCCGCGGCGATCTCGACTCCGCCCGACAAACCCTGCTCGATTACCTGGACACCGACCCCGGCAACGGGGCGGTCCTCAACCAGTACGCGGCCCTGCTGCGCGGCACCGCCGAGGAACGGCAGGCGGCGTTGGAACCCGTGCTGGCCAAGGCCGAACAGGCCGGCATGCCGGCCGACGCCGTCGAGGCGTTGCGCGTCGGTTCGCTGCCGATGAACATGGTGGCCGAAGAAGACCGTGACGAGATGGTCGAGAAGCTGGTCCGCGCCGGTGCCCAGGACGAACTCGGCCGAGAGCTCCTCCGCGTCGGCTTCTGGCAACGCATGAACGAGCCGGACAAGGCGCGGGTCGCCTTTGACCGCGCGGAGGCGTTGGACCCGGACCATCCGCAAGTAATCATGCTCGGCATCACCTTCGCGCTTGAGGATGAAGACCAGGCGCGGGTGGACCAACTCGCCACCAAGGCCGCCGAGAAGAACGTGGACTTGGCCGACGGGCTCTTCGTCCGTGGCCGGATCGCCGCGGCCCGGAAGGACCTCGGGCAGGCCATCACCTACTACAACCAGGGCCTCGAAAAACGCCCCGTGTACGACGAGGGTTGGAAGATCCTCGGCGACCTTTACGCGAGGCGGGGCAACGCCGACGAAGCGGTCGCCGCGTACCGCCGCGCGATCGAGCAGAAGCCCAACAACGTGGGTGCCATGATCGGCATGGCTCAAGCCCACCTCACCCGCAACCGCACCGACGACGCCGTCCACGCGATGCGCGACGCCGTGCGGATCAACGACAGCAACCCGGCGCTGATCCAGCGCTACCTCGCCGTTGAGACGCAGCACGGCAGCATCGAGGAAGCGGTCCGTGTCCTGCGGCAGATCGTGGACCGCAACCCCCAATCGGTGGAAAACCGCCTCGCGCTCGCGTCGCTGTTATCCCGGGCGGGACAGACCCAGGAAGCCTTGGCCGAGGTCGATCGCTACGAGGCGGTGAACGGCGGCAGCCTGCGGACGGTCGGGCTGCGGGCGTCCATCGCTCAGAACGCGGGCAACTTGGAACAGGCCCGGCAGATCTTCGAGGGCTACATCGAGTCGCTCGGCGACGACGCGTCGCTCCAAGACCGGATGGCCGCGGCCCAGTTCTACCGCCAGATCCAGCAGCCGGAACGGGCCATCGCCGCCTACGAGCGGGCGATGCCGATGGACGACGACCCCGCCCGGCCCGTGCTCCGCGCGTTGGCCGACTACTTCTTCACGCTGGGGCGATTCGCGGACGCCGCGACGCACTACGACACGCTCATCGCCTCGGCTGTCAAGGACGACGAAGACCGCGAGACGCTCATGCGGCGGCAGACCGAGACCCTGCTTCGCGTGGGCGACCTCGACCGCGCCGAAGCACTGCTCGCCTCGCAGCCCGACGAAGCGATGGTGCTGATGCTGCGGTCGATGGTGCAGCAGCAGCGCGGGAACCGGGATCAGGCGCTGGCCCTGCTTGACCAGGCCGTCCGTGCCGATGCCGAGTTTGCCCAGGCGTACATGCAGCGCGGGCTGCTTAAGCTCGCCGACAGCCCCGAGGCCGCGCTCGCCGACGCCGAGAAGGCCCTCGAGATCGACGGCACGCTGACCCCGGCGCGCCGGCTCAAGGCCCAGGTCTTGCTCATCCAGGAGCGCACCGACGAGGCGATCGACGAACTCAACTCCGTCCTGGCCGCCGACCCCAACGACGCCGTCTCCCGCATCGCGTTGGCCCGGATCTACCTGGGCAACGACGACCTCGATGCGGCGCGTGACTTGATCGCCGCCGGCGAGAAGAACGACCCCGGCAACCCGATGTGGTCGCAACTCAGCGCCCAGGTCGCGCTGCGCGGCGGCAGCCCGGCCGAACGCATCGACCGGCTCGAAGCCCTCGTGGTCGAGAACCCTAAGGCCGTCACGGTTCAGGCCCTGGCCGAGGCGTACCTCGCCGCGGACCGCCCGCAGGACGCCGTCGGCGTGTTCGACCGGTTCCCGCAGCTGACCAACGCGAACATCCCGCTGCAGGCCCGTCGGGGGCAGGCCCTCGTGCAGGCCGGCAACCTGCAGGGCGGCGGCCGCGTCCTTGGTCTGGCGATGCAGCGTTCGACCAACCGCAATCAACTGATGTTCGTCGCACGAGTGACGGAGACCGCCGTCGGCCCCGAGCGCGCGGTGGAACTGCTCGATGCAGCCGGCAAGAGTCAGCCTGACAAGCGGTTGGCCTACGGCATGGCAAAGTCGCTCGTGCTGCTCAGCAACGACATGTTTGCTCAGGCACTGGACTTCCTGCCGCAGCTCGAGGAGATGGCCGAATCCGTCGACCCGGCCGCCTTGCAGGACATCCGCCGGATGCGGGCGATCAGCCACTACCAGACCGGGCAGTTCGAAGAGGCGCGATACGCCTACGAACAGATCATCGACGCCAACCCCGAGGACGTCGAGGCGCTCAACAACCTCGCGTTCCTGCTGGCCAACGACCTGGACGAGCCGAAGACGGCGCTGCCGCTGGCGCAAAAGGCCGTCGAGTTGACCCAGCCCCCCCAGGCGTCGGTGCTGGACACGCTCGGGCTTGTACAGCTCGCCAGCGGCGACGCCGAGAACGCCCGTAAGACGCTTGAGAAGGCGATCGAGTTGCAGCCGCTGCCGGCGATCCACCTGCACCTTGGCCGGGCGTACAAGGACCTCGGCATGCCCGACGAGGCCCGACAATCGCTACAGGCCGCACTGGACCGCGCCCGGGACACCAACGACACGGACACGGCCGAAAAAGCCCGTCGCCTGCTCGAATCCTTGTGACATACTCTCGTTGAACTAATCCGCCCGTCATCCTGCCTGACCGCACGCTCCCCGGAGGGACCGTCCCCATGACCGCCAACCCGCTCTCGACCATCCCGCCTATCGGCCCGACGACTGGCGTCGCGTCGCCTTCCGTGGGCGGCAAGTTCAAGCCGATCGACCCGGTCCGCCTGCTGCGGCAGTACTTCCCGTACCTGATCCTCGCGGGCATCGTCGGGCTGATCATCGGCGGAAGCTGCTGGTTCGTGGCCCGCAAGTACAACCCCAAGTACGGTTCGGACGCCACGCTCGTCGCCTTCGCCCCGCCCCGCGACACGAAGGACGTGGGTTTCGGCCGGATCGAGTCGAACCAGATCGACGAGATCCAGACCTTCATCCGCAACGAGATCGCCTACATCCGGTCCGAAGACCTGCTCCGCCGCGCGATCCAGCGCCCGGGCGTCCGCAGCTCGACCTGGTTCCAGCAGTTCAACGGCGACATCCGTGAAGCCGCCAAAGCCCTGGAAGAAGAACACCTGAGCCTGACGCCGGTCCGCGAGTCGACCTACTTCCGGGTCAGTGTCAACATGCCGAACGTCGCGGATGCGCAGGACATCCTCGCGAACCTGCTCGAGGTCTACCTCGGCGACCGCAAGAACCAGCTCAGCGAGGAGACGCTCAGCCTCAACTCCGTCCAGCAGCGCGAGCTCGAGTTCTTCGAGACGCGGATCCGCGACCTCGAGACCGAGATCGGCCGGTTCATCGAACGCCACGAGCTGGCCACCGTCAAGATCGAGCAGTCCGGCGCGGCGCTCGAGTTCGAGCAGATCAACCGCGCGATGATGGCGATGCAGATGGAGCTCGACGCGACGCTCGCCAACGCCGAACAGATGATCGCCGACAACGAGGCCGACCCCAACCGTCCGATGAGCGAGAGCGAGGAGCAGATGCTCCGGCAGATGCCCAGCGTGTTGCAGCGCGAGGAGCAGATCCGCCAGATCAACGAGAACCTCCGCCTCAACGCCGACATGGGCCTCGGCGAGGAACATCGGCAGAACCAGCTGCTCAGGAAGCAGATGGCCTCCGTCGAGCAGGAACTCGAGACGCACATGGAACAGGAGCTGATGACGCTCCGTGCGGCGCAGGTCGCCCAGGCGCAGCAGTTCGCCGAGGGCATCCGCTCGCAGATGGCCAAGCTCGAAGAGAAGCAGTTGGAAGCCCACACCAAGATGCGGGAGCTGACCGAGACACTCCAGCAGTGGGAAAGCCTTCAGGAAGAGCTCGACGTCGCCCGGGAGCGGCGGACCGAAGCGCAGCTCGCGCTGCAGGAGCTACGAGCCTACAGCCAGCGCCCCGACGCGACACGGGTCCGGACCCTGAAGCGCGCCAGCGAGGCCGAACTCGTCTCCCCGATGTGGTACGTCTGGATCCCGGGCATCACGATGCTGTTCGTAGGCCTGACGGGCGGCGTGATCTTCCTGCGGGAGCTGATGGATCAGCGGGTCAAGAGCCCCGCCGACGTCAAGATGCTCCCCGATGCGACGCTGCTGGGCCTGCTGCCCTCGTCGGCCGAGGACCCGTCGAACCCCAAGAACGTCGACCGTATCGTGCAGGCCGCGCCGACCGGGCTCATGGCCGAGTCGTACCGCCAGGTCCGCACGTCCGTACTCTCGCGGATGGACCGCCGCGGCTACAAGACGCTGGTGATGGTCGCCGCCCAGCCGGAAGCCGGCACGTCGTCGGGGGCGCAACACCTCGCGGCGTCGCTGGCCTACAACGGCCGGAACGTCTTGATCGTCGACTGCAACTTCCGCCGCCCCGGCCAGCACGACCTGGCGGACATCCGCAACGACCGCGGCCTGGTGGACGTGCTGCGTGACCAGGTCGACCCGGCCGACGTGATCCAGAAGGACTCCGACCTGCCGCTGTCGGTGATGCCGACCGGCCGCGCCGGCGAAGCGCCGCCGGAGCTGTTGGAAGGCCCGGCGTTCCGGTCGCTGCTCGGCCGGCTCGAGGCCGAGTACGATATCGTGATCATCGACGCCCCGCCGGCCTTGCTGACCTCCGAAGCGCAGCTGCTCGCCAAGCACGTCGACGCGATCGCCGTCGTCGTCAACGCCGGCGAGGACAAGCGTGGCATGGTCGAACGTATGCTTGGCAAACTCGACGGGCAACGGGCCGACGTGCTCGGCGTGGTGCTCAACAAGGTCCGCACCGCGGCCGGCGGCTACTTCCGCAAGAACTACGAAGACTTCTACAACTACCGCAAGGACGCCGCCGCGTACGGCGCCAACGGCAAGAAGCGGTCCGGTAAAGCCGCCAAAGCCGAGGCGGGCAACGGGAGCGACCGCGTCACCGCCGACGACGTTGCAGAAGTCCTGATGGCCGAAGACGACGAACGGCACGGCTGACCGCGGCGGTGAGAAGGAAAAGCACTTCCGGCCCCCAGCGCAACGCGACGGGGGCCGTTTCTTTCCGGGCGGCGTGTCGCCGATCAAGACGCTGACGGATCCACGGCTCGTGAGGCAGCATTCGTGACGGACACCGCGATCATCACAGGCGGCGCGGGCTTCATCGGCTCGCATTTGGCCGAGCGTCTCGTCAACGCGGGGCGCGACGTCGTGCTGGTCGACAACTTTGCCACCGGTCGGCGGGAGAACGTGGCGCACCTGCCGACTGATCGGGTGAGCCTGATCGAGGGCACGGCCGCCGAAGTCTTGTCCGATCCCGCAGTGTTCGCCGGCGTGTCGGAGGTTTACCACCTCGCCGCCGCCGTCGGGGTTAAGTTGATCGTCGACGACCCGGCCGGCATGATCGCGACCAACATCGACGACACCATCGCCGTGCTGCGGGCATGCGTCGATGCCAAGGTGAGGGTCCTCGTGACGTCGTCGTCCGAGGTTTACGGCAAGTGCCCGGTGCTCCCGCTGCGGGAGGACATGGACCTGGTGTTCGGCCCGACGACCGCCTCCAGGTGGAGCTACGGCCTGACCAAAGCGCTCGACGAGCACCTCGCGATAGACCTGGCACGCCGAGACGGTCTCAAGGCCGTCGTCGTCCGGCTGTTCAACACGGTCGGGCCGCGGCAGGTGGGGCGGTACGGCATGGTCGTCCCGCGGTTCGTGCAGCGAGCCTGCGCGGGTCGGCCGTTGGAGGTCTACGGCGACGGTGGACAGACCCGGGCGTTCTGCGACGTCCGCGACGTTGTCGCGGCCCTCACGATGTTGATGCAAAACGACGATTCCTTCGGCCGCGTGTTCAATGTCGGGCACGATCGGCAGGTGACGATCCGTCGGCTCGCCGAGTTGGTGATCCAGCAGGCCGAGAAGCACGGTTCCCCGGGCGCGACCATCGAGACCGTTCCTTACGAGGCGGTCTACGGCGAGGGGTTCGAGGACCCGCCGCACCGGTTGCCGGACGTGAGCCGGCTGCGGGAGTTGACGGGCTGGACGCCGACGTACACGCTGGAACAAACGGTGGCCGGTTTGGTCGCCGATGAGTTGAGCCGGAGGCAGCGCGGCGCCGCGGGGTCTGATGACACGGCGGTCGACGGGAGGAACGCGTGAACACCACCACGACGATGCTCGATGTACCCGCCTTTGGTCTGCTGCTTGCGCAACAGTCTTCGGTGATGGAGTTGCTTTCGCCGTACATCGGCGTGCTGATCGTGGCGTTCCTGATCTCACTGATCGCGACGCCAATGATGCGCAGCCTGGCGGTGAAGAACGGCGTCGTTGATTGGCCCGACCTCAAACGCAAAAACCACGCGGTGCCCGTCGCTTACCTCGGCGGCGTCGCGATCTTCCTGGGCTGGTTCGCCGGCGTGTGCGCGGGGTTCGTGCTGCCGCGCTTCGGGATCGCCGGCGGCGAAGCCGGTTCCGTCGTGTTCCCGTTGAGCATCATCCTCGGTGCCGGTGTCATCACACTCACCGGGTTCTTCGACGACGTCTATGGCATCCGCGCCCGGGTCAAGATCGGCGGCCAGCTGTTCGCCGCCGCGGCGCTGGCGTCGCAGAACGTCGGCGTCCAACTCACCGAGAACGCGCTCAACGTCCTGCACATCCCGTGGGAATCGCTCAACGATTTCACCGTCCTCGGCTCTCCGGTGGGCGACATGCTCGTCTACGTCGTGGGCACCGCGCTGCTTGCGGCGTTTGTGATCGGCGCGTGCAACGCGGTCAACCTGATCGACGGGCTGGACGGCCTCGCTTCCGGCGTCGTCGGGATCGCGATGCTCGGCTTCCTGGCCATCACGGTGATTTTCGCGTTGCGCGTCTCCGAGGCGGACCTGGCCGAGATCCCGTCGCAGTTCCTGGAGCACCCGGTACGAATCGTGATGTGCCTCGCGATCATCGGCGCGATCCTGGGCTTCCTGCCGTACAACTTCAACCCGGCCAGCATCTTCATGGGCGACGCCGGTTCGCTGCTGCTGGGCTACCTGGCGGCGGCGACGATCCTGCTGTTCAGCGACACCGGCGGCTGGGCGCTCAAGCTCACGACCGCGATGCTGATCGTCTTCGCCGTCCCGATCACCGACACGTCGCTGGCCATCATCCGGCGGAAGATGCGTGGTTACCCGATCACCGCGCCGGACAACCAGCACATCCACCACCTGCTGCGGCGCAGCGGATTGTCGGTGAAGCAATCGGTGATGGTGATGTACGCGGCCGGGCTGGGCTTCGCGGCCTTGGGCGTGACGATGGTCGCGCTCGACTGGTCGTGGCGGTACATCCTCGTGGTCTTCTGCCTGCTCTACGGCACGATCATGGCGGTGTCGTTCAAGTACGGGGCCTACCAACTCGAACTCGAACGTCGACAGCAGGCGGAGCGCGCCGAGCAAGCCAAGCTCGCCGACGGTGCGCCGATCGATCAGCCCGACGCCGCGAGCGCGACGCCGGACACCGTCACCGACGACGCGTCCGCCAACGGCGACAGCGCGGCCGGCGTGGAGTCGCCCGCCGACAAGCCTGCATCGGTTCCCGAGTCCCGGCTCCGATTCGAGTCGCCAAACTGAGGCGAGCCGGCCTGAAACGCCCCGGAGGCAGTTGAACGGCTCGGTTCCGAGAGCCGGCGGCCCTTCTGTTGCAGGGCACCGGATCATCCGTACAATGCTTCGCTGGCTGGTGATTGGCACCGGCCCGTCGTCGGTTGTTGCGGCCGTCGCGGTCAGGGCACGATCTGCCCGCCCCGTAGCCCCGCATCGGCCCTTTCCGGAGTGCCCGGCCCCGCGTTGGTCGGTTGGATTCGGTCCGCCTCGGTTTTGGGGCCCCGATCCTGCCGTCACGCCCGCTCGTCCCGCCGTACCGCGGGGCGACGCCTCGGCCGCCGCCCTCCACACGCCACCGCGGGTGTGCCCGCCCCGGCCCGTCGCCGGCGGCGTCCTGCCCCCGCCTTTTTCGACACCCGGGCGTGCTCGGGTCTCACGGCAACATCAACCGCCGTCGAGCAAGCAAGCCGCCCACCCCGGAACCACCACGGTCCCCGGATCCAGGAAACACGTCATGGCCACCGGCAACTCCCTCGTCAAGAACCTCATCGAAGCGGGCATCCACTTCGGCCACCGCGCCAACGCGTGGAACCCCAAGATGTCGCCCTACATCTTCGGCAAGCGCAACAAGATCCACATCATCGACGTCAAGGAGACCATCAAGGGCCTCCTGCTCGCGCGGAAGTTCCTGACCAAGACCGTCGCCTCCGGCAAGGACGTGCTCTTCGTCGGCACCAAGCGGCAGGCCCGCGGCATCATCGAGCAGCACGCCACCGACTGCGGCATGCACTACTGCATCGAGCGCTGGCTCGGCGGCACGCTCACCAACTTCTCGACCATCCGCGCCCGGCTCAAGCGTCTCGAAGAACTCGAAGCGCTCGAAGAGTCCGGGCAGATCAACAACTACTCCAAAAAGATGGAGTCCACCCTCCGTCGCGAGAAGAACAAGATCCTGCGGAACCTCTCCGGCATCCGCAACATGACCAAGCTGCCCGGCGTCATGGTCGTCGTCGACGTCAACGCCGAACAGAACGCCGTAAAGGAAGCCCGCAAGCTCGGTATCCCGGTCGTGGCCTTGCTTGACACCGACTCGGACCCGGACGACGCAGACATCGCGATCCCCGGCAACGACGACGCGATGCGGGCGATCGAGATCGTGATCGATCAACTGGCCCGGGCCGTGAACGAGGGCAAGACCGCCCGCGCCCAGTCCGCGGAGGCCAAGGACGAGCAGGTCGCCGGCGGGGCCCCCGCGCCGCGCCGGCGCAGCAGCCGGTCGCAGTTCTCCGCCGACGCCCCGGCCCCGACCGCCGAAGACGCGGACAACGCCACCGCCACCGACCAGCCCGCCGAGACCAAGCCCCAGCCCGCGGCCGCGAACGGCTGACTCGCAGGTCCGAAGTGCGATGCGCGAAATCCGAAGTGAAAGCGCCCCCCGCTTTCACCCGTGGCTTTCGACCCCGATGACTGATCTCGCACTTGGATCCCTGACCCCTGCACTTGTGCATCCCCACGAACCTTCATCCCCGCAAACTTAAGGATCACCCGATGCCCGCCTTTACCGCCGCCGACGTCAAAGCCCTGCGTGACCGCACCAGCATGGGCATGATGGAGTGCAAGAAGGCGATGACCGAAGCAGACGGAGATGTCGACAAGGCCATCGCCCTGCTCCGCGAGTGGGCCGGCGGCAAGATGGACGACCGCGGCGACCGCGAGGCCTCGGAGGGGGCGATCGCCGCCGCCAATGGCAACGGCGCGGCGACCCTCGTCCTGCTTACCGCCGAGACCGACTTCGCCGCCAAGAACGAAGACTTCGTGGCCAAGACCCAGAAGATCGCGGAGTTGGCGCTCGGTTTGTCGGGTACGGGCGATGTCACGGATCAGGCCACCGACGAGATCAAGCAGCTCGTTGAGGACTTGCGGATCACGATCAAAGAGAACATCGCGCTTAAGCAAATCCACCGCCTTGAGGCCGAGAAGTTCGGGCAATATGTCCACACCAACCGCAAGAGCGGGGCGCTCGTGGCCGTGGCCGGCGACGCCGACGACGAGTTGCTCAAAGGCTTGGCCATGCACGTCACGGCCGCGGTCCCGCCGGTGACCCCCGCGCCGCTCGCGGTGGACAAGGACGGCCTGCCCGCCGAGGCCCGCGACGCCGCCAAGCAGCAGTTCGTCGAGGAGGCCCAGGCCACCGGCAAACCCGCAGAGATCGCCGAAAAGATCGCCGGCGGCAAGCTCAAGAAGTGGGAAGACGAGCACACTTTGCTCGGGCAGACCTACATCCGCGAGCTGGACGCCAAGAAGCCCGTCCGCGACTACCTCATCAACGGCGCGACGATCACCGGCTTCGCCCGCGCGGCGGCCGGTTGATCCAAGCCTTCATTGATACGCAGCCAAAAAAAGCGGCGAGGTTGACGCCTCGCCGCTTTCCTGTTTGTGGATGATTCCGGTATCAGGCGCTGCGGCGGCGCAGCATTGCCAGACCGCCCAGACCCAGCAGCCCGAGGCTCGCCGGTTCGGGCACGACCGAAACGTTGTCCACGAACAACACCGCCGTGCTGCCCGGGGCCCCGCCGGTGGTGGCGGTGAACTGCAGGGTGATGCCGCCGGAGACATCCGGTCCGGCGACCGTGTTGAAGGTGAACGACTGGTACTGGTCGGTCAACGCGAGCGGTCCGCCGCTGAGGATCTCACTGGACGAAGTGCCGCCGCCGCCGATCTCCGAGAAGAACTCGGCGAACGACACGCCGCCGGCCGCGAAAGAGCCCTTGGCGTCGAAGGAGATCGTGATCGCGTCGCCGGGGCTGACGGTACCGATGCCGATGTTGGCCTGCTTGATCAGTGCCGCCGAGGCCGGGTCGTCGTTGAACAGTTCCGCCGCCCAGACGCCCTCGCTCGCGTCCGACGTGATGTTGAACGTGGAGTTGGCGGTGGGGAACGACTCCCAGCCGCTGGTGTCGCCGGTCTCGAAACCGCCGTTGGTCGTGAGTTCCTGGGCCGACGCCGAGAGGGCGACCGACGTCGCGCAGAACAGGGAAACAGCAAGAGTTCGCCTAATCATCAAAAACCTCCAGGGGATGGAGAACGTGCGTGATCCTCACCCGCGGTCGCGACGTGCGCCGCGGCAGACATGCTGTCGCCCGAGTCGGAAGGCGCCTCGGAACGACTTGATTGATCCTATGGCCCGGTTGCTCGCCGATGTTCTCTATGCGTGCAGGGCGACGGTGCAGTCCGACACGTCACTCGTAGACCGCACGGAATCGGATGTGGCAGTTCTCGCACCGCCGGTACTGTTCGTGCATGCCGTCCTTGGTTTTCCGTCGACCCGTCTCCGCCTTGACGCGGGTGGAGCCGCATGCCGGGCAACGCAAGGCCGCCGCGATCACCTTCCACAGCCGCCGGGCGGTGGACGGCGGGACGTTGATCTGGGATTCGATCTCGGGATGCTCGTTCGACGCCGCCTGGGAGACTTTCCGCCGTGTCATTTTTCTTTCGCTAAGCATGACTTCCCCTTCTCGCGGTTGACCCGTGCCGAGACCCCGACATGAAACATTCCATGAAACTGTTTCACATCCGAATTAGTGTACCGCCCGGCCTACCCGCCGTCAACGTTTTGGCGAGCCCACAGCCAAGAATCCGGGTTCGTCCACAGGGAGGAGGGCGAACCTACGGGGTCTGCTGAATCGACCGATATACTCCGGGCTGCGCTCCGATCGTCGTCGTCCAGCCAATCGAGAACGTAAACCTCTTGGGCGGGTCGGCTTAACCCCTTTTTCTGCTTGGAGTCGTCCGTGTCCTCGTCTACTGTTGCTAGCGCTTCCGGGCAGGTCGCCGACCCCCTTGCCGCCTACGCCGGCCGGCAGGTTTGGCTGGACGGCCGACTCGTCCCCGCCGAGCGGGCGACCGTCTCGGTCTTCGACCACGGCGTGCTCTACGGCGACGGGGTGTTTGAGGGCATCCGCTTCTATGCCGGCCGGGTCCTCAAGCTCCGCACCCACCTCGAACGGCTGTTCGCCTCGGCCCGTGCGATCCGCATGGAGCTGCCGTACACGCTCGACGAGTTGTCCGACGCCACGAAGAAAACCGTGGAAGCCAACGGCCTGAACGACGGCTATATCCGCCTGGTCGCTACCCGTGGCGCCGGCACGATGGGCCTCAACCCGTTCCAGTGCCCGCAGCCCTGCGTTTACATCATCGCCGCCACCATCCAGCTTTATCCCCAGGAGTTCTACGACCACGGGCTCAAGGTCGTTTGCTCCTCGTTCCTGCGCAACCACCCGCAGGCGCTTAGCCCGCGCATCAAGAGCCTGAACTACCTCAACAACATCCTCGCCAAGATCGAAGCGATCGACAACGGCGTGCTCGAGGCGGTGATGTTCAACCACCTCGGCAACGTCAGCGAGTGCACGGGCGACAACGTGTTCCTCGTCCGCCCGCGTGACGGCCGGCCGACGCTGTTCACCCCGCCGCTGAGCGCCGGCGTGCTCGAGGGCGTCACCATGAACCTCGTGATCGAGCTCGCGCAACGAGCGGGCATCCCCGTGGTCCGCGAAGACCAGACCCGCCACGACCTCTACACCGCCGACGAGATCTTCCTCACCGGCACCGCCGCCGAGGTGATCCCCGTCACCGACGTCGACGGCCGACCGATCGGCCCACCCACCCACTCGGGCGAACCCGGCCCGATCACGCGGCAACTGATCAAGTCTTTCCGCGACATGATCGCGACGGGTGTTCCCGAGGATTGACATGTCGATCGAAGACGACCAAGACCTGCTCGGCCTGAAACGCATAGGCGCCCTGATCGGGCAGACGCTGCAGGAGGTCGTTGCGCTCGCCCGGCCGGGGATGACCACGCAAGACCTCGACGCTTTCGTTGCCGACCGGCTCAAACCCCTCGGCGTGCGGTCGACCCCCGGGCACACCTATGGCTTCCCGGGGTTCGCGTGCGTCTGTGTCAACGACGAGGCGGTCCACGGCGTGCCCGGCGGACGGCACCTGAAGGACGGCGACCTGGTTACGGTCGACCTCGAGGCCGACTTGGACGGCTACGTCGCCGACGCCGCGCGGACGTTCGTGGTCGCCCGCGCCAACCGCCGGGACCAGCAGCTCCGGGCGTCCACACGTGCGGCGTGTTACGAAGCCATCGCTCGGGCGCGCTCCGGCGTCCAGACGCGGGACCTGGGG
>JANQPR010000130.1 GCA_028285385.1 Phycisphaera sp.
ACACGATCCGTTCTCCGAGATCGCTCGGGTCGTTCAGCCGGCCGACGGTCGCAAGACCACGAAACGCAGGCCCGGGCACGTCGCATACCCGGAAGCAAATCAGACTTCCGGGGGTCCGTCCGGCGAGGCGTCGCCCCACCCGCCGCGCTCCCCGCGGGGGCACCGGCTCTACCCGGGGGCGGACACGCGAGTCCGTGCGCAGCCGAGCGTGACTTCAGAACTTCCTGCGCATCTCGGCGAACACGCCGTCGACTCTTCCGTCGAACCGTGCCGCCTGGTAGAGCGTGTCGGTGACGCCGTCGCGGAAGGTGAACTCCAACCGGAAGACGCGGAGGTCGGTGTGCCCGTCGTTGAGCCAGTCGTCGCCCCCGCCGTGCCCGACGACGAACTCCGGCCCGGTGGCGGACCAGACGCCGTCCTCGTTGACACGGGGCGGCGCGTCGTGGACGAGTCGCCGTTCGCGGTCGCCGGTCACGTCAAACACCTTGACCATCACGAGCCCGTTCTGTCGGACCTCAGCGGCGAACGTGTGGAACGCCAGCATTCGGCCGTCTTTCACGTTGGCCCCGACGCCCGCCACTTGAATCGCAACCCGCTCGGTCTGGGTCGGCAACACCGTCCCACCGCGGACCCGCATCGTCTGCGTCGTCCCGTCGGCGAGCGGGCCGAGTTCAACCGTGCTGGTGCAGCCGAGCACGGATGCGACCGCGACCAACACACACGCCGCGGCAATCCCCCGTCGTGTGTTCACGACTCCGACTCCATGCCGATCGGGCGTTTGGTCGCCTCGGCTTCGGGGTCGCGCCAGAACTGGGCCTTGTCCAGGAAGCCCGGTGGCTTGACGTACTCACGGTAGGTGTAGGGCTGCGCGTCGGCGAAGAGCGCATCACCATTCGTCCGGGTTTTTGCGTTCGCGAGTTGTTGCCAGTCGGCGGGCTCGGGGCCGGCGTCGGCGCCCGTGAGGAGGGTGAGGGAGCGTCGCGCCGCGTGCGCGGTGCCGAAGTCGGGGCTGGTCAGCGCGCCGACGAGCGCGTCGAACACGTCGCGGCGGCGGTACTGGCCCAATGCCTCGGCGGCGGCCATGCGGGTGTCGGGGTCGTCGTCGCTCTGCAGCGTCTGGATCAGGCGGGGAACGACGACGCCGTGGTGCAGCTTGCGTAACGCTTTGGCGGTTTCCCAGCGCAGGTCGGCTTCGTCGGCGCCGAGCTGCGGGGCGATGAGGATCGCGTCGTCGGGCTGCCCGTGCCGACCGAGCGCGGCGACGCACGCGGCGCGGACCGTCGGGTCGGGGTCGGAGAGGATCAGCCGGTAGACGGCGAGGTACTCCGACTCGCCGCCCCAGTCGGCGGAGCTGATGAGGGCGATGGCGCGGCGGCGTTTGTCGGCGTCCTGCCGGTCAAACCCGTCGCGGCCGGCCTGGGCGGGGGTGGGCCCGGCGAGGTTGCGGGTGAGCTCGACGAGCAGCGGCGTGTCGTCGTCACCGGCGAAGGGGCTGGACTCGCAGGCCGTGAGCGGGCCGAGCGTGAAGCCGGCGAGAAACAGGCCGGAGAGGCAGCGAGTGAGTCGACAGAGAGCCATGGTGGAAACGATATCGGACGGCCGGGCGGTGCCGCGCCACCCGGGCGACGGCGCGGGTGATTCCTCTGTTTCCGCCGACGC
The DNA here is from genome assembly GCA_028285385.1 of Phycisphaera sp. Taxonomy (GTDB): domain Bacteria; phylum Planctomycetota; class Phycisphaerae; order Phycisphaerales; family Phycisphaeraceae; genus CAZIXN01. The sequence continues at coordinate 1,660 of JANQPR010000130.1, forward strand.
GGCGTTGGTACGTTGGTTGGCTCAGTGGGGCTCTTTGGGCGGTTGATCAGGGCACAGCGTTTGGGTTGTGTTCGTCGTCTTGCTGAGACACAACAAAACTCACAATCCACTCACACACCGCTCGCAAAGCCTGCGTATGTTGCCGCAACCTCGTCGGTCAGAGTCGATCGGCGTCGAGTTTGGAAGCCCCGGCGTCGGGGCGTCACGCACCTTCGCGACCTGTCGCATTGGAGACGAAGCAGCCATGAAACTCAAGCAGCTTGCCGGCCTGTCCGGTGGCGCGGCCCTGATGTTCGCCGCCGCCGCCCCCACCCTTGCCCAGCAGGGCAGCATCAAGGTCGACGGTTCGTCGACCGTGTTCCCGATCTCGACCGCGGTCGCCGAGGCGTTCATGGAAGAGTCGGACGCCGACGTGTCGGTGAACTTCTCGGGCACCGGCTCGGGCATGACCATGCTCGCCGACGGTCAGATCGACATCGCCAACGCCTCGCGCCCGATGAAAGGCAAGGAGCGCACCGCCGTCTACGACGCGGGCATCGAGTTCATCGAGGTCCCGGTCGCGTACGACGGCCTGTCCATCGTCACCAACAAGGCCAACAACTGGGCCAACGAACTCACCGTCGATCAGCTCCGCAAGATCTTCGTCGCCCCGGGCGTCAACAGCTGGAACGAGGTCGACCCCTCCTTCCCCGCGATCCCGATCAAGATCTACGCCCCGGGCGAAGCCTCCGGCACGTACGACTATTTCAAGGAGGTCATCTCCGGCAAGAAAGACAAGACGACCGGCCTGTACAAGTACGGCAACCTCCGCGACGACATGACCAAGTCCGAGGACGACAACGTGCTCGTCACCGGCGTGTCGGGCGAGCCGGGCGGCATCGGCTTCTTCGGCGTGGCCTACTACGAAGAGAACAAGGACACGCTCAACGCGGTCAAGGTGTTCAACAAGGACGGCGAGGCCGTCGGCCCGGCCGCCGAGACCATCGAGGACGGCAGCTACAACCCGTTCGGCCGGCCGTTGTTCGTGTACGTCAACGCCGCCTCCCTGCAGCGCCCCGAGGTCAAGTCCTTCATGGACTTCTACCTCGAAGAAGGCGCCGAGCTGGCCGAGGAAGTCGGCTACGTCCGCCTGCCGCAAGCCGTCTACGACGCCGCCCAGCGCAAGATCGACAACGCCGAGACCGGCAGCGTGTACCTCGACGACGAGGGCAACGACGTCGCCGGCTCCGTCGTCGAGCTGTACCAATAAACCGCGAGCGCGATCAACAGAACTGGCGGACCGGTGTGGTCCGCACCACAATCTTCGGGAGCACCGCCGAAAGGCGATGCTCCCCTTTTCTTCCCGGCCCCGTCTCGGGAACAGAACCCGCCCCGCCGACTGCCCCTCCATGAGCGCCGCGATCCAGCCCGTGCCCGTGCCGCCCGCGAAGTCGACGCGCAAACTCGGCCGGGAACGCTCGGTCGGCGTCCGCAACTTCCGTGAGCGCGTGATCCTCGGGCTGCTCATCGCCTGCGGCGTGTTCACGGTGCTCACGACCGTGTCGATCCTCGGCGTGTTGATCGTCAACACCTGGGAGTTCTTCGGGCACCCGATCCGCGACATCCAGAACAACGAAGTCACGGTCACCCTCGGCGACTTCCTCGGCTCGCTGCACTGGGCGCCGACCGCCGAGGGCGCGGTCCGCGGGTTCGGGATCTGGCCGCTCATCGTCGGCACGGCCCAGGTGACCGTCGTGGCGATGGCGTTCGCGCTGCCGCTGGGGCTGATGACCGCCATCTGGCTCAGCGAGTACGCCTCGCCGAAGGTCCGCAACGTCGTCAAGCCGGTGCTGGAAGTCATCGCCGGCGTGCCGACCGTGGTGTTCGGCTACTTCGCGCTCACGTTCCTGACCCCCCTGCTGCGGATCGACTTCCTGCAGACTGCCGCGACCGATCCGGCGACGGGCGAGGCGCTGCTCGGGCCCGACGGCAGCCCGGTGATGGTGCCGTGGAACCCGTTCGACTTCGGCGTGTACAACGCGACCGCGGCGGGCCTGGCCGTGGGCATCATGTGCTTCCCGATCGTGACGTCGCTGTCGGAAGACGCGCTGCGGGCCGTGCCGAGAGCGTTGCGCGAGGGCGCGTACGGCTTGGGCAGCTCACGCTTCGAGACGGCGACCAAGGTCGTCGTGCCCTCGGCGTTGTCGGGCATCATCGCGGCGTTCCTGCTCGCCATCGCCCGGGCCGTGGGCGAGACCATGATCGTCGCGCTCGCCGCCGGCGCGTCGCCGCCGGCGCTGCACCGCAGCCTCGGCGACGCCGTCGCGCTCAACCAGGACACGCAGACCATGACCGGGTACATGGTGCAGGTCTTCACCGGCGACATCCCGCACGGCGGCGTCGAGTACCTGTCCAGCTACACCGTCGCGTTCACGCTGTTCATCATTACGCTGCTGCTGACGCTGGTGGGCGCCGCGATCCGCAAACGCTTCCGCCAGGTCTACGAGTAAGGCCATCGTGTTGTCATGAGCACGCTGCAGTCCAGCATCCAGGACACCCACGCCGGCAGGAAGCCGACGTACGCGCCGCGCGACCCGCAGACGCGTCGCAAGAAGGACCGCGCGTTCCTCGTGCTCTGCGTCGCCACCGCGTGCTTCGCGGTGTTGATGCTCGCCACCCTGCTGACAAGCATCGCCGCCGACGGGGTGGGCCGGCTCGGGTGGGACTTCCTGACCAGCCTCAACTCGCTGCGCGACCCGCACGAGGCGGGCATCTGGCCGGCCCTGGTCGGCTCGGTGTTCCTCCTGGTGATCTGCGCCGCGACCGCGATCCCGATCGGCGTGGGCACCGCGATCCTGCTCGAGGAGTACCGCCCGAAACACCCGACGCTGCGCTGGCTCCACGGGTTCGTGCAGACCAACATCAGCAACCTCGCCGGCGTGCCGTCCATCGTGTACGGCATCCTGGGCTTCTCCGCGTTCGCGACCATGTTCGGGCTGTTCGGCTCGATGACCGACCCGGGCCTGACCGTCGGGCAGACCTGGTTCTACCAGTACCGCGACGTCGCCGGGAACACGTACTATACGGCGGCGCCGGCCGAAGCGCCGGAGGAGTTGCCGGGCGCGTCGGCGGACATGACGTACTACACGTCGGTCCAACTCGACGAGATCGCCGACGTGGCCGTGCTCGCCGCGGCGGATCTCGCCCCGCTCCAGGAGCGGATCGAGGCCGACGTCGACGTCATCGCCGAGACGCTCAAGGACATGCTCTACGCCACGCGGGAGACGCGCCGCGGCCCGGTCGTCGTGCCGGGGTCGGTCGCGCTGGAGATCGGGCAGGCGGCCTTCGCCGACACGAACCTCAAGGCCGACACGCAAGAGCTGCTACAGATCACGGTCGGCCGGCTGCAGGCGATGGACGGCAAGACCGCCCGTGAGATCCGCACCGACCGCCGGGCGCTGGTCGACGAGCTCGAAGCCGCGGAGATGAAGGCCGCCGGCGTCGACGGGCAGATCATCGCCGGCTCGACCCCGCAGCGGCGCGACGTCCGCGAGCCGTGGTACGTGCAGTTCCCCTTCGGCACCTCGGTGCTCGCGGGCGGGCTGACGCTGATGCTTGTGATCCTGCCGATCATCATCGTCGCCAGCCAGGAGGCGACCCGCTCGGTCCCGCAGTCGATGCGACACGGCTCGCTGGCACTCGGCGGCACGAAGTGGCAGGCGATCCAGCAGGTCGTGCTGCCCGCGGCGGTCCCGGGCATCTGCACCGGGTCGATCCTGGCCATGTCCCGTGCGATCGGCGAAGCGGCGCCCATCCTGCTGCTCGGGGCCGGCTTCGTCAGCTTCACCCCCGTGCTGCGCGAGGGCGGCAACCTGATGGACGGCTTCAGCGCGATGCCGTTGCAGATCTACAACTGGACCAAGGACCCCGACGCGGCGTTCAAGCAGACCGCGGCGGCGGGCATCATCGTGCTGCTGACGGTGTTGCTGAGCTTCAACGCCATCGCCGTCTTCATCCGCCAGAAGTACACCCAGAAGATTTGAATCAACGGGGAACGGCGACGCGTTGTTAGGAAGTTGTGTCCCGCCGCCGCCCCGGGATCAGGGCACCCCCGGAGCCCGTACCATGCCCGAAACCATGACCGACGCCCCGCAAGACCACGGCCGCCGCACCAGCGACTCGCCCCTGGGCGGCGCCGCGACGCACGCCGCGCCCCCGCCCCCCACCGCGGCGCTGGGGCTCAAGTCCTCCGACCTCCAGGACGCCGGCGACGCCCCTGCGCTGCTGGACGTCCGCGGCTTCAACTGCTGGTACGGCAGCTTCCAGGCCTGCAAGGACATCTCCCTGCCCATCGCCGACAAACGCGTCACCGCGTTCATCGGGCCGTCCGGCTGCGGCAAGTCCACGTTCCTCCGCTGGATCAACCGCATGAACGACCTGGTCCCCGGCGCCCGCGCCGAGGGCACCGTCGAGTTGCACGGCGAGAACCTGCTCGACCGGTCCGTCGACGTCGTCACCCTCCGCCGACGCATCGGCATGGTCTTCCAGAAGCCCAACCCGTTCCCCAAGTCGATCTACGACAACGTCGCCTACGGCCCGCGTCTGCACCTGAAGCTCTCCCGCAGCGAGACCGACGAGATCGTCGAGAACTCCCTCCGCGGCGCGGCGTTGTGGGATGAAGTGAAGGACCGCTTGAAGCAGTCCGCCCTCGGTCTATCCGGCGGTCAGCAGCAGCGGCTGTGCATCGCCCGCGCGATCGCCGCCGAACCCGAGATCCTGCTGATGGACGAGCCCTGCTCGGCCCTGGACCCCAAGTCGACCGTCGCAATCGAAGACCTGATGGCCGACCTGAAACAGAAGTACACGATCGCGATCGTCACTCACAACATGCAACAGGCCGCGCGGGCGTCCGACTTCACCGCGTTCCTGTTCCAGGGCGAGTTGATCGAGTTCGGCCCGACCGTGCAGATGTTCACCAAGCCGGCCAAGCAGCAGACGGAAAACTACATCACCGGCCGGTTCGGGTGAGCCCGACCTGTAACGCTCTCCGACAACCGTGTCTTGCTCGGCCTCATTGCCACGCAACGCCGTGCTCGTCGCGCGCTCCTCACACCGTCGCTGTTTCGCCGCCGGCAAGCTCGACCGTCGCACTCAAACGCTCGGCGGCGCGGTAAAGCAGGAAACGTCCGGCGGTCTGCGCGTCGGTCACCACCTCCGGACCGGGGAACCGGCTGTTGAGCACCGTCGCCCACTCGGGGTCGTCGCAGTGCCAGCAAAGGTGGTCGTCGAGCGTCGCCCGCAGCGCGGTCAGGCGGTTCGGGCGGCGGACGGGAAGGGTGAGGCGGCCGATCATGCGAGATGTCCCTGAACGGGTGAGGCACCGGCGCGTGGGTGCGTCCACGGCGTCGGGCGTCGCATCCATGCGGGTACGTCTGATCTCGGGCGGCCTTGCCCTCGAGTCGTTGCCGGATTGTAAAGCCCCCCGCCGTCCATCAGGTCCCGAGAAACCCTGAAATCGATTTCCCTCACACGGCTCACACACCCCAACATGTTGTGGAAAAGTTGGCGCGGATCCCCGACCGCCAGCGGTGAGTTGAACGCTTCGCGCAAGTCTTGCCCGAACCGGCCCTAACGGTTCATGGGGCCGCGCAGCATTGGCCGATAACCCCGACCAGCCCGAGGCACCGGCAGGACGCCGCCGCCTCCCTTCGCGCCTCGCAAGGGAAAGTCAGGATGACCCCACCACCGACCGCGTTCAGTGAATCCGGTTCAACTCCCGGCGCTTCGTCGTCAGGGGCCGGGGAGGCGCACACCCTTGTCTCCCTGCTCGCCCGTCAGCGTGACCATTACCGACAGCTCAAGGAGTTGTCCGACCAGCAGCAGGACATGATCGAGCGCGGCGAGGCCGAGCAGCTGCTCGCCGTGCTCGGGCGTCGGCAGGGGCACGTCGAGGCGTTGACCACGCTCAACGAACAGCTCGCGCCGCTGCGGCCGCGGATGTCGCAGATCGCCGAGGACGCGCCGGCCGAGGTTCGCGGCCAACTCCGCGAACTCGTCGACGACGTGCAGGGCCTGCTCGAGCAGATCATCCACCAGGACGAGGCGGACAAGGCCAAGCTCACCGCCGGCCGGGACGCCGTCCGCACCCAGCTGCAGCAGACCGCCAAGGCGCCGGTCGCGCTGTCGGCCTACAAGGTCAACACGCCGAAACCCGCGGCACGCTTCGCGGACCATCAGGGGTGAGCGTCGCCGCCCCGCCGAGTCTCGACGCCGAGCCGACCGCCCGGGCGGGTGTCGCGGCGACAACGCAACACAGCGCGACACCGCGTGTCGGGGACGACCTGCGCGAGATCATCGAGGCCTACCACGGCGTCACGGAACGCCTACAGCAGAGCCACGAGGCCCTGCAGCGCGAGGTGCTGCGGTTACGTGAGCAACTCGCCTCGGCCGATGCGCAGCTCCAACGCAGCCAACGCCTCGCGGCGCTGGGGCAGATGGCGGCGGGCATCGCGCACGAAATCCGCAACCCGCTGGCGGCGATCTCGCTCTACGCCGAGATGATCGCCGAGGACAGCGCACGGCTCGGGCGTTCTACAGTTGATGAATCCGACCTGCTCGCCACGCAGGTGCACGACAACGCCGGGAAGATTACCGACGCGGTGCGCGGCCTGTCGGGCATCGTCAACGACGTCCTGCACTTCTCCCGGCCGATCGAGCCGCGTCGCCAGAACGCCCCGGTCGTGGCGTTGTTCGAGCGTGTGTTGCAGGAACACCGCCCCGCGATCGAACAGGCCGGCGTCACGGTCGAGCTGCGTTGCGAGCCGACGCTCAGCGCCGCGCTCGACGCCGACTTGCTCCACCAAGCGCTGCTCAACCTCGTCCGCAACGCCGTCGACGCCATGACCGGCCGGCACGATATCGACACCGACGAAACACGCTCCGACCAGGAGCACCGCCTGTCGCTAACCGCCGAACGCGACGCGGGCAACACGCTCAACCTCACCGTCGCCGACACCGGGCCGGGCATCGGCGACGACGCGATCGATCGGATCTTCAACCCGTTCTTCACCACGCGCAGCACCGGGACCGGGCTGGGCCTGGCCATCGTGCACCGCATCGCCGACGCCCACGGCGGGTCCATCGCCGTCCGCAACGACGCCCACACCGGCGGCGCGGTCTTCACGCTCGGCCTGCCCCAGCCGAGCAGTTCGGCCGAACCCTCCGAGGAGTCCGTATGAGCACGAAGGTTCTCGTCGTCGACGACAAGCAGATGATGCGCGACAGCGTCGGCAGCACGCTCCAGCGCGCGGGCTACGCCGTGGTCGCCGCGGGCGACGGTGCCGCCGCACTCAAGCTCGCCGACAAGCACGACCCCGCCGTCGTCGTCACCGACCTCAAGATGCCCAACATGGACGGGCTCGAGCTGCTCGCGGCGCTGCTGAAGACCAAGCCCGACACGCCGGTCATCCTCATGACCGCGTACGGCGGCGTGAACGACGCGGTCTCGGCGATGAAGCGCGGCGCGTTCGACTTCGTGCAGAAGCCGTTCGAGGGCGATCAACTCGTCAACGTCGTCCGCCGGGCCGTCGAACAGCGCCGGCTCAACGAGCAGCGCGAATCGCACGTCCGCAACCCGCACGCCGCCGACGACGCGACGCCGAACCTGATCGGCCGGTCCGCCGCGATGCGCAGCGTCGCCCAGCAGATCCGCCGGATCGCGCACTCGTCCGGCACCGTGCTGATCCAGGGCGAGTCCGGCACGGGCAAGGAAGTCGTCGCCCGCACGCTGCACGCGATGTCGCCCCGCAAGTCGCAGGTCATGCTCTGCCTCAACTGCGCGGCGCTCTCCACGTCGCTGCTGGAGTCCGAGCTGTTCGGGCACGAACGCGGCGCGTTCACCGGCGCCGACCAGCTCCGCAAGGGCCGGTTCGAGCTGGCCGACCGCGGCACGCTGCTGCTCGACGAGATCAGCGAGATCGGGCCGACGCTTCAGGCCAAGCTGCTCCGCGTGCTGCAGGAGGGTCAGTTCGAGCGCGTCGGCGCGTCGACGACGATGCAGGTCGACGTGCGCGTCGTCGCCACGACCAACCGCGACCTCACGCGTAGCGTCGCCGACGGCACGTTCCGGCAGGACCTGTACTACCGCCTGAACGTGCTGCCGATCGTGCTGCCCGCGCTGCGGGAACGACTCGACGACGTGCCGTTGCTGGCCGATCACTTCCTCAAGCAGGTCGCGCTGCGGGAAGGCGTCGAACCGAAGCGGTTGACCGACAGCGCGTCCGCCCTGCTGCGAGAGCACGCCTGGCCCGGCAACGTGCGCGAGCTGCAGAACATCTGCGAACGCGCGAGCCTGCTCTCGCGCAGCGCGATGATCGAGGCCGACGCCATCCGCCCCTGGCTTGCACCGGCCGCCGCGTTCGCCGCCCCGACGCCGAAGCCACCCCCCCCCGCCGCCGCGACGCCGAACACGATTGGCAGCCCGCCGCTGCAGGCCCCGACGTCGGTCGCGGCCGCGCCGTCCCCCGCGACGCCGATCGCGCTGGAAGCGCCGGCGGACTTCGCGGTCAAGCCCCTGGAAGAGACCGAGCGCGAACACGTCCTCGCGGCCCTCGGCCATTTCAAAGGCAACCGCACCCGCACCGCCGAGGCGCTGGGCATCGGGCTCCGCACGCTCGGCCTGAAACTCAAGAAATGGAAGGAGCAGAACCTCGTTGCCGAGACCGTGTGAGCCAAACCGACCGCGCAAGAGTTGCGCGGAGAGCATCGGCGTGGATGCCGCTGCTTCGCGATGCCGCCGAGAAGACCCGCGTCTGGTGCGGCACTGCGTTTGCTGCATCCCCGCGATGCCCGAGGTGCGCCCGTGATCCGTGAGCTCGCTAACAACGGCGCGATGCCCGCGCTCGAGCGGCTCGTGCAGTTCACCGAGGCCCGGCAGCGCGTCCTCGCCACGAACGTCGCGAACCTGTCCACGCCTTACTTCACGGCCAAGGACCTCGACGTCAAGGCCTTCCAGCGGACGCTCGGCGACGCGATCGAGCGTCGCCGCGTCAGCGACGCCACCGGCGCAACCCCGCTCGAACTCGAAGACACCGACCAGGTCCGGTTCACCAGGCACGGCATGGCCGTCCGCCCCGAGCCGACCCACAGCAACGTCATGTTCCACGACCGCAACAACCGCGACCTCGAACGCACCATGCAGGGCCTGGCCGAGAACGTGATGGCCCACCAGTTCGGCGTCACGCTGCTCAAGAACCAGTTCGACCTGCTCAAGACCGCCATCCGCGAACGGCTGTGATCCCGGCCGCTCTGCGCCAAACCCGACCAACCATGTTTGACTCGCTGAACATCTCGACCTCCGGCCTGACGGCGCAGCGGGCCCGCATCGACACCGCCGCGGCCAACCTCGCCAACGCGAACACGATCACGACCGACGGCGTGACCAACTCGCCGTTCCGCCGCCGCATCGCGCTGCTCACCGCCGGCGACGGCCGGGGCGGCCCGGGCGTGCACGTCAAGGAGATCATCGAGGACCAAGGCCCGTTCTCGAAGAAGTACATGCCCTCGCACCCGCTCGCCGACGACGCCGGCTACGTGCTGCACCCCAACATCGAGTCGATCAACGAGCAGATCGACGCGATGGAAGCCAGCCGGGCGTACGAGGCCAACATCGTCGCCGCCGAGGGCACCAAGCGCATGATCGCCAACACGCTCACGTTGCTGTCCTGATTTTGCCGTGATGTCCCGCCGGTCCTGACCCGCTCCGCACGCCGGTACCCCGACCATGAACGACCCGCTCGGCCTGATCAACACCCAAGCCCCGCGACCGATCCAACCGGCGGTGGCGCCGGCCGCGCCGGGTAAGGCCAAGGAGGCCGCCGGGCCGGACTTCAAGGACGTGTTGATGCAGAACCTGCAGCAGGTCAACCAGCTGCAGCAGGACGCGCAGACGGCGATCGAGGACGTCGTGGCCGGCAAGCGCGACGACATGGCCGCGGTGCTCGCCGCGAAACAGAAGGCCGACGTCGCCTTCCAGATGCTGCTGCAGGTCCGCAACAAGATGATGGACGCGTACGAAGAGGTGAAGCAGATCCGGGTATGAGGAGTCTTGAGGCTTGAGGGCTGGTTCTTGAGCAGGACGCGATAGAACGCCGCCCCCGCCGGCGCCGCTGGATGTCAAGCCGAACGACGTGAGATTCAGGACTGACGCGGCGACGCCGCGGATCGGCATGGAGGCCGACGCATGGATTTCGTGAACCGGCAGTGGACCTACATCCGGGCGCAGCTGGAAGGCCTGACCGCCACGACCAAGCTGCTCATCGGTTCGCTGATGGTCATCCTGCTGTTGGTCGGGTTCCTCGGCGTGCTGTACGCGGGCCAGTCGGCGATGCAGCCGCTCTCGCCGTTCATCGAGGGGCAGCCGGGCGAGGCGGTCTCCCGCCTGAACAACTTCGGCATCGACACCGAGATGCGCGGTTCGCAGGTCTTCGTCGCCGCCAACGAGCTCGAGCGCGCGATCGCCATCCTCGCCGAGAACGCCCTGCTCAGCAGCGACTCGTTCGCCGCGTTCGAAGCGATGACGCCCAGCCCGTGGATGAGCAACGCCCAGAACGCCCGGCAGGACCTCCGCGCGACGATGAAGATGCTCAGCGGCGTCGCTTCCGCGTTCGGCAACGTCAAGACCGCCGACGTCATCATCGACGTGCCCGAGACCACCGGCTTTGGCGACAGCTTCCGCAAACCGACCGCTACCGTCGCCGTCCACATGCGCGGCAACAAGGCGATCCCCAAGCACACGCAGGAGGCCCTCGCCGACCTTGTCGCCGGCTCGATCGAGGGCCTGGAGCGCTCGGCGGTCAAGATCGTCGACGCGGGCAACGGCAAGTCCTACTTCGTCGCGGACGAAGACGACATGGTGCCGACCGACGTGATCGAGCTCATCGCCGCCGTCGAGAAGCAGCACCAGAACAAGCTGCTCGACGTGCTCGGGCACATCCCGGGCGTGCGCGTCGGCGTGAACGTCTCGCTGGACCCGACCCGTCAGGAGCACGTCGAATCGATCCAGTACGAAGAGAGCCAGCCGCTCAAGAGCCAGTTCGACAACGAGCACGTCTCGCAGAACTCCACCGACGCGGGCAACGCGGGGGTCCGGCCCAACACCGAGATGTCGATCACCACCGGGGCGGGCGACATCAGCAGCGAAACCACGACCGAGTCGCGCACCGAGTTCATGGACATGCTGCCCAAGAGCAAGAGCGTCAAGCAGCTCGCCGGGCACATGGCCGAACGCGTGAACGTCACGATTAACGTGCCCCGCAGCTACTTCGTCGGCATCTTCAAGGCCAACAACCCCGACACCGAGGAAGCCCCGGACGACGCGGCGCTGCAGACGATCATCGACGGTCAACTCACCGACATCAGAGAACAGGTCGAGCCGCTGGTCGCGACGCGCGTCGGCGGGCAGGACGTGCCCGGCACCGTCGTCGCCAAGATGATCTACGACGCCCAGTTCTTCGCGACCAACCCGGCCGCCAGCGGTGACGGCGGCGTGCAGGCGCTGCTGAGCACGCCGTGGGTCGGCACCGCGAGCGTCGCGGCGCTGGCGCTCGGCGCCGTCACGCTGATGCTCATGCTCGTCCGCAAGGCAACCCAGGACGAGCCGCTGCCCACCGTTGAAGAACTCGCCGGCGTCCCCGACGTCCTCCCCGCGGACGAGGAACTCATCGGCGAGGCACAGGACGTCGAGTCCACCATGGTCGGCCTGGAGGTCAGCGAAGACGAGTTGAAGAGCCGCAAGATCGCCGAGCAGATCAGCGACCTGATCAAGGCCAACCCCGGCGAGGCCGGCTCGCTCCTGGGCAAATGGGTCGACTACGACGACTAAACGAAACTGCAAACGACGCTTCGGAACACCCGACATATGGAGTAGCGATCGTCACCTGAATGCCCGACCTGGCCACCCAACTCGAAGAGCTGCCCAAGCTGCGCAAGGCCGCGATCCTGCTGCTCGCCCTCGACAGCGACGCGTCGGGCGCGATCCTCCAGCAGATGCCGCCCAAGGGCGTCGAGGAGGTCACGCGCGAGCTGGCGTCGATGGGCCCCGTACCGCAGGCGCTGCGCGACGGTGTGCTCGAGGAGTTCTACAACCTCGCCGTCGCCCAGAGCTGGGCCTGTGAGGGCGGGCTGGAGCGGGCGCGGTCGCTGCTGATGTCTGGCCTCGACCCGGCCGAGGCCGAGCGCATCATGGGCTCGATCAGCCAGCACGTCCGCAAGACCCCGTTCTCGTTCCTGCAGAAGGCCGAGAGCCAGAACCTGCTCACGTTCATCCAGGACGAGCACCCGCAGACCATCGCGCTGATCGTCAGCCACCTGCAGTACAGCAAGGCGTCGGAGATCCTCGCGGGCCTGCCGGCCGGCAAACAGATCGAGGTCGTCAAGCGCGTCGCCAACATGGAACAGACCAACCCCGAGGTGGTCAGCGAGGTCGAGCGCGGCCTCGAGGCGCGGCTCGCCAACATGCTCAACCAGAGCTTCGAGAAGATGGGCGGCGTCGAGACCGTCGCCGAGATGCTCAACCTGACCGACCGCACCACCGAGAAGTCAATCATGGAGGGTCTGGAGTCCGAAGACCCGGACCTGGTCGAAGAGATCCGCCGGCTGATGTTCGTATTCGAGGACATCAACCTCGTCGACGACAAGGGCATCCAGTCGGTGCTGAAGGAAGTCGAAAACGACGAGCTGGCGCTCGCGCTCAAGACCGCCAGCGACCCGCTGAAGGAGAAGATCTTCCGCAACATGTCTGAGCGCGCCGCGACGTTGATCCAGGAAGACATGGAGTTCATGGGCCCGGTGCGCATCAGCGACGTCGAGGCCGCCCAGCAGCGCATCGTCGACATCGTGCGCCGCCTCGAAGACGCCGGCGAGATCATCATCTCCGGCCGCGGTGGTGACAAGGAGATGATCGTTTGACCCGAAGAAGTGAGGAGCGCTACGCGGAGCGGGGCGCAAGGTGAGCGGCACGGATGCCTGTTCTCAAATCCACCCACTACCGATCAGCGAACAAGGAGGCCGTGGTCCTCGACCTCGGCGACCTGGGGCGCCAGGCCGCGAAGCTCAGGCAGATCGCCGAGGCGAAGGCGGAAGCCATCCTGGCCGCGGCGCGTGAGGAAGCGGCGCAGCTCACCGCGAACGCCGCGGCCCAAGGCGACGAGCGCGGCCACGCCGAAGGCCTCGAGCGCGGGCTGGCCGAAGGCCGGGCGAAGGGCGAAGCCGAAGCCCGGCAGGCGCGCGACGAGGCGCTGAAGCAACTCGAACGACAGTGGCGTGACAAACTCGACTCGTTCGACGCGGCACACACGGCGTTCCTCCGCGAGGCGCGTTCGGCCATGCTCCAGCTGGCCGTCCGGCTCGGCGAGAAGGTGGCGCACCGCACCGCCGAGACGGACGCCGAGGTTGTTCTGGACCAAGCCCGAGACGTGCTCGCGCGGGTGTTGGAGCCGGCGTCGATCGATCTGCGCTGCTGCCCGGCCGACCACGCGGTGCTCAAGGATGCGCTGCCGGGGTTGCGGGAGCGGTTCGCCAACGTCGCCGGCGTCGAACTCAGGGAGGACGAGGGCATCTCACCCGGCGGGCTGGTGCTTCGGAACGGTTCGGGGCAGATCGACGCGCGGATCGAGACCCAACTCGACCGGCTCGCGGCGCTGCTGATTGCAGACACGGCCGAAGGTTCCGGGAGGTCGGGAGGCGACGCCCGCACCCCGGACGACGACGCAGCGACGTCGACAGACTGATTCGATCGCGGCGCCTCGACTGGCACCGCGTGTGCATGGAGACGCTTTGATGCCGCTGCTGAACGAGCAGATCGCGGTCTTGGAACGGGCCACCGCGCCGGAGTTGCGCGGCGTCGTGTCGGATGTGCGCGGCTTGGTCGTGCGTGTCGCGTCGTTGCCGGTTCCGGTCGGGTCGTCGGTGCGGATCGAGACGCGCCACGGCGCGGTGCCCGGCGAGGTCGTCGGCTTCGACGGCGGCGCGTCTTCGGTCATGCCGCTTGGCGAGTCTGCGGGCGTCTGTCGCGGCGACGCCGTGGTTGCGCTGCACGCCGACGCCACCGTCCGCGTCGGCGAATCCCTGCGGGGTCGGGTGCTCAACGGCCTGGGCGAACCGATCGACGGCAAGGGCCCGCTCCACGACACCGCGCCGCGATCGATCCACGGCCGGGCGGTTGCGCCGATGGCCCGCCGACCGATCGACCAGCCGCTCGCCACGGGTGTCCGCTGCATCGACTCGCTCACGCCACTGGGCCGAGGGCAGCGTGTTGGCGTCTTCGCGGCGCCCGGCGTGGGGAAGTCCACGCTCCTCGCCCAGTGCGCCAAGCAGACCACGGCCGACGTCTCCGTCATCGCGCTGGTCGGCGAACGCGGCCGGGAAGTCCGCGACTTCATCGACCACACGCTCGGGCCCGAGGGCCTGGAACGCAGCGTGGTGGTGGTGGCAACGGGCGACGAGCCAGCGCTCGTCCGTATCCGCGCCGCAAAAACCGCGACGACGATCGCCGAGTCGTTCCGCGACGCCGGACGCGACGTGCTGCTCGTGTTCGACTCGATCACCCGGTTCTGTCAGGCGCAGCGACAGGTCGGACTTTCCGTCGGCGAACCGCCGACGACGAAGGGTTACCCACCGAGCGTCTTCGCCGCGTTGCCCGAGTTGATGGAGCGGGCCGGGAACGCCCAACACGGCTCGATCACGGCGCTGTACTCCGTGCTTGTGGAGGGCGATGACATGGACGAGCCGATCGCCGACGCCTGCCGCGGCGTGCTCGACGGGCACCTCGTGCTCGACCGCAAGCTCGCCGAGCGCGGCCACTTCCCGGCGATCAACGCGGTCGCCTCGATCAGCCGTGTCGCCGACGCGGTGACGACCGACGAGCACCGCGACGCCCGCCGGGCCGTGCTCAAGCTGCTCGCCGACTACCGCGAGGTCGAGGACCTGCTCGACATCGGCGCCTACGCGGCCGGCTCGAACCCCGCCTTCGACCTCGCGATCGCGTGCAAGCCCGCCATCGATCAACTCCTGATCCAAACCGAGAAGACCACGAACCGGGCCGACTTCAATACCACGCGTTCGCAACTGCTCGCGCTGACGCAACGGGTGCAAGCCGCGAAGCAGCAGATCGATCAAGCCAACCGCCAGAACCCTTCACGCGCAGCTTCACGCTGACGCCCCGCCCCGTTGCGCGGCGGAGCCGCGCGTCCCGCTCACGGAGGACCAACCCATGCCCCGATTCACCTTCCGCTACGCCGTGCCGCTCCGCCAGGCCGTGACCCATGAGCAGGCGTGCCAACGGCAGCTCGCAGAGTTGCTGCGGGCCAAGCTGATCTTCGAGGGACAACTCCGACAGATGCAACAAACGATTAGCGACGCGAAGCACCAACTCGGGGAGCGATTAACGGGTTCGGTCGACCTGAAAGCGGTTGGCGAAGTCGCGCGCTTCGCGGGGGACAGCACGATCCGGGGCCGAGAGATCGTGCAACGCCTCGCCGAGTTGGAACGCCGGATTTCGGCGGCACGACAGACGCTCCTGGAAGCAACGCAAAGGCGACGCTCCTTCGAGTTGCTGCGCGACCGCGACGAGCGGGCGTGGAAGAAGCAGCAGCAACGCAAGGAGTCGGCCGTGCTTGACGAGGTCGCCGCTCGCGGCCACGCGCTACGGGCACCGTCGCTGCAGGCGAACCGCACCGACCTTGACCTCGTGGAGAACGCCGCGTGAGGATGCTGGCCGGCGTCATCGTGACCGTGGTCACCCTGCACCTGCTCGCCGCGGCGGGCGGGTTCGTGTGGCTCGCCGCGAGCGACCGCCTGGACCGCGACCGGCTAACGGCCGTGGTTGACCTGTTCCGCCCGACGATTGCCGAACAACAGATGCGCGAGGCCGAGGCCCAGGCCGCCGAGGAAGAGGCGCTGGCGATGCAGCGGCACCTGATCCGCATGGAGGACGTCGCCGACGGCCCGCAGTCGCTGGAAGACCGTCTTGCCCGCAAGCTCGAAGGAGACGACTTCGCGCTGCACCGCCTGGCCCGCATGCAGGAGGAGTCGTCGGCGATCCAGCAGCGCGTCGACCGCGACCGTGCGTATGTTGATGCACAGCTCCGTCGGCTCGCCACCGAACGGCAAGCGTTCGAGGAGACGCGGCAGACGTACCAAGAACAGATGCTCGACGAAGACTTCCGCCGGGCCGTCAAGACGCTCGAGCAGCTCAAGGGCAAGCAGGCCAAACAACTGCTACAGAACCTGCTGGACGCCGGTGAGTTGGAGCAGGTGGTCGACTACCTCGCGGCGATGAACCTCCGCAAGAGCGCCGCGATCCTCAAGGAGTTCAAGTCCGACGCCGAGGCCGCCGTCGCGATGGAGATCGTCGAGGCGCTCCGGCTGCGTGGCATGGCCATCTCCGACCCCCAACTCGCCGCGGGAGGTGACCGGTGAGCACGAACGCACTGCCCCTACTCCCCCTCGCGTCGCGTCAACCCGCGACAACGCCGTCGGCCTCCGTCGCCGTCAGCCCAGGCCCCGAGGCCGACCTCAGTTTCGGCGACGAGTTGTTTGGCGCCACGCGATCGTTCGACCGCGATCGGCCAAATGAACGAACCACGGATACAGCGATCCGTTCCCGTGACGGTCGCTCGACCGATGACGCCAAGCCGGCCGACGAGAGCAGTCCCGCCGAGCAGGCGAACAACGACGAATCCCGTGCTGACGCCACAGATGACGACCATACGTCTGCATCTGACGTTTCGTCCGATGACGCCGAACGGAAAGCCGACACCGGCGACCAGGGTGCCGGCGACCAGGGCAACGCAGAATCGAAGGAGGATGAGCCCGTCGACGCGTCGGCGGAAGGCGTCTCCACCGCGCTACTCGACAACGCCACCGGCGCCAAAGTGACCGTGGCCGGGCCAACAACCGCGGCACAGCCCGAGACAGGTTCGACCCCCGCGGGCCCCGCGACCCCAACGGCGTCGTCCGCTACGTCCGTGTTCGGGGCGAACCCCGGCGCACAGTCGGAGACCGACGAAGGCGACGGTAAGGCGTCAGACCAGAAGAGCGCGCCGCAGAACACCGCGTCGCTTGGCGGCCAGAGCGCGACGGAAGGCGCGTCGTTCCGCCCGAGCGCGGCGACGACCGAGGCCTCGCTGCCCGGCGGCGCGACCGGCGGCGTCAACGCAGCGAGCACGTCCGCGAGTTCGACTGGCGTCGATGCTCGGGTCTCGCCGTCGAACCTTTCCGCAATCACTCAACCCAGCGAAGGCGCCGCCGACAACGACGCCATCAACCAGGCTCGCTTGACTCGCGGCCTGCGTTCGGCGCTCAATCAGCAAGGTGGATCGGTCACGCTGCGGCTGACGCCGCCGGAAATGGGAACGGTCCGGATCCAACTCGACCTGGCCGGGCCGAGCGTGTCCGCGCGTTTCCACGCCGAGAGCGACGCCGCTCGGGCGATGCTGCAGCAGCAACTCGGCCAGCTCCGCGGTGCGCTCGAAGGCCAGGGACTGAGCGTCGACCGCCTGAGCGTGCAGCCGATGAACGACAGCAGCGCGTCGAACTTCACGCGCAACGAACAACAAGGCCAACCCGATTCCGACGGACGCAGCCGGGGGCAGTACCAGTCGTCGCAACAACGTGGCGGCCGTGATCAATCCGACAGCCCTCAAGGTTCCTTCAACGAGTTCCTGACCGACACGACGGATGACGACCACGCCGCCGAGCGCTAACCCCGGAGCCACACCATGTCCGCCATCGCCAGCGGCCTCTCTACCCCCACCACCACCGACTCCACCCAGCGCACCGGCGGCGGGTTCGACGAGCTCGACTCCAACGAGTTCCTCGAGATCATCCTGACCGAGCTGTCCAACCAGGACCCGCTTGCGCCCAACGACACACAGGCCCTGCTGGAACAGCTCTCGTCGCTGCGGAACATCGAGAGCCAGATCTCGCTTGAGGAGTCGCTCGAGGAGCTGGTGCTTCAGAACACGCTGTCCCAGGCCGGCTCGTTGATCGGCAAGCTCGTCGAGGGCGTCGACGACAACAGCGAGAAGGTGACCGGCCAGGTGACGAGCGTCCGCGTCAACGACGGCGAGGCGACGCTGCAACTCGACACCGGCCGGCAACTCAAACTCGACACCGTCACGCTGATCGCCGACGCGAACGCCGGCGCGTAACCCGTCCTCGGCCTGCCCTCTCGGTTGACGCCCGTGTCCGACAGCGCCCGCCTGCTGCAGATGCTCGAGCCCGCGGCCCGGCCCGTGTCGGCGCCCGGCGCGGTCACGCGGCCGGCGAAGCAGCCGTTTGAACGACAGAGCTTCGATCAACTGCTCGCCGCGTTCGGTGACGGCGGTCTTGGCACCACGGCATCCAATGGCACCCCGGTTGCTTATGAACACAGTGGGGAGGCCCAATACAAGCCGTCGCCCCCGCCGCTGGATCTGGGCGGCATCGAGAACGCCTCCTTGCGCCGCCTGATCGCGCAACAACACGAACCGACCGCGCAGGTTTCGCCCGCCGACCGCCCCGCCGCCTGAGTTGACCCGCGTCCCGACGACAGAACCACCGCCATGGCCCTGACCAACTCGCTCAATATCGCGCTCACCGGTCTCAAAGCCAGCTCCATCGGCATCGACGTCGCCGGCAACAACATCGCCAACGTCAACACGACCGCCTTCAAGAAGTCCCGTGCCACCTTCGAGACCCACATCTCTCGGACGCTGGAGCCCGGGTCCGGCCCGTCCGGCCAACTCGGCGGCACCAACCCGGCGCAGGTCGGGCTCGGCGTCCGCCTCGGGTCCATCACGCAGGACTTCGCGACCGGCTCGCTCGAACCCACCGGCTCCAACACCGACGCCGCCATCGAGGGCAACGGGTTCTTCGTCGTCTCCGACGCCGGCGAGCAGCGTTACACCCGCAACGGGAACTTCACACTCGACCGCGACTTCAACCTCGTCGCCAACGACGGCGCGAAGGTGCAGGGCTGGAACGTCGACGACGACTACAACATCGTCGAAGGTGTGCTCGAGGACATCAACCTCCCGATCGGCGTGTTGTCCGTCGCCGAACCCACGACCGAGGTGAAGTTCGCCGGCAACCTCAACGCCGGCGGCGACGTTGCGACGCAGGGCTCCATCACGCAGTTCAACGCGCTGTTCACCGACGCCGCGGCGACCATCCCGGCCACCACGGGCGATACGCTCGCGTCGCTGTTTGTCACCGGTGGCACGCAGCCGCTCACACTCGGCGACGTCATCACCTTCACCGGCGTCACACGCGGCGGCTCCGACATCCCCGACGCCACTTTCGAGGTCGGCCCGGCCAACACGACCAACTCCGACGGGTTCGGCACCACCGTCCAGGACCTCATGGACTTCATGGACGCCACCTTCGGCATCGACCAGACCCAGGGCACCGCCGGCGTCCGCATCACCGCCGGCGGGGTCATCGAGGTCGAGTCCAATCTCGGCGAGAGCAACGGCATCTCCATCGGCGACGCCAACTTCGTCGTCAACGCGGGCACCACGCCGGCTACCCCGATGACCTTCACCCAGGCCCAGGACGCCGACGGCGAGTCGACCCGCACCTCGCTGGTCGCCTTCGACTCGCTGGGCAACGACGTCACGGTCGACTTCAGCGTCACGATGGTCAACCGCGACAGCAACGGCACCCAATGGCGCTACTTCGCCAACTCGCGCGACGACACCGACCCGGATACGCTCGTCGGCACCGGGCTGATCTCGTTCAACACCGAGGGCGAGCTGCTCGGCATCGACAACACCGACATCTCGCTCGACCGCGTCAACACCGGCGCCGACACACCGCTCACCATCGGCGTGCTGTTCCGCGACCCGTTCGGGGCCGTCACCGCGCTCTCGGACGCGACCAGCACGATCGCCGCGGTGAGCCAGGACGGCGCGGGCATCGGCACGCTCAACGACTTCGACATCTCGGAGTCGGGCGTCATCACGGGCATCTTCTCCAACGGCCTGCTGCGTGACCTTGGGCAGATCCCGCTGGCCACCTTCGCCAACAACGAGGGCCTCCGCGCCGACGGCGGCTGGCTGTACCAGGCGACCGCCAACTCCGGCGCCCCGGTGATCGTCGCCGGCGGCACGGGCAACGCCGGCACCATCGTCGGCCGGACACTCGAGCTCTCGAACGTCGAACTCGCCGAGGAGTTCGTCAACCTGATCACCGCGTCCACCGGGTTCAGCGCCAACTCGCGGGTCATCTCCACCAGCGACCGGCTGATACAGGAACTGCTGGCGACGCTGCGATAAACCGACTCCGTGAAGCGACGGCGTCGACGCCGCCGCCAAGCCCATGATCCGCCTCACGCGACTCAACGGCCGGCCGTTTGTGCTCAACGCGGAGCTGATCCGCACCGTCGAGCAGAACCCCGACACAACGATCACGCTGATCAACGGCGACCACTTCATCGTCAAGGAAACGCTCGACGAGGTGATCGAAAAGTCCGTCGAATACGGTCGGTCCCTGAGGAAACTGCTGCCCCCGAGCTGATCTCGACGGGTCGAAACGGCCAAGCCTGACTTGCCTATTATTTAGGCATTTAACCTCGACGTCTGCCAATAAAACCAGAGTCTCATCCAAAATCGATGGCATTCCCGGCAAATTTCTGCTTGCCGGGCTTGCCTTTGTGTCCTGTTTCTGCTTGAATGCGGTTCTGCACCGGGTTTTGACTCACCCTTACCGAGGACTCACAGGACCATGAGCGGCAAGAGCAAACTGGAATACATCTGGCTGGACGGCTACACCCCGACCCAGTCGCTGCGTGGCAAGACCAAGATTGTCAAGGACTTCTCGGGCAAGCTCGAAGACTGCCCGATGTGGAGCTTCGATGGCTCCTCCACCGAGCAGGCCCCCGGCGGCAGCTCCGACTGCCTCCTCAAGCCCGTCTACGTCTGCCCCGACCCCGCGCGGCTCGGCGACGGCTACCTTGTGATGTGCGAAGTGCTCTCCGCCGACGGCTCGGCGCACCCTTCCAACGGCCGGGCCACCATCAACGACGATGACGACGACTTCTGGTTTGGCTTCGAGCAGGAGTACACGCTGGTCGACCCCGACACTCAGCGCCCGCTCGGCTTCCCCGCCGGCGGATACCCCGGACCGCAGGGCCCGTACTACTGCTCGGTCGGCGCTCAGAACGCCTTCGGCCGTGAGATCATCGAGGAGCACCTCGAGCAGTGCCTGCAGGCGGGCCTGAACGTCGAGGGCATCAACGGCGAGGTCATGGCCGGTCAGTGGGAGTTCCAGGTGTTCGCCAAGGGCGCCGGGGAAGCGGGCGACCAGATCTGGGTCGCGCGGTACCTCATGGAGCGTATCGGCGAAAAGTACGGCGTCTCGATCTCCTGGCACTGCAAGCCCATCCACGGCGACTGGAACGGCTCGGGCATGCACGCGAACTTCTCCAACACCGTGCTCCGTACCGCCGGCAGCAAGGACGTCTACGACAAGATCTGCCAGGCCTTCGAGCCGCGGATCAAGGAACACATCGCGGTCTACGGCGCCGACAACGACCAGCGCCTCACCGGCCTGCACGAGACCCAATCGATCGACAAGTTCAGCTACGGCGTGTCCGACCGTGGCGCGTCGATCCGCATCCCGGTCGCGACCGTCGAGTCCGGCTGGAAGGGCTACCTCGAAGACCGCCGCCCCGCCTCCAACGCCGACCCGTACAAGGTCGCCGCCGTGATCATCGACACCGTCAAGAAGGCCTGCAAGGACCTCGCGCTGCAGCCGGCTTGATAGAGGCGACAACAAAACGACAAAAAGCACCCGGTGAAAACCGGGTGCTTTCTTTTCGACACCGCGGACGATGCCGATGCGGACGTCGAAACGACCGACTCAGTTCTCCTCGATCACCACCGGAGCCTCGGGCAGCTCCGCGCGGAAGCCGCCCGGGTCGATCGGCGTCGGCTTGAGCACCAGCTCCACGCCAGCGGGTTTGGTCTTGAGCACCGGCAGCGGCACGTCGGTCAACGAAAACTCGGCCTCCACGGTGTCGATCCGCTCGAAGAGCTCGAACACCACGCGGCAACCCGGGTCGGCCGGGATGTTCAGCGTCACCGACGGCTGCCCGTTGTGATGCCCGCCGCTCCAACCGTTCGAGACCTGCTCGCCGCCGTGGGCGTCGTAAACCCGGACGCGGTGCAGCGTGTCGACCACCGGCTGCGACACCTGGAGGCGGAGCTGCCCGTTGTGTTCATCGACGACGATCCGGCTGCCGTCGACGCCCTCGACCCGGGCCCGGCGGCCCTCGACCTGCTCGAACGGTCCCAGCACCGCCTGCCGCATCGGCCCCACGCCGAGCTGCACCTCGACGACGCCGGCGACGTCGACGAGCCGCGTCGCGGGCAGCGTCGGGACGTTGAGCTGGGCGTGGCCGTGGATGTCCTGTTGGTTTCGGTGGTGGTGGCGTTGCTGGTTCAGCACATGGTGGAGCTGCCGCTGTATCCCGCCGCGGTGGCGGTGTTGGTGGTTGACGAGGTCTTCGCCGGCGTCGCTGACGGCGCGGGTCAGTCGGACGTTTCCGCTGGAGAGCACATCTTGGTCGCCGCGGACCTTGAGCCGGAAGTTGAGGCTGAGGTTGTGGTTCTCGCCCTGCTGCTTGCCGTTCTGGTCGAAGTGGATCGAGTGGTTGAAGCTGACGTTGTTGATGGTCGCGTCGAGGGCGAACGCGGCCGGCGCCGGCGCGTCCTCGGCCAGCACCCCGGGCGGTTCGGAGCGGACGTCCGCGGGTGCGGGTTCCTGCGCCACGCCGGACGCCGCGGACACCCAGACCCCAAGGGCCGAGGCGAACGACACGATTCTGATGCGGGGGTGGTGGGTCATTGCACCAGTCCTTTCGTCAGCCGCATGAAGGCGGTCTCGAGGTTGACGCGTTCCTCGTCCAGGCGCTGCAGCGCGAACCCGGACGACACCAGCTTCGACGCCGCCGCGGGGATGAGAGTTCCCTGGTCCGCGGTGGGTTCGAGCGTGAGTTTGATCTCCTCGCCCTCGACCTCGGCCGACGCCACCCCCGGGATCGCCTGCAGCGTCCTGGCGGCTTCTCGCTGCTTCGTGGCGACGGTCACGTGCACCACGGTGCCGGTGCGGGCGCGGGCGAGGAGTTCGTCGATGGTGCCGGTGAACTTCAGGTCCCCTTGCTCGATGATGCCAACCACATCGCACAGGTCGGCCAGCTCGAGCAGGATGTGCGAGCTGATGAGGATGGTCTTGCCCATCAGATGCAACTCTTTGAGCAGCTCGCGCATCTCGATGCGGGCGCGCGGGTCCAGCCCGGACGCGGGCTCGTCGAGCAGCAGTACCTTCGGGTCGTGGAGCAGGACGCGGGCGACAGAGAGGCGTTGCTGCATGCCGCGAGACAACGAGTTGACCTCGGCGTCGACCTTGTGCGAGAGGTCGGTGAGGTCGAGCACGTCGCCGATGGTCTGCCGGCGTTGGTCGCCCTCGAGCCCGTAGCACGCCGCAAAGAACTCCAGGTACTCGTGCACGACCATGTCGTCGTAGCTGCCGAAGTAGTCGGGCACGTAGCCGATGACGCGCCGCACCTGCCGCGCGTTGACCGGGCCGACGGACAGGCCGTCGATGCGCGCCTCGCCCCAGGTCGGGCGCAGCAGCGTGGCGAGGATCTTGATGGTGGTCGTCTTCCCCGCGCCGTTGGGCCCGATGAACCCGAAGCACTGGCCGGGCTCAATCGTGAGATTGAGGTTGGCCAGCGCCATCAGCTCGCCGTACTTCTT
Source organism: Phycisphaera sp. (assembly GCA_028285385.1). GTDB lineage: Bacteria > Planctomycetota > Phycisphaerae > Phycisphaerales > Phycisphaeraceae > CAZIXN01. The sequence continues at coordinate 25,437 of JANQPR010000130.1, forward strand.
GGTGAGGTTGATGGTCTGGATCATGGCGGGGGAAGATGAAGAAGATCAGGAAAAGCAAGAACACCAAGAAAGTACCGACTGACCGGCTTCGGTGCGCGTTATCCGGTTGTTCTGTGTTTTCTCGATGTTCGTGATGTTCTGAAGGTCACAGGTCGTAGATCAACCGCACCACCGTCCACCCGCTCGAGGGCGGGCGTACGCCGTCGACGGTCAGGTCCACGGGTAACGGCGAGTCGTGAAGCTGGCCAAGGATGATCAGCCGCGGGCCGTGCAGCAGGTCGGAGAGGTCGAGGGTTCGCCCGATGGTGCGGCGCAGCGCCGCGTTGGTTGGCGAGAACCCGACGATGTCGAACCGCGGCGGCGGCATCGCGTCGAAGAAGCTGAGCAACTCGAACTCGCGCGTGACCGTGTCGTTACCCGGCGTGACGTTGTCCGCCACGCCGCGCTGCTGTTCGAGCAGCAGACCGAGGAAGCCCTCATCTTTGAGGCTGCGCTCGGGCTCCTTGATCAGGTAGTCGGACCTGCGGAGGAACAGGCGCTGCGCGTGACTCGGCTCGCCGTCGATCTCGAGCGTCTGCCCCGGCGACCACGGCTGCCGCTGGCCCGCGTTGTTCATCACCCGCCAGACCGTGGGCGTCAGCACCCGTCTGCTCCGGCCGCGGTAACCCTCGCCGCGGCAGTAGACCACGGTCACGTCGTGCAACTCGCCCGGCAGGTTGTGCCGGAGCCGCGCCCGCAGGCGCCCCGCGTTGAGGTCGTGCGACGGTGGTTCAAGGGCCTCAATCGCGCCGGGGCCGAGCAGCGCGTCGTCGTTGGTGTTCGACTGCGTGTCGAGCGTCTCGCCGCTCACGACGTCGAGCGTGAGGCGTTTGGTCGTGGCGCGGACAGGTAACGATGCTTCGTATGGCTGGGCAGCGGCGACCGCGTATCGCTGGGCATCGAGGAAGCCCGTTGCGCTGCCGTCGGCGGAGACGCCGAAGCCCGCGAAATGGTTGGTCGGTTCGTCCAGCAACCCGGGCACGGCGGCGGCCGGCACCGCGACCCGTGCTTCGCCGAAACGTGGGACGAACAGCGACACCCATGACCGCACGCGCGCCGCGTTGGCCGCCGGGTCGATCGTCAGCACGCTCATGTGCCGGGCCTGAAGACCGGTCGGCCGAGCGAGCCAGGCCCCGCCCCACGAGAACGCCGAGAACGCCACGACCACACCGGCAAAGGCAAGCCACGCGAGGTGTGACCGGCCCGCCGCCTTGACCCACCAGAACGACCCCGCCGCCGCCGCGACGTACAGGAACAGCAGCCCCACCGCGACCAGCAGGATCACCGAGACGGTGCCTCGCATGGCGATCCGCCCAGGCACGAACGACGCTAGAGGGTCTGACGCCAGCTCCGAAGCGGGCCGCATCTCCGCGCTTCCGGTCTGCGCTCGGCCGCTGAGCCGCCTGACCTCTGCCGCCTGAAAGACCGGAGCCGTCCAGTTGAAGACCGTGTTCCAGACTCGGCTCTTGCCGCTCGACAACCGGTCACGCCAGACGTTGTCGGTGATGTCCACGCCGACCAGCGTGACCTTGCCGAAGCCTCGACGAGCGGTGATCAGAAATGCATCACCGCCGTCCGTACGCCCCAGCACAGTCGCGTCACCCGCCGGTGTCACGTCAAATGTGTGCAACGAGATCGAGGGCACGTCCGGCTTGACCCCCGCCAGCATCGGCGGCGGCGCGGTCACCCGCTTGACCGCGTCCCCCGACACCGGCAATAAACCCGCCAACGGCGACTGTGTCCAGGTCTGCCCGACGCGCGGCAGCACGACGACCAGGTGCCCGCCGCGCAGCACGTACTCGCGCAGCGCGGGGAACACCGCGCTCGGGATCGACGCGTCGGCCGGGTCGCCGCCGGAGTCCGCGGTCCAGATGATGGCGTCCAACGCCGAGAGCGCGTGGGCCCGGTCCGGCAAATCGGCGAGCGACAGCCCGCGCACGACCGACAACGGCTCGTGCTGCGTCGCGTGCGCCGCGTAGTCGTCCAGGCCGAGGTCCTGCTCGCTCATCACGGCAATCAACCCCGTGCCGGGCTCGGCCCATCGCGTCGGGTCCACGCGAAAACTCACCGGCTCGCCCACCGTCTGAGTCGCGTTGTCGCCCTCTGCGTCCGTGCTCAACGCTTGCACCGTCCAGGTTGTGTCTCGGTCCGCCTCCAGCGGCAACGGGGCGTACAGCCACAGCCGCTCTTCCCGCTGCGCGTTGATCACGGCGGTGCGTTCGGCGGCCACACGGTCGCCGTCGGCGTCCTCGACCGTCCACACGAACCGCAACTCCACGTCGTCAGCGGTCGGGTTGTCCACGGTCAGCCGCAGCGGCACCCACTCGCCGGGGCGGACGTGCCCGCTGAAGCCGACGTCGGTGCGTTCGACATTCAGGATCACGCGGTCGAGTTGGCCCGAAACGGGCAACGCTGCGAGGCAGAGAAAGAAGCAGCACAGCAACGTCGCAACGTGGCGCGCCCCCCAGGGCCTGACCGTGAGTCTTAACCATCGCCGCGCATCCCACATCACACATCAGCATACGGCCCTGCGGGGCGTACGGTTCCTCCGATAACCGGCCGGCCCGACGCCATGGTTCACGGCCGCCCGCCCGGCGTCCGATACGGCCCGTACCGTGATCGATCTGCCACTGTCACTGGTTTTGGTGCTCTGCGGGCTGGCGTACGCGGCGGTGACGTCGTCGCTGCTGGTCCTGGCCCACCGCAGCCACATGCGGACCCGCCGGCACGACCTGGTGGTGCAGATCCAGACACGTCGGCTGTGGTACGAGAAGTCGCTGATGGAGCGGCAGAAGTCGCTCCAGGCCGACTACGCCAGCAGCGACGTCGAACTGGTCGACGACGAGCCCGCGGTCGCCGGACGCGTGGCCCCGGCGGAAGACGCGGCCCGCCAAGCGGCCTGACTCGCGGATCGTCATCACCGCAATACCGAAAACTTTCTCCACCGCCCCGCCACGCCTCGGGTCGGAACTGCGATACTGCCGCTGTTTACCCGTGCAGCACTGCCGGTGAGGAGCAGCGCCGGCCGGACGGTCCGCTACGCCCGCCTGACCAACGGAGTGGTCCCCGATGCCCGACGACCCGACCGCCGCGTCGACCCCGCCCCGCCCCAACCTGCCCGCCGGCCCGGACCCGCTGGACCTGCTGGCGTTCAACGTCAAGCTGCTCGGCCGGCAGTCCGACAAGCACGTGCTCATCTCCGCCGGCAAGCTCAGCGACAAAGAGCGCATCCTCCCCGCCGTGCATCAACTCGCCGCGCTCGGAAACGTCAGACTCTTCGCCACGCCGGGCACGCACGCCTTCTTCAATGAGCAGGGCCTGGACAACACGCTCGTCCACAAGATCACGGAGCACCGCGACCCCAACATCCTCTCGCTGCTGCGCGACTCGCGCTTCGACCTGGTCATCAACGTCCTCACCGGCGACGCCGACTACGACGAGGCCTCCGACGTCAAGCTCATCCGCTCGCTGTCGATCACGAACAACATCCCGCTGATCACCGACCCCGACGTCGCGATCGCCACGCTTGGGCAGGTCGTCACCGACTGGCAGGCGGGCACGTTCGGCTACCGCATCGCCGACCGCGACGAGCCGTGGAACTTGAAGCTCGAGTTCCTCGACATGGTCGCTAAGCACGGCGGCCTCGCGGTACACCACGCCCACTTCGACAAGGCGTACCTGATCTCACTCGAAAACCTGCGTCTCTCGCAGGTCGACATGCAACGCAAGTGGACGCTCTACCGCCACCTCAAAGAGAGCTACACGCACGAGGACCTGGTCGAGCGCATCTCACGCGGGTTGCAGGCGATGGTGGACCAGGGCGTGACCTACTGCCGGACGATGGTCGACGCCGACCGCATCGTCGGGCTCAAGGCGGTGAAGGCCGCGCAAGAGGTGAAGCAACGATTCGCCGGGCAGATCGAGTTCGAGTTCGGCATCCAACCGCTCGAAGGTGTGCTCGAACCCGAGTCCCGCAAACAATACGAGGCCGCTTGTGGTTTAGCGGATTTCTGCGGCGGCCTCCCCTCGCGTGACCGCCCGACACCGGAGAAACACCTCGACATCATCCTGCAGATCGCGAGAGATCAGGGCAAGAGCATCGACGTCCATATCGACCAGGAGAACAACCCCAACGAGCACGAGACCGAGATGCTCGCGCTCAAGACGATCGAGCACGGCATGCAGGGCCGGGTCTACGGCGTGCACGCGGTGTCGCTCGCCGCCCAACCCGAGCACGAGCAGGACCGCGTCATCGCGTTGTGCAAGGAAGCCGACCTGGGCATCATCGTCTGCCCGTCGGCGGCGCTGTCGATGAAGCAGCTCGACATGGCCGGGCCGCTGCACAACTCGATCGCGCCGTACCCGAAGCTGCGCGAGGCCGGCGTTCGGACGTTCCTGGGCGTGGACAACATCCACGACCTGTTCATGCCGATGGTCGACGGCGACGTGTACACCGAGTGCCGGATGCTGATGGAGGCGTGCCGGTTCTACGACCTGGACGCGGTGGCGGAGTGGGCGTGCACGAAGATCGGGGCGGCCGCGGCGGTGGTGTGAACACCCGGGGCGTCATTCGATGGTGGCGTTTCCGACGGCCTCCTGTTGCCAGCGCTTGTACATGCGGTTCGGGCCGTGGAACCAATAGAACACGCAGTATCCATCCTGGACCCCGGTCAACACCGAGAGGCGCTCGCCGCGCGACGCCAAGCCCGAGCCGGTCACGATCACCTCCGTGAACTCGACGCCGTTGTGCGCCACCGGGCGGTCGTCCCGTATGTCGGGCTTAAACTCGCCGAAATCCGCCACACGAGCCAAGCCGTTATAGAGCTCTTGTCGAAGTTCGTTCTGGAACTTCTTGAAGTTCATGTCGCCGAAGTTGGCCCGCGGCCCGATGCCCACGCCGACCTTGGCGTCGAACGTGCCAGCCCTTAACTCGCGGACAAAGGCAGACCGGCGAGCCAACGGGTGGTTCGAACTCGTATCGGCGGCAACCAGGTCCCAATAGGCGATGCTGCCACGCTTGTTCGTCGGCGGCAGCGGAGCCGAGTCCTCAACGCGGGCCAGGGGCAACGCCCCGCCGTTGTTGCTTGCCGACGCGTCGGCGAAGACCCCCTCGTCTTCGGCAAAGACCCCGGGGACGCCCGGCATCACCATTGCCGTCGCCAACGCCTCTTCGCCAAGGTCCGGCATCAGTTCGTACCACAGCGGCGGCTCGGGCTCGGCCTGCTCGGCGGCGAGACGCGCTTCCTCGGCGGCACGGCGCTCTTCTTCTCGTCGCCTGCGCTCGGCTTCCTTCGCCGCTTCCGCTTCGGCGTCGGCGACCTGCGTCGTGTCTTCGCCGCCCCAGATCACCGGCTTGAGCCCGAACTCCCACACCAGGAACACGCCCAGCGCGACGACCCCGACCGCGATCAGCCACTTCAGCGGCGCAGGAATCGACGACGACATGTCGACCCGGATGGCCTTTTCGCTTGAGCCCGCGGCGGACCGGCTCATCGCCTGCCGGGCGAGCGAGGCGCTCTCGGCGCCGGAGTAGATCGCGGCCTTGCGTTGGCGGTACACCTCGTCGGAGATGGCGCCGGACGCCTTGAGGTCGTTGAGCGCCCGCAACTCGGCCATCTGGTCCTTGGCGTTGTTGATGTAGGCGGCGCCGCTGCCGGACATGCTGCCGCCGACGCGCGAGCCGGACGACGTGCCGCCGCGCGTCCCGCCGATCGACCCGCTGGTGATGGCGGTCCCGGTGAGCCCCGCGAGCGAACCGCCAGCGCTGGTGTCGCCCAGCAGCGACGGCTCGCCGGCGGGTTCGAGTTCGATGTGCTTGAGGTCGATCGTGTTGCCCGAGGTGGCGGGCAACTCCATTCGGTCGACGTTGAGCGGGACTTTGCACTTCGGGCAGGGCGTCACCGTGCCGACGCGGTTCTCCGGGATGTGGATCGTCTTGCCGCACGCCGCGCAGCCCAGCACCATCGAGCGCAGCTTCCGCGGCGCGGCCGACGCCCCGGCGTCTCCGGCCAGCGAGTCGTCCAACAGCGACAGGTCGAGGCCGCCGCCTGCACCCGAACCGCCCGGCACCTTGATCGGCTTGGCACACCCCGGGCACTTCACGCGTTTGCCGACGTATTCGTCCGGTACCTTGATCTTGGACTGGCAGAACTCGCAAACAAACTTCGGCATTTCCCGGGTCCCCGTGCGGCGTGGTTCGACCCGTCCCGCCTCCAAACGGAGAAGCGTGGGTCGGCCCAGCCCTCGATCCGGCGGCGCGTCCAGGCCCGACGCGGCACCATGTTGAAGACATGCAAACGTCAGCGCATCGTCGTGGGACAGCCCGCGCGCGTCAAGCCCGTTTGCCGTAAAACACCGGGATTGCGACGGTTGGGGCTTTCAAGCCCGGCCCTGCAAACCGCACCGGTACAACTCCGACCGCTCCTTTCCTTTCCTACTTTGAGGCGTACCAGCCGCGATGCCCCACCCCCGTGAGACCTTGGAATCCCTCGGCCACGCCTGGCCCGGCGCTGCCAAGGCCGTAGCGGACTACGTGCCCGCGGTGCGGGTCGACGGAACTGTCACCGTGTCGGGCCAAGTCCCGCTTCGCGACGGGGCCCTGCTGGCAAAAGGAGCCGTCCCGGACGAATGCGGCTTCACCGACGTGGAGGCCTGTGCCCGGCAGTGCGTCGTCAACGGGCTCGCGGCGGCCGACGCCGCCGTGAACGGCGACTGGGCCGGGTTCCGGCGGGTGGTCCGGGTCGGGGTCTTCGTCGCGTCCAGCCCGGGCTTCACCGACCAGCACCTCGTCGCCAACGCCGCCAGCGGGCTGCTGACGGCCGTCTTCGGCGACGCGGGGAGACACGCCCGTGCTGCGGTCGGCGTCGCCGCCCTGCCCCTGAACGCCCCGGTCGAGGTCGAGTTGGCCCTGGCGTTCGACGTGGGCCCTGCAACCCCGTGACCCCGCCATGTCGGTTACGGCGTCCCCGGCGTCGGCTGTTCCGGGGGGTGCCCTTCGCTTGACGAAACTCCGATCCCCCACGACACTTACGGTTTCAGCCTCCCCGAAACGAGCGGACCGAAAACCGCGTTCTTCGGGTGAAAAACCCGGCTGAACCGCCGTCACCATCGGCCCCTCCCAGCCCGGTGCGTGGCATCGCCCTCCCCTGCTCTCCAGCAATCATCCCCGACGCGGAGTTTCGCTCATGGCACGTGCTCGTTCTGGCGGCAGCCCCTCGGCCGCGTGGGCCATCACCCTCCTTGGCGCTGGCTTCTTCATCTGCGGCATCCTCGCTGCGTTGTTTTTTGCTCAGAAAGGCGGCGTCGAGGAGGAACTCGCCACCGCCCAACGCGACCTCAACGAGATCGCCACCGCCACCGACCGCAACAGCCCCGAGGTCCAGGCCGCGCGTCAGGAGCCCGGCTCGGTCGTGTCCGTCCTGCTCGCCCGCGCCAGCGAGGCCCAGACCAACCTCGACACCGCCAACCGCGACCTCGCCAGCCGGACGGCGGAGAAAGAGAACCTCGAGAACCAGCTCGCGAACACGAGCAAGGCCCTCGAAGACGCGCAGCAGAAGGTCGCCGTGTCGACGTCGGAGAAGGAGACCATCCGCCGGACGTTCCAGGACCAGGCCGCGGCGATGACCGCGAAGGTCGACGCCGCCGAAAAGGCCAACACCCGGCTGCAGGAAGACCTTGAGAGCATGCGGGCCCAGCTCCAGGGCGACCAGCGTGAGGCCCGCGTGGCGCTGGAGAACACCATCCGCGAGCTGCGCGTTCAGGTCGACGAACTCGAGCGCCAGATCGCCGCCGCCGAGTCCACGATCCTCGCGTTGCGCGGCGACGCCGCGGACCAGAACGCCAAGGTCGCACGCCCCGACGCGACCATCGTGTCCATCACCGACAACGGCACCAAGGCCTACCTCGACATCGGCCGGAACCAGAAGCTGTCGCTGGGCACGACGTTCTCCGTCTTCCCCGAAGACGACCTGATCCGCCTCGAAGAAGACCCCGAGATCGAGCCCAAGGCCGTGATCGAGGTGTTCGAGCTGTTCGAAAACTCGGCGACCGCCCGCGTCGTGCAGCAGCAGCGTGGGCAACGCCTCGTCGTCGGCGACCACGCCATCAACGTCGTCTTCGACCCCAACCGCACCTTCAAGTTCTTCGTCTTCGGCGACTTCGACATCCGCAACACCGGCAACCCCCAGCCGCAGGACATCGAGAACATCCGCGCCCGCATCCGTCAGTGGGACAGCGAGATCGCCGACGAGGTGGACTACGACGTCGACTACCTCGTCCTGGGCGTCGCCCCCGAGTTGCCCCGCGAACTGACCGGGGCCGAGCGCTCCGACCCGATCCGGATCCAGGAGTACAACGCCGCCCTGCGGAAGTTCAACACCTTCACCGAGCTCCGCAACCAGGCGACGGAATACAACATCCCGATCCTCAACCAGAACGACTTCCTCGACCTGATCGGCTACTACGAACGCTGACCCCTCCCCGGAAGTTGGAAAAACGAGGATCCCGAAGCCCACGTCGTCCAGGCGTGGGCTTGTTCGTTCCCGCTATCCTTGCCGCCACGGATGGCCAAGAAGACCGCGCTGCAGACCTGGTCCGAGTACCTCGCCGCCCGCGCGGGCATGGCGGCCATCGGCTCGTTCAACGTCGACGCCAACCTCCGCACCGGGCAGGTCCTCGGCCGGCTGCTCAACAAGGTCGACCACCGACACCGCCGACGCGGCGAGGCCAACATCGCCCGCTCCTTCCCCGAATGGTCGAAGGAGAAAGTCCAGCGCTGCTGCGAGGCGTCGGTCGAGCACCTGGCCCAGCTCGCGATCGAGGCGATCCAGATGCCGCGCGAGATCAACGTCCAGACCTGGCCCGACCGGGTCCGTCTGCACGAGCTCGGCCCGGCCCTGGAAGTCCTCAACCGCCCCGGGCCCGCCATCGTCCTGACCGGGCACCTCGGCAACTTCGAGGTGCTCGGGTACACGATGTCGCTGCTGGGCTACGACATCGACGCCGTCGCCCGGCCGCTGGACAACCAGAAGCTCAACGACTGGCTGTACGGCATCCGCGAGGCCAAGGGCATGCGGATCATCACCAAGTTCAACGCGACCGACCGCATGCTCGCTGTGCTCCGCCGCGGCGGGTACCTCGGGTTCACGGCCGACCAGAACGCCGGGGAGAAAGGGATGTTCGTCCCCTTCTTCAACAAGCTCGCCAGCACTTACAAGTCGATCGGGCTGCTGGCGCTGCGGTACCGCTGCCCCGTGGTGTGCGGGTACGCGCAACGCGTCGGGCCGGGCTTCCGCTACGAGATCGGGACGACCGACATCATCGAGCCCGAGGAGTGGGCAGGCCACCGCGACCCGCTGTTCTACATCTCGGCGCGCTACGCCCACGCGTTCGAGAAGATGGTCTACCGCCGACCCGAGCAGTACTTCTGGATGCACCGGCGGTGGAAGTCGCGCCCCCGGCACGAGCTGCAGGGCAAGGCGATGCCCAAGGCGATGCGGCGGAACCTCGAGACGCTGCCGTGGATGAACGACGAGAAGATCGCGCTGCTGGAACGGAACGCGGGGCCCGGCGAGCCTTGATCGGTGTGCCGGTTCTCAACGCAACGCGAAGGCCGCGCCCCGGCGCCGGGCAACCCAATCAACAAAAACCCGCCGCGATTGCGACGGGTCTGTTCGATTTCGGGTTGCTTGATTTCGGCCCGGCTTACGACAGCCCCGCGAACGGGTTCCACGTGCCGGTGAGCTCGTTGTAGCGCATCCACACGAACCCGACGCCGAACGCCAGGGCGAGGAACGCGCTGAAGGCCAGGACGGTGTAGACGTTGTTGTTGCCCATGGGGTCTCGTTTCGTCGGTCAAAACAAGGTCAAACGCTCGGTCGAGCAGAAAAAACTTCCGGTGGTCGCTTCCGGGGGGCGGGTCAGCGGACCGAAAGGCTCGGGGCTGACACCACGAAGTCGCCCTCGCGGATCGGCTGCAGCTCGGACTTGACCGAGGCGACGGACTGCGAGGCATCGACCGACTGGATCTCGACGGTGGCGATGTACTCGTTGCTGCCCGCGGCGTCGCGGTAGACGACGAAGCTCTGGTTGCGGGCGATGCCGTCGGTGCTGCCAACGTTGAGCGTCACGAGCGTCAGGCCCGCGGCGGTCTGCGAGGTCTCGGTGATCTGGCCGTAGATCGGCTCGGACGGCAGAGCCGCCACGGCGACCGCGTTGCCCCCGCCGCCGATCGCGCTGCCGCCGCCGGCCACCACGTCCTGCTCGAGCCGGTTCACGCGCTGATTGCTGGCGACGAGGTCCTCACGCAGCTTGCGGACCTGGCGTTCGAGCGCCGAGAGGTTGCTCTGCAGCTGGTTGTTGCGGTCGACGAGTTGGACGTTCTCGGTCTGGCTCTCGACGAGCTTGCCGTTGGAGTCCTCCAGCTGGCCGACGTAGTTTTCCAGCAGGGAGGCCTTGGCCTTGTCGGACTCGGCCAGGGCGATCATCGCGGCCTGGGTCGCCTGGGCGTCGGACTCGGCCTTGGCGAGCTGCGCGGTCAGCGCGGTCTTGTCCCCCTCGAGCTGGGCGACCTGCGTCTGCAGCTGGTTGATCGTGTTGTTGAGCGACTGCTCCTTGGCCTGCTGGGCCTCGAGCGCGGCGGTACGCTCGGCCCGCAGCTCGCGGATCGTCTGCTCCGAGGCGGCGGAGATCGCCTGCGCGTCGGTCACCTCGGCCCGGAGCTGGTCGACCTGGGCCACGAACGGCACCACCAGCGTCACCAGCAGGATCGACAACACGGTCACCAACACGACAAAGGCTTTGGTCAGTGGGCTCACGGCGGGGATTCCTCGGTGGGCTGGCCGACCCGAGCCCCGTGGGCGCCCGCGGGGCGGGCGTGGGGGCGGCTCGGCCGGGTGGTACTTCGGGCGGCCAACACGGCGGCCGGCTCAGGGGGCGATTCTGGGGGCGATGAAAACGTCGTGACGGGCCCGGCACCACGGCCAACCCGAATCGCTCGGGACGCCACGGCGGCAGACCACGCCCCGGCCGCCTGAACGCCCTTCGCAAGGGCTCTCACAACGACCAGACGCACATATCTACTTCACCCACCGGGGATTGTCAACGAATGCGTAACCCCGGAAAGGCCGTCCATGAACCCGCCGCCGGGCCTAAAACGCGGCGAGAAATCGGGTTCAGCGGGCTTTGGCCGTCGCCGCCCGGTCGGGCCGGTCATCCGTGACGTCCAGGACCGCCGCTGCCGCCGCGAGTTGGACGGTGGGGTCCTCGTCGTCGAGCAGGTGCGCGAGCTGGGCCCGGGTCCAGGGGTGGTCGTGCTGGGCCATGGCAAAGCACGCCTGGGCACGCACGGTGGGCAGCGCGTGGGTCGCGCCCTCGACCATGACCTGCACCATCCCGCCGCGGTGCCGGCCGAGGCGGGCCAGCCCCTCGGCGGCGGCGAGGCGGAACTCGATCGGGTCCTCGATCAGGAAGTTGTTCATGTTCGGCCAGAACGAGTCGTCGCCGAGCCGGCCGAGCGTGAGCACCGCGAGGATGCGGACCTCGTCGAACTGCGAGTACGCCGCGCTGCGGATGCTGTCGATGGCCCGGGCGTCGCCCAAACGTGCGAGCGCCTCGGCGGTCTGCACCCGCAGCAGCGTCCACTGGATCCCCGGGTGCATGTCGCCGACCGGCTTGAGCCCGGCGCGCCGCAGCAGCGGCACGGCCGTGTCGTTGTTTAGCCGGCCCAGCAGCATCGCCGCGTTGGCGCGGACCCGCGGGTCTTCGTGCTGCAAGAAGCCCGCCATCTCGCTCATCAGCGCGTCGCTGGCCACGCCACAGCGCGCCGCGGCGTAGATCACCGCGGCGCGGACGTGCGGCTGCTCGCTGCGGCGGATCAACGGCTTCGCCGCGTGGACGAGCGCGTTCAGCCGGAGCTCGCCGATCGTGTACAGCGCCGCGAACTTCACGCCCGGCTCGGGGTCCTCCAACGCCAGCGTCACCACCGGGAGCGCGTGGTCCGGCGCGTGCTGGATCGCCTCGAGCGCGTTGGCCCGCATCAGCGGGTCGTCGCTACGCGTCGCATCCAGCACGATCTTCAGCGCCGCCGCCCGGTGCACCCGCAGCGTCGCGACCTCCGGGATCTCTTCGACCGGGTGCGCGACCGTGGCCGGCGTCCAGGGCGAGCCCGCCAGGGCGAGGCCGAGGCCGAGCGACAAGGTCAGAGCCGTGCGTTTGGTTCCGCGTTTCATGTCATGTTCCCGTGGGTTCTGCAGCTAATCCCGGCAGAGCTTTCCGCTTAATCCGGCTTCTTTGTACCGCCGGCGTCCGCAGCCGGGCCCAGAGCACAAGCAAGAGCGTCAACCCCGCCAAGACTCTGATCGGCCAATCGCCGACGATCGCGTAAAGCGTACGGCCGTCGTCCAGCACCAGTTCGGCCCGCAGCACCGTCGCCTCGCCAGGGGCCGCCGCCGCCACGATCCGGCCGGTCGAGTCGATCACCGCCGAGACGCCCGTGTTCACCGACCGCACCATCGGCACCCGGTTCTCGATCGCCCGCAGCGAGGCGAGTTGCAGGTGCTGGTACCGCATCGATCGCCACGCCATCCCGCCGTTGGGGTACTCGTCGGAGGGGAGATGCCCAAACCAGCCGTTGGTGGTGAGGTTGATCAGGGCGTCCACGCGCTTCTGCCCCGTGTCCGGATCGTGGACCATCCGCCGGCACAACGCCGCGTTCGTGTCCTCAAAACAGATCGGGGTGGCGAAGCGAAACGACGACGCAGCCACGTCGAGGCCGTCGGGGTCGATGGCTTGGTCGCGCAGCGCGTTCGCCACACCCGCCGACGAGCTCGCCACTTCGAAGACAACCGGCTCTTCCCCAGCGTCAATCGAGTAATCGAAGTCGTACGGTGACAACGTGCTCAACACCCACTGCTTCAACCCCTCCGGCAACGGGATGTACTCCCCGAACGGCACGCGGTGCATCTTGTCGTACCGCCCACCCACCGACCCACCAGTGTCAACGAGGTATGCGCTGTTGTACTCCGTCGGGTTTTCGGGGTCGGCAGTCTCGATGAACGTAGACCCGCCGACGAGCGTCGGCACGCCGTGCTGCGTGATGAGCCCCTTGGCACGCCGCGGCATCGAGGTCATCGTGCGGAGACGGTCGCCCTCGGCGTCGTCCGGCAAGCTGTCGGCCCACCGCTCCCAGAGCGTCGCCGTCGGCTCGTTGAACTTGCCCGGCACCGTCGTCTCGGGCCAAACGATGAGAGCCGGTTCGTCTACCGCCGCCTCGGCGTGCAGGCGCGACAGCGTCGCGAAGTCGTCCTCGTAGATCGCCACCGTCGGCGCGAGCTTGTTGCTGTGCGGGGCGTTGGTTTGGACGACGGTAATCGGCAACTTCACGAGGCTCCACCCAGAACCGGCGGATGGGCCTAGCGAGAACGCCGTCGGCAAAACAAGAAACATCGCCAAGCAGGCTGCGGCACCCAGCGCGAGGAGCAGAGACACTTCCGCTGGACGTGGCTTGGCCCAAAGTTGAATGCCTGCAACTCCCAGGCCGTTGATGCAAGACACGGTAACCGAGACACCCCAGGCCCCCGCCACCGATGCGGAGCCAACCCAAAGCGCCGACTCGTCCAGTCGCCACGCCGCCTGCGTCTGCGCGAGCGTGAACCACGCGAAGCCGCCCCACGGCCAGATGCAACGCACATACTCCAGGCTCACCCAGCACAACGGCAACGCAACCGCCACCGGGACGCGCTGCCGGCGGACGCAGACGTTCGTCGCCAACAACGCGACCACCCAGAACAACGACTGGAACCCGGCCGTCGCCAACGCCCCGGGCAGGGTCACCGGCCAGAGCCAGCGCAGCATCCAGACCCACCACATGACGAACACCAGGGACGCCGTCCACACCAGCCGCCAGGGCTTGCGTGACGTCGCGGCGAGCCACCCGGCCGGCACGAGCGCGACCCACGCCAGGAACCCCCACCCCGGCAGCGGGTAGCTGAGCGCGAGCAACACCGCGCTGAGCGTTAGCGCGACGAAGTGCGTCAGCAAACTCGGCGGGCGGCGCAACACGGCGGCATTGTTTCACAAAGAAGAAGCCCACGGATTGAATCCGTGGGCTTCGAGGGTTTCAAGCTGAGTCGGTCTCACACCGCCCGCGGGTGGGCCTCGTCGTACGCGCTACGGAGCCGCATGCTCGACAGGTGCGTGTAGACCTGCGTCGTGCTGAGGCTCTGGTGCCCAAGCAACTCCTGGACGCTGCGGAGATCGGCCCCGTTGTCCAGCAGGTGCGTCGCGAAAGAGTGACGCAGCGTGTGCGGGCTGATCGTCGGGTCCAAGCCGGCGGCGGTGAGGTACTTGTCGAGCTTCCGGCGGACCGATCGCGAGCTGAGCCGGCCGCCGTTCTTGTTGACGAACAACGGGCAGGACGGGTCGACCATGGACTGCTGGCGGACGGCGGCAAAGCGGGGGTCGGGCTCGAGCAGGGTCAAGTAGTGCCGGATGGCGGCCATGGCGTGGCTGCCGAGCGGGACGATGCGCTCCTTCTTGCCCTTGCCGCGGACGTGCATGGTCTGCTCGGTCATGCTGACGTCGTTTCGGTTGAGGTCGACGAGCTCGGAGACGCGGACGCCGGTCGAGTACAGCGTCTCGAGGATCGCGCGGTCGCGGGCGCCGAGGGTCTCTCGGTTGTCCGGGGCGCTCAGGAGCTTCTCGACGTGCTCAACGGTGATGGCCTTGGGCAGCCGCTTGGTCTGCTTGGGCGTACGGATGAGCAGCATCGGGTTGGTGTCGACGTAGGCCCGGCGGAGCATCCACTTGTAGAAGCTGCGGAGGGTGGCGATCTTCCGCGCGGTGGTGGCCGGCGAGTAGCCGAACGTGTCGAGGTGCGAGAGGAAGCCGCGGATCGTCATCGCGTCGGCGCCGGCGAGCTTGTAGCCGATGGTCTCGTCGTCCATGTCGTCGCGGCGGTCTTCGAGGCTGGGGCCGCCGGCGAGGTACTCGACGTACTGCCGCAGGTCCGCGCCGTAGCACCGGGCGGTGTAGGGGCTGAAGTGCCGCTCGTGCTTGAGGTAGTCGACGAACTGCTGGACGTACGGGTGGTGCGGGGCGGTGTCGGACATGGGCGCGTCTCTCGTGCGGAAGTTCCGCGGGATTAGGTGGATCGGTTATTCGGAAGGGTTGGCGGTTGTTTTCAGGCCGGGCGTCGGAGGTGCGACAGCCGCCGGCCCATGCGTTGGCCGAGCTGGTGACACAGCAACGCCGCGTCGAACCAGGTCAGGTCGTTCGTCTCGTCGTCGATGAGGACGGCGAGCTGCGCGAGGGTGTCGGCTTCCTTGCCCGGCGGGCAGTCGAACA
The DNA here is from genome assembly GCA_028285385.1 of Phycisphaera sp. Taxonomy (GTDB): domain Bacteria; phylum Planctomycetota; class Phycisphaerae; order Phycisphaerales; family Phycisphaeraceae; genus CAZIXN01. Next base: position 40,818 of record JANQPR010000130.1, read on the forward strand.
CGTACCGCCGGGCGTGCTTGACCAGTTCGAGCGCGTGCTCGGGGTGGGCCTGCGTCGGCGCGGGGTCGGCCTGGAAGAAGGGGGTGGGGTCGGGCATGCGTCGCGTCGTCCGTCCGGCGTTTGGGCCGGCGTCGAGGCGGCGGGGCCCGTTACTGACGCCGGTTTTGCGCGGCCATCTGCGGCGACGCGTCGACGCGCGGTCGAGCCGCGGCGGCGCGGGTGCGGTCGATGCGTTGCGTCTCGGCGTGCATCAACCGGCCGCAGACTTCGTAGGCCACGAAGTCCGTGTACAGGTCGGTGGAGATCCGGTAGAGCCGGGGGTCGGCGGTGGTGAGCCCGTAGTCGGTGCCGCGGTGCTTGGCGTAGTACGCCATGCGGTCCTGGACGGCCGGGTGCGCCGCGTCGAAGAACGTGCTCAACGACGAGACCGGCTGGTCGGTGTGGTGGTAGCCGGCGAGGTCGCCGCGGAAGTCGCGGTCGGAGGCGGCCCGGCTGAGCTTGCGGATGTCGAACGCCGCCGACTCGTGCCTCGGGTCGAGGTAGAGCTCGACGTTCAGCCCGAGCTTCGGCGGATCGTACGGGTCGTATCCCGTGATCGAGCCGACGACGAGCCCGTCGACGCCGAGCGCTTGCCGCAACCGCAGGGCCTGGTCCTTGCCCGTGACTTCGGCAAGCCCGAGGCGGTCCATCGCGGCGAGCACGCGGTTGACCGGGACCGTATCGATCTGGGCGGTCAGCGTGAGCTGCTCGCTGAGGCGGTCGGCGAAGCGAACGCCGCCGGCGTAGGCCGAGCCCGACTCGTTGCGGAGCG
>JANQPR010000141.1 GCA_028285385.1 Phycisphaera sp.
GCGTTGAGGGCGAGCAGGTTCGTCTGGTCGGCGATGTCGTTGATGGTGGCGACGATCTCGCCGATCTGCTCGCCGCGTTTGCCGAGCTCCTGGACGGAGGTCGCCGAGGACGCGACGGCGTCGGAGATCGACTTCATGCCCTCGATCGTCTGATGCACGACGTCACCGCCTTCCTCGGCGAGCTTGCCTGCGTCGCCCGCACTGTTGGCGGCTTCGGCGGACTTACGGGCGACCTCGACGACCGACGCGGACATCTCCTCGATCGCGGCGGACACGCGGTTGACCTGCGCCGACTGGTCGTCCATGCCGGTCGCGATCTGCTCGGACGAAGCGGCGATCTCGTTCGACGACGCCGAAACTTCCTGCGACGCGGCGGAGACCTGAGAGACCAGTTCGCTCAGCGACGTGGTCATCGCGTTCATGGCTTCGGTGAGTTGGCCGAGCTCGTCCTTGGACTTGACGGGGATGTCTTCGCCCGAGAGGTCGCCGGCCGCGATGGCCTGGGCGCGGGCGACGGCGGGGGCGATCGGCTTGACCAGCCGGGAGCTGAACCACCAGCCGACGACGGCGACGAGGCCGGCGATCGCGGCACCGAAGCCCAGCAGCGTCCACTGCAACGCGGCGGCGGCGGCCATGGCCTCGGCCTTGCCTTCCTCGACGACGACGGCCCACTCCATGCCCTCGATCTCGACGGGGGCGACCGAGGCCAGATAGGTGGTGCCGTCGCGTTCGAACTCGCCGCCGCTCGTTTCCCCGCCGAAGGCGGCTTGGATCAAGGCGTTGCCTCGCTCGGCGGCGAGGATGGTGCCCTCGTCGCTGAAGCGGTCCTGCGACCGCATCGTCCCGTCTTTGCCGACCAGGTAGCTCTGCCCGGTTTCGCCGAGGCCGGCCGGGTTGTTCATGATGCGGTTGATCTCGTCGACCGGCGCCTGGAAGACCGCGCAGCCGACCTTGCTGCCGTTCCAGAACACGGGCGAGGCGAAGAACGCGGCGGGCGCGCCGTAGCTCGGCTCGTACGGCTTGAAGTCGATGCTGAACACCTCGCCGGGCGTGTTCGACGCCAGCGCCTGCCGCACCGCGTCGCCGAAGTTCGTGTCCTTGTAAGGGCCGTCGATGAAGTTGGTGGCGTAGTCGGTCTCTTTGAAGACCGAGTAAGTCAGGTTGCCCTCGGTGTCGAAGAGGAAGATGTCGTAGTAGCCGAAGGTCTCGAGGAACCGGCGGACGACGGGGTGGTACTTCTCGTGCCAGACGTTGTAGATCACGTCGCCGTCGGCGCGGTCGAGCGCGAGCTTCTCACCCAGGGGGTTGGGGTTGTCGGCGATGTACCAGGCCTGGAGGATCCGCGCCGCGTCGCCGGCGGGGACGTAGTACCCGGCGCCTTTGTAGGTCGCGTCGGGGTCCCGGGACGCGAGCTCGTTCTTGAAGTCGTTGTCGTAGTAGCCGGCGACAGAGCGGTAGAAGTCGCTGGACTCGCCGGTGTCGGGCTTGCTGAGTTCGCCGGGCAGCGTGCGGAAGGCCTCGGCGAAGTTGTAGGTCGCCTCGGCGATCATGCGGTTCTGCGCGAAGTTGAGCAGCTGGCCGCGGATCATCGCGAAGTACGACTCGATCTGGTCCTGCCGGTCGGCGCGGACGGCCTCGAGCTTGTTCTCTTCGGCGTAGAGCAGGGCGCTCTTGGCCTGGTTGAGGCTGACGAAACCCACGACCGCGACCGACGCGACGCCCGCGCCGACGGTCAGCGCAACGAGTTGGGTCTTGATGGTCAGGCGTTGCCGGAACCACCACAGCGCGAAGACGGCGGCGGCGAGCGGCGCGACGACCGCGGCGATCAGGAAGTAGTCAGTCATCACACGGGTTCCCTGGGACAGGACGGTGTCGAGCGGAGGGACGGCCTTCGCTGTCGCCTTGGTTCGGGCGAGAACCGGGGATTCGACAGGCCCAGCGGTGGTTTCGCGCGGGATAACGCGGGGCGTGATGCGGGTTGATCCGGCTGGGGAAAACGAGGATTGAGGGGTTCCCTGACGTTTGCCTGGCTTCTCGGACGATCGCGTTGGCGAGGCGTTGGAGAACTCCACGACCGCGGCCGCGGTGGCGGCGGAGACCGCGGCAAACGCAGATGGTTCGTCAGCGTGGTCGTCCGGTGGGTCCGGTCCGGTGGTACGGGGCGAGTCGGGCGTTCCGGCGGCGGTCGACGGAATCACCGTCGGCGACGGCGAGGCGACTGGTTCGGATGTGGCGGGTGCTAGATCGGCCCCGGTTGCGGTTTCGGCCGGGGGGGCTGGAATCGGCGGTGGCTTGGATGGAACGCCGGCCGTGGCTTTATCGGCGCCCGCGGATTCCGCGGGTGTCGCCGAGGCCGGTCGATCGCTGCCGGTGTGAGTCGGTGCCTCCACGACCGCGGTGGTCGCGTTGTCGGCGTTCGGTGTTTCGGGGCGTTGGTCGGCAGTTGCAGCACCAGGCGCAGAGGAAGCGGTGTCCGGGCCGGCTGGAATCGTCAGCGGCCGGGGGCGGAAGCGCGTCATCCAACGCGGCGTGGCGACGCGCACGACGGTTGGGCCGTCGCGCTCCACGACCTTCTCGACTTCCACGATTTTTTCGACTTCTACGACTTTCTCGACCTCGACGACCTTCTCCACTTCCACAAGCCTCTCGACCTCGACCGGCTTCTCGACCTCCACTTCGACTTCAACGACACGGTCGACAACCCGGTCCACCGTCTGCGTGATCACCGTCGGCTCGGTGCGCGGCGGGGCGGGGGGTTCGAGGCGCGGCGTCACGGGTTCTTGCGGTTGTTCTCCGGCCTCGACCGGTCGAACGGGAGCGATGCGTTGCCCCAGCCGGTGCAGGGCGGCAGACGCGGCGCGGTGGGCGGCCCGCGTGGCCTCGGAGGTTGCTCGGCGTTTGACCGCGCGTAGCCCGGCCTCCGCCGCGCTCAGGTGCGGCACAGCGTCCTTGCGAGCGAGGCTCGCGGCGGCGGCGTCGGTGGCGGACCGCTTGACCCGTTGCACCGTGGCGG
>JANQPR010000143.1 GCA_028285385.1 Phycisphaera sp.
GCGACGGCGTGTACCTGCCACCGCGCACGGCGCGCCGCCTCGGCGTCGAGGCCGGGGACCGAATCCGGGTCGACGGTGTCGGGGCCATCGTGGCCGGCGTGTTCGACCCCGACGCGTTGACGCGCCTGCGGCATCTCGACGGCCGACCCGTGCTGCCCGTGGACTTTCTCGACGCGGCATCGGGCAGCCTCGCGACCGCCGGCGCCGAGACGCCCTCGGGGTTGGACAACGCGCCGCAGGAGTTCCAGTACCTCAGCGCCACGCAGACGCTGGTCGCCGGCGACGCCCTCGCGCATCGGCTCGGCGGAGAGACGTTCGGCGTCACCGTCTTCGCCCCGGTCAACGCCGATGTCGCGCGGCTCGCGTCCGACCTGTCGCGCGCTTGCCCAACACCATCGTGGTCGGCCGGGGCTACCGGGTTGGAACGCCGGGTCTTGTCCACCGCCGCAGAACTCGACGCGGGCGCGGACCTGCTCGTGCCGTTAGCGCTCGGCGGCTTGATCGTGTTCGGCACGCTGCTCGGCTCGATCACCGACCGGCGCGACGAAATCGCCACCTTCAGCGCCTTGGGCCTCGGGCCCGGCCACGTCGGCGCGTTGTTCCTCGCCGAGGCCGCCGTGTACGCCGTGGTCGGCGGGCTGTCGGGGCAGCTACTCGCGCAGGTGGTCGCCGCCGTCGCTTCGTGGTTGGAGGCCTACGGGATCGGGCGCGGCCTGCCGATCAACTTCGCCTCCGGCAGCGCGCTGCTGGCGATGACCGCGGTGTCCGCGACGGTGCTGGTCTCGGCACTCTACCCCGCGTGGCGCGCCGCACGATCCGCGAACCCCGGCGTCGCTCGCGCCTGGCGACCCCCGACACCCGTTGGCGACGAACTCGACGCCGCCCTGCCGTTCACGCTCTCGGCCTACGACATGACCGGCGTGCTCGCCTTCCTCGCCGAGCACCTCGCGTCCCACGCCGACGCCGGCTTAGGCCGGTTCGCGACGCAGTCCGTGCGGCTCCGCGCAAACGGCGACGGAGAACCCGAGTTGCACGCCGAGGTTGCGCTCGCGCCGTTCGACCTGGGCGTCACACAGTCGTTCACGCTGTCTCCGACCCCCACCGACCTGCCCGGCGTGGACGAGGTCGCGGTGCGCGTCCGCCGACGCTCCGGCACGCACGGCGATTGGGGCCGAACCAACCGCGTGTTTCTCCGTTCGCTGCGCCGGCAGTTCCTGTTGTGGCGCACGCTGACGCCCGACGCGATGCAGCGCTACCGCCGGGAAGCGCTGGCGATGATGTCGCGCTAGACCACGACCAACCGAAAAGCCCCATCGATCTCGTAGCCCAAACCCCCTGATGCCCGACCCCGCGAACAACCCGCCGCCCGCCAAGGCCGAGCCCAAGTCGGAGCCGAAGCCCGTGCGCGTCGACCGCGAGCTCGAGGAGTTCCGCGGGCTCATGGTCCGGCCGAACACGTTCGAAGACGGGTTCACCTGGTCGTCGCTGCTGGGCGCGCTCTTCGTCGCGGTGCTAATGGTGCCGGGCTCGATCTACATGACGCTGCTTGCCGGCGCGTCGATCGGGCCAGCCGCGCAGTGGGTCACGCTCATCCTCTTTATCGAGGTCGCCCGCCGCGCGAACCAGCACCTCAAGAAGGCACAGATCTTCACGCTGTTCTACATTTCCGGCGCGATCATGGTCACCGCGTCGCAGCTCCAGGGCGGGTTCCACGGCGGGCTGGGCGCGCTGTGGTCGCAGTTCTTCGTGCAGTCCGACGCCGCCCGCGCCTCCGGCGTCGCCGACGCGATACAGGGCCTCGACTGGGTGGCGCCGACCGACCCCGACGTCCTCGCCCAACGCTCGCTGCTCATGTGGGAGTGGCTGCCCGCCATCGCGCTCATCGCCTTCACCATGATCATCGGGCGTATCGACAACATGGTGCTCGGATACGGCCTGTTCCGCGTCACCTCCGACATCGAACGCCTGCCCTTCCCCATGGCCCCCATCGGCGCCCAAGGCATCCTCGCGCTCTCCGAAGAACACGACGACGACGCCCTCTCGGCTGAGCCGGACGACGACCCCACGGATCAACTCAACGACGATAAGCCCCGCAGTTGGCGCTGGCGCGTCTTCTCCATCGGGTCGATCATCGGCCTCGCGTTCGGCTTCGTCTACCTCGGCATCCCGACGATCACCGGCGCCGTGCTCGACCGCCCCATCGCGCTGCTGCCCATCCCCTTCGTCGACTACACGCAGGACACCGCCGACGTCCTCCCCGGCGTTGCCTTCGCGATCTCCCTCGACCTCGGCCAGGTCATCTTCGGCATGGTGCTGCCCTTCTGGGCCATGGTCGGCACGTTCGTCGGGCTGCTCGTCACCATGGTCCTCAACCCGGTCCTGCACTCCGGCATCCCGGACGCCATCCCGCTGCTCGGCGCGTACGACGGCGGCACGCTCTCGTCGTGGCAGCCCGGCGACAACATGCAGCAGACCGTCTACAAGAACAACGTCGACTTCTACTTCTCCTTCTCCATCGGCGTCGCGCTCACCGTCGCGCTCGCCGGCTTCATCTCCGTCTTCCGCCAGCTCCGCGAGGCCGTCCGCAAACGCAAGGAAGAACAGGAACTCGGCATCGAGCTGGACGACGCGATGGACGTCCCCGAGGGCCGCGGCGACATCCGGCCGTGGTTCGTCATCCTCACCTACCTCGTCTCCACCGCGCTGTACCTCGGCGTGTCGTGCTGGCTGCTCTACCTCTCCGACGGGCGCATCCACCCGCCGCTCGTGGCGATCATGCTCTTCTACGCCATCGTCTACACGCCGGTGATGTCGTACGTCACCGCCCGGCTTGAGGGCATCGCCGGCGAGGTGATCAACCTGCCGTTCGTCCGCGAGGGCTCGTTCATCCTCTCGGGTTACCAGGGCGTCGCCGTCTGGTTCCTGCCTATTCCCATGCACAACTATGGATCGATGACCGTCTTCTACCGGCAGTGCGAGCTCACCGGCACCAAGTTCAAATCCATCTGGAAATCCGAGCTACTGCTCACGCCGATCATCCTCGTCGGCTCGCTGCTGTTCGCGCACTTCATCTGGTCGCTCGGCCCGATCCCCGGCCCGCAGTACCCCTTCGCGCAGGAGTGGTGGGAAGTCACCGCCGAGAACCTGTCGCTTGTCTTCAGTTCCACGCTCGGCGGGTACAGCGAGTTCGAGCGGGCGTTCCGCCTCGACTACATCCTCGCGGGGTTGCTCACGGGTTCAGTTGTCTTTGGTGGCTTGGCGTGGGCCGGCGCGCCGGTGTTCCTGACCTACGGCATCGTGCGCGGCCTGAACCAGACCCTCCCCTTCGCCGTCATCGGCCAGTTCATCGGCGCCCTGATCGGCCGGTACTACTTCCGCCGCAAGCTGGGCTTGAAGTGGCGCCAGTACGCCCCCGTCCTTGCCGCGGGCTTCTCCTGCGGCATGGGCCTCATCGGTACCCTCGGCGTGGGCTTCACGTTCCTCGTGAAGGCGGTGTTCAAGCTGCCGTACTAGGAAGAACTCGCACGCTAATCGAAAAATCATCCCACAGCCCCAATAGTTCGCCGCCAAATCCTGTCCCAAACAGCCCCGCGAACATCGAGACCACGATCCCCGCGAACACCAAAATCGCGCCACCGAGTGCTCGAAATGCTCCGATCCCGCGGGATTGGAAGAGATACGCAACGAAACCGATCGCAAAGAAAAGAACTAGCAGCACACGCATCAAAGTGCTGATGCGGTGGCCGCGAACCGATGCGTCGGCAACGCACCACCAGACCCCAAACACAAGGAACGGGAGTGCCAGCAAGTAGTCGAGAACGGACTCTTCCTCCGGCAAGAAAACAATCACCCCACCCAAGATGAATGAATAACCCCACGAGCAAAGAACAATCAAACGGCGGCGATCCGGCGTAGAGCGCGGAACTTCCCTTTCTGCACCACCATCGTCGCTTTGGACCGCAGTATCCGCCACAGGTCCAATCATATTCCGGAACTGACAGAATCTGGTTTTCTGCGCATACCGACGCAGTTCGTCCCCCAGATAGACGCCCCGCGGGGAGCGCGGCGGGTGGGGACGGGGCGGCGCCCCGCGGGTGGCCCACCGGTGAGCAAGCCGGCGACGCGTTGCGTGATGGTTTCGTGACCTTCGCAACTCGCGTCGAACCGTGTGCTCCTTGCCGGTGCGTGCCCGCGGCGCCCGCCTCGCCGAAGAGTCCCGCACGAACGCGAGGGCCACCACGGGCCGACCCGTGGCGACCGGTTCTTTGACACACAGAGCCAGGGGTATCGATACCCCAACTACGTGCGTCGCCCGGACGCCACCGGACGCCGCGCGTGAGCGGTTCACGGCACAAGCCCGCGCGACGCCAGAGCCGTTCCGACTCACCGACGCCGACGCGCCGGCGTCAACCCGCCGAGGGCGAGCAGTGCGGCGGTCGCGGCGGCAGGTTCGGGGACGGCGGCGCCGGTGAAGCCGGGCGCGGCGGTGTTGCCCCAGTTCTGGAGGACGCCGTCGAGTTCGTTTTGGTCGATCCTTCCGTCGAACGGGCCACCGCCCACGAGCGCGGCCTCGTCACCGGTGAACGTGCCGGTACCCCAGTTCTGCAGGACGATGTCGAGGTCGCCTTGTCCGACCTGGCCGGAGCTGTCGTAGTCGCCGGCAACGGCGTCGTCGATCGCGGTGGCGGCGGCGATGAAGGCGGCGATGTCGGGCTGGGCGACGCGGGCGTCGCCGGCAAACTCGCCGAATGAGGAATCGAGCGTGGCGGTGGCGTCGGGGGAGAAGACGCCGAGGGGGCCGGGGCCGTCGGGGTCGGCGCCGAAGATGAGGCCGTAGGAGGTGACGCCGGCGATCTGCCACTCCTGGTCGTCTTCGTTGAAGAGGAAGGACGGCCCGCCGGAGTCGCCCGGTGCCGAGCCGACCTCTTCGGTGCCGAAGCCGGCGGGGTCGTCGAAGAGCGCGTTCTGCACGAGGATGCCCGCGTTGCCGAAGAGCGCGCCGTAGGTGTCGTTGGCGGGGTTGCCGTTGTCGAAGTCGTAGAGCAGTTGGGTGTCCGTATTGGTGGCGCCGAGGAAGGCGAAACCGAAGGACTCGTAGCGGTTCTGCCCGGTGCGTTTGGTGCCGGCGCCGAGGGTCGCGCCGGTGGAGCCGTCGCCGCTGGTGCCGTAGCCGACCTTGATGAGCGGCACGTCGAAGTCGGAGCCGTCGTCTTGCGTGAAGAGGTTGTAGCGGGGGATGTCGTCGATGAGCGTGGTACCCAGGTCAATGACGGCGACGTCGAAGCCATCGGTCTCGTTGCCGTTCCAGTTGGGGTGGACGGTGATGTCGTCGGCGGAGAAGGCGACGGACCCGGTGCCGTTGGGGAGTTCGAACGTAGCGGAGTTGCCGTCGAGGCCGTCGAGGATGCTGATCTGGCCGCTGTCGTCGGTGACGCAGTGGGCGGCGGTGAGCAGGTGTCGGCCGGTGGAGAGCAGCGTCGCGGTGCAGATCGCGCCGAAGCCAGGGTCGGGGTTGGTGTCGAGGAAGAGGCGGGCGACGCCGTCGGTGTTGAGGCCGAAGGCGGGGGAGCCGGGCACGGTGGGCGAGCCGGTGTTGACGCCGGGGGTGGCGGGCCCGGTCGCGGTGACGAGGCGGTTGGAGACCTGGACGTTGGTGGGCTGGGCGTCGCCGAGGTCGAGGGTGGGGATGACCTCGGAGCGCCACTGGAGGGGCGTGAACCGGGGGCCGTTGTCCTGGGCCACGCCGGGCGCGGCGAGGGTGGCGGAGACGAGCAGGCAGGACACGCCGAGGTGGGCGCGGCGGAGTGCGCAGTGAGCGTCTCGGGGTTGCGGGGGTTCCGGGTGGGAGTGCTTCATGTCCGTTGGTCTTGTGTTGCCGGGGGCGGGGTAGGCCAGAACGTGAGCGCCACGATCGTTAAAGGCAGTGACGCGCCGCTTCGATATGGGCATGTCGTGTCGCAAAGAACTGATTGCATCCGAGAGGTGTTTTTGCTTCGTGAGCGATGAAGGCGGCGTTTACCGCCGGGGCAGGCGTGGTTTTCGGAAGGCGTAGGCTGGCTCGGAGACGCGGGGGGCATGAATCAGGCGAGGGCGGGGAACGCCGCGGTCAGGTGGTCACGATAGCGGCCAAAGTCCGTCTCGAGGTCGGGGTTCTTCATCACGTCGTGGCAGGCGAACGTGGGCTGCGGTTCCATGCCGAAGAACTTGAAGTTCAGGTGCATCGGGCGGAAGAGGTCGTCGGGCGACATGCCGGCGAAGAAGGTCTGGTCCGGGTCGCTAAAGGATTCGCGTGGGGCGTTGAAGGTGAGTGAGAGCATGTACTTCTTGCCGGTGAGGGTGCCACCGGTGCCGTACTGCCTGCCGGGGTCGGAGCGAGTGCGGCCGTCGCCGTCGCAGAGGCGGCCGTCCATGCCGAAGGAGTAGACGAAGTCCATGTACTTCTTGAAGCTCCACGACACCCCCATCCAGTTGACCGGGGTCTGGAGGAGGACGGCGTCGGCCCAGCGGTGGTTGTCGATCTCGGGATCGACCTCCCAGGGGTCTTTCATGGTGGTCAGGCGGGTCTCGTAGCCGGCGGCGTGGAGGTGGTCGAGGGCCATCTGCGTGAGCGTGCCGTTGAGCTGGCCGGGAGCAAAGTCGTAGGCCTCGTGGGCGTTGATAACGAAGACGTTCTTCATGGGAGGGTTGGGCGTTGGAGATTATGGGTCGGGGGTTGGAGTGATCTGGGTCAGCGGACACGAGCGTACGCGGTCAGCTTCGAGTCAGGACCACCAAGAGCAGCGCGGTGGTGAGCAGCGATACGACGGTACGCAGCGCGTTCCATCCGTTCCACGGCGCTTCGAACGCGGCGCGGGCGGCGGCGAGGTCGTCTTCGGTGGCGGCGCCGACGTCCACGCGCTGAAGCGCGTTGTTCAAGGGGATGTTCTTGGCGACCGTGGGTAGCTGCAGACCGAAGGCGTAGAGCGCCGCCGCCGCGGTGACGAGCGCAGCGTCAACCGTCGGCAGCGCGAACCACCCGGCAACGGCGGCGGCGACGAGCACGGCGGCCGAGCCGAGCCAGAGCGACAAGAAGCGGGGCTCGCCGTCCTGGATCACGCCGTCGATGGCCTGGAACCCGCGGACGAAGCCGGCGTCGGGCAGGCGGGCAAGGCCGGGCATGACGACGAGCATGAAGGCGACGAGGAAGCCGGCGACGAGGCCGACCAGCGCCGTGGCCAGCGCGAGCAACACGAGGGATAGGATCATGGTCACAGCGTAAGGCGGCGGGCGGGTTGCGGTGCCGGGGTCCAGGTCCAAGGCCCATGCCTACGGTGATCGCCTCATCCGTCGCCCGATAGCGCTTCACGACGAAACCTACACGATGGCACAGGGCCGCATCGGCGCACGATGCGGCCCCTGGGATGAAGGTAGGGATCCGTCAAAGGTCCGGGTTCGCGAGTTGCGGGTGTTGATTCGGGAAGAGCACGGTCGCGAGCGCCGCGGCCCGGCCACGAGTCTCGGTGCCGTCGATGGTCAGCACGTCGGCGGGGTCGTCGCCACCGATCAACAACTTGGCGACGGCGTGGTCGCCGCGGATGACGTTCGGGCTATCGACGCCAGCCGCGACCGTGACCCGACCGCCTTCGATCGTGATCGTCGCGCCCTGGTCTTCGTAGCTCAAAGCGAGCGACTCGTTGACCCGCGTAAGCAACGAACCCGCGATGCGTTGCTCCAACTCACCGGTCATCTTCTCCAGGCACTGCCGCAGGTTCAGCACACGCACCAGGTAGCGCGTCGTGAAGTGGAACAGGCGGTAGGTCTCGTGCCGGCGGAGCCATCGGGCCAAGGGGGCGCGGTAGCTCATGCCGAAGAACCAGATCGTGGTCGCGCCGTAGCCGCGGGCCATCTCGGCAACGACCCGGACAACCTGCTCGGGGTCGCCGGCGTGGTCGTCGACCACGAAGAGCGACTCGAAGTGGAACCCCTGCCGCTGGTGGAACCGCTCGGACGCGCCGTTACTGGTGCGGACAAAGCCGATGGGCTTGCCTTGCTCGCCGACCCAGTACTGCCCCGGGCCGTCGAGTTCGGCGTGCTTGGATCGCCGAAAAGTTGGCCGGACGGCGGTGCCGGTGACGCCGGCGTTGCAGCGGTTGTACAGGTCGGCCAGCTCGGGCACGTCGTTCCAGTACGTGAACTCGCGGAGCTCGACGCCGGCCGGCTCGGTCGGCAGGTCGCAGGTACGGACGAACCAGGCGTTGCTGCGGAAAGCGTCGTGGTAACCGAGCTGCTGCAGGCGGGCCATCGCGTCGCCGTGCTCGAAGGTCAGGCCGAGGTCGTACCCGTGTTCGCGCGCCGCCTCGAAGGAAGCGGCCGAGAGCTTGAGGTCCACGTCCTGGCCCCGGAAGTCCTCGTGGATGCGCGAGCAGTTCTGCCCGGTCACCTTCACTTCCGCGGAACCGATCCGCATCTTGAGGTCGTAGGTGTTCCACGCGCCCGCGATCTTGCCGTCCTTCATGCCGATCCGGCTGGTCTTCCAGTCGTAGTGCGAATCGTGGATCCGGCCCAAGGCGTACTCGTTGGGCGATACGGAGTGCCACTGGTCGTCGCCGGAGTCCATAAAGGCGTAGAAGGCGTTGCCGTGCGTCTTTTCGTTGGGTGTGATGATCTGCAAAACAGCTTCCTCGAATCGTCGGTCGCGAGACGGCCGCTTGGTCCGCAGCGCGTCTTCGGCCAGGTTCATGAGTCGGCCCTGCAGGAGCTTCCGGCCCTCGTGGAGCCGGCGTTTGACCGTGCCGACGGGCACCTCGAGGAACGCGGCGACTTCCCGCTGGTTGCGCTGGCCGAAGTAGTACAGCAAGGTGGTCTCGCCGACTGCCGGGGGCAGTGAGCGGATGGCGTCGAGGACTTGCCGGCGCATGTCGCGGGCCTCCGCCTGTTCTTGCGTCGCGGCGGGGTCGGGCACCGCCGCCGCGGCGTCGAGGTTCACCATCGGGGGGCGTTTGCGGCGGGTGATGCGGTCGCACCGCTTGAACACGATCCGGCGCAGCCAGCCGCCGAACGCGGCGGGTTCCCGGAGCTGATCGAGCCGTTGGTAGGCCTCGAGGAACGCCTCCTGGCTGGCGTCCTGCGCCAGGTGGAAATCGCCGAGGATCATCACCGCGAAGCCCACCGCCATGTCCTGATGCCGTCGCACCAGTTCGGCGAAGGCCTCGGCGTCCGAGGACCGCGATGAAGCAACCAGTTCCGCTACGTCCGTCATGATGGCGTCCGTCCAAAGGTCAAGCCGGGAACACCCCAGCCACGCCCGAAGGGCACTTCTATCAACAAGACCCAACCGAGGAGCAATAGGTTCGGCACGAGTCCTCAGCGACGCCGCGGGTATCGGGCCGGAGAACGGTGTTTGAATCACGCGTCCTCACAGAACCGTGGATACGGAGATTGGCCGTGGGGCTGGCTGGCGCGCGTCTTCGCCGTCCGGGTCGCGGTAGCATGCAGCCGGCCAGGTTCGGGCCCCACGGAAAGGCGGTTGAAAGAATGCTTGGCGTATCGCGGCGTGGCTTGGTTTGGACGGTGGCGGCTGTGGTGAGCGCGGCCGGGGCGGCGTGGTCGGCGAAGGCCAAGACGGTCGTCAATCGAGCGGAGTGGGCCGGGCCGGTAGAAGCGGAAGTTGTGTTGCGCTTGGACAGGGAGGGCGAAGCGGAAGGCGTGTCGTTGCCGGCATCGGGGCCGGGTCGGCGGGCGTTCGGGGCGGGGGCCGTGTTCCCGCTGCCCGAAGGCGCGGCGGTGAAGACGGGCCCAGAGCAATATCTGCGCTTTGAGTTGTGGTACGAGGCGGAACAGGACGCCCGACCGGTGATTCAGATCGACGAGGTGCGCGACGGCGAGACGCTGGGCGCGATGATCGTGTTGCCGGCGACGGCGCGTGGCCGGTGGGTGCCGATCACGGCGAACGTGCTGCGGCTGGAGATGAGCGGGGACCGCCGGCCGGGCAGCCACCTCCCGCCGGACGGCACGCCGCTGACGAAGGTGGGCGTCTGGCTGGACCCGGGCAACGGCGCGGGCGTGACCGAGGCCCGGCTGCGCAACGTGCGGCTGTACCGGCAAGACCCGCTGGCAAACGCGCCGGTCGACGGCACGGACGATACGGGCAACACCTCGCTGCACCGCGCGGCGATGCGGGGTGACGCGGCGGCGTGCGCAGCGCTGCTGGAGCGCGGCGCGGACGTGAACGCGAAGAACGGTTACCTCTTCACGCCGTTGGCGTTGGCGGTGATCGCGCACGATGCCGAGACGGTGCGGGTGTTGGTTGACGCCGGCGCGGACGTGAACGCGCAGCGGCAGCTGGGCTTCACACCGTTGTACGACGCGGCGGCGGAAGGGCTGTTGGAAGTCATCGAGCTGTTGCTCGAAGCGGGGGCCGACCCGGTGCAGCCGACGGAGTACGAGTTTGAGCCGTTGTACACGGCAGTCCACCACGGGCACGTCGAGGCGGCGGCGCGGTTGATCGCCGACCCACGGGTGGACGTCAACCGGCCGATCGCGGGCTTCATCCCGCTCCACGTCGCGGCGCAGGGGGACGAGGCGGGGCCGCACCTGGAGGTGTACGAGAAGCTCATCGCGCTGGGCGCGGACGTGGATTTGTGCAGTGCCGCCGGCGCGGGCGACCTGGCGCGGATGCGGGCGATTCTCGAACAGGACCCGGACGCGGCGAAGACGTTCACGATCCTCGGCGGGTGGACGCCGTTGCACGACGCGGTCCGGAATGTGCGCGTCGAGGCCGTGCGGCTGTTGCTCGAGCGCGGCGCCGACCCCAACGCCATCAGCGGTGACGTGGACTACCGCAGCGCGCCGCTGCACCAGCTGAGCTTCAGCAAGCTGCTGGACGACCCCGATGGCCGGGCCGCGATCTTCGCGATGCTGCTGGGTGCCGATGCCGAGTTAAACCCGGTGGACAAGCTCGGCCTCACGCCGCTGGACCGTGCGGTGTACGACCGCGTCCCCACGCTGGCCGAGACGTTGCGGCAGCGCGGCGCGAAGACCGGGGAGCAGGTAAAGGCGGCCAAATCAGACGAGACCGGGTCTTGACGCCCGGTGGTGCGGTGGCGGCTACGGGGTGAGAGGATCGGCGTTGACGAGCGTTCGTCGGTTCAGGCAGAGTCATCACGGCGACCCAAGGCGTCGTCCGCGCCGCGCATCTCGCGCATCAGTGAAGCGAGCTTCTGTCGATCAAGCACGCCGTCGGTGCGGACGCCGCTGCACAGATCGATGCCGTAGGGCCTCACACGCTCTATCGCGGCCGCCACGTTGGCGGGGTTGATGCCGCCCGCGAGGAAGACGGGCACGGAGGTCCTCTGCACGATCCGACACGAGACGGCCCAGTCGTGGACACGCCCGGTCCCGCCGAGCGTGCGGACGGCCGCGTGGGGGTCGCCCGAGTCGAGCAGCAGCGCGTCGACGAAGGGCTCGGCCCGACGGGCGGCGTCGATCGACGCTTCGCCGAGCACGTGGAGCACCTGCACGATGCGGACCGCGGGGAGTTGGTCACGCAGGGCCTGCCACACCTCGGGGCGGACCGTGTCGTCGACCAACTGGACGGTGTTGACGCCGGTGCGGCGGACGTGGTCGACGACGGCGGCGGGCTCGGTCTCGCTGGTCAGCAGGAAGGTGGCAATGGGTGGCGGGACGCGGCGGGCGATCTCGGCGATCTGTTCGTCGGCGATGCAGCCCGGGCCGCTGGGCATCCGCGCGACGAGGCCGAGCGCGTCCGCGCCGAGCGCCACGGCGGTTTCCGCCTCGGGCACGGAACGGATGCAGCAGACTTTGAGGCGTGTCCGCATGGCGCCGCGACTATATCCGGTGTCAGGAGGGCTCCACCCAATCCAATGGCGGTGCGATAAGCTGCGGGCGGGAGGGATCGCACGTGGGGGCGTTGCGGCTTGAGCTCGGTCGAGGTTCGTTCTTCTGCGAAAGGGTCCTCTTGCTTCGATCACTCGCGCTCTGCTGGCTGATGTTGGGTGTGGGCGGCCTCGTCGTGGGGTGTGCCGGGGTCGAACGTCGAGCCGAGCGGTCGGTGGTACCGGGCGTTCGGCATTACGCGCACCCGGGGGACGCGGACGCGTTGGCGGAACTGATTGCTTTCGACTCGCGTGGACGCACGAAGCTGCCGCCGGAGTATGTCTTGCGGCGGCTGCGCGAGTGTCATGAAACGAACGGGGTACCGGAGATCGCGGCGGCGTTCGAGCGGGTGCTGGCCGACGACACGCCGGCGGCGCGGGACGCGTTGGTCCGCGCGATCGGGTTGGACTTCGTGCACCGGGCGGACACGTCGTCACTTGATCTTTTGGGGCAAGACCTGAGCGAGCGGTTCCGAACGTTCGACTGGCAGCACGAGGATTACCCGGGCGGGGACGAGGGGCCGAACGAGATGTACGCGAGGACGCTGGCGGACGCGCTGGACGCGGTGACGCCCGAGCGGCGGGCCAACCGCGCCGCCGTGGCGGTGATCCGGCGGGACGAGGCGACGGACGCGTTGTGGGGGTACATGCTGGGGCAGTGGCGGCCGGTGCCGGGCGAGGGCGAGTGGAAACTCAACCGGCACGCGGTGGGTGCGTACCTGGAGATGCGCGACGCGGCGGCGGCGGACGGCGTGGACCTGACGATCCTGTCGGGGCACCGCGACCCGGCCAAGGCACGGGCGAACGCGGCGCGCGTGGGCAACAGCTACGCGGTGGCGAGTTTCTCGTCGCACTCGTTGGGGTTGGCCATTGATTTCGAGCTGACTAGGCCGACGGGAGACGCGACGGACGAAGCGGGCGATGGTAAAGACACCGGCGGGCGGTTCCGGCTGTCGACCCGGCCGATGGGCGGCGTGGTGGACATGCGACGGTCGCCGGTGCACAAGTGGCTGCACCTCCACGGCTACAAATTCGGCTGGTACCCGTTCCAGCACGAGCCCTGGCATTGGGAGTACAACCCGCCGGGGTTCCGCGACGTGTTCTTCGAAGACTACCCGGACGGGGCACCGCCACGCGCAAAGGCTCAAGACGCCGAGTAGCCGAGGGCCAGTCGCCGCGCTATCGCCGTTGGACAGAACACGCATCACCGGTCGGTTCGCGGCGGACGCGACGCAGACCCGGGCGAACGTGGCATACCTTCGGGAGCACGACTTCCCGCACCCGGCGCGCTTGCGCGTCGCCAAGACCGGGCTGCTGTTGTTGTCCACGTTTACGAAGCTCGGAAGCTCCGCCCTGGGAGCGATGAGATTCAGGCGAAGCTGGACACTGCGTCGGGCTTGTTGGCGGGCTTGGGAGTCGTTGTGGCGTGGCGAGTGTTCGCGGCGTTGATGACACGTAGCCGCAGCCGATCGCCGAGCCGACAAACACCGCACAGACACGAGGGCTTGAGGCTATCGCGTCGGCTTAACGTCGAAGCGCTCGAGGTCCATGACCTTGGCGAAGGCGGCGGCGAAGTCGTTCGCGAACTTTTGCTGCGCGCCGTCCGCGGCGTAGACTTCGGCGATGGCGCGGAGCTGGCTGTTGCTGCCGAAGGCAAGATCGACGGCGGTCGCCTGCCACTTGGTCGCGCCGGTCGCGCAGTCCTTGCCCTCGAAGAAGTGTTCACACTTGGGAGAGACGGACCAGTCGAGGCCGGGGCTCAACACGGTGACGAGGAAATCGTTGGTGAGAATCTCGGGGCGGTCGGTGAAGACTCCCAGCGGTGACCGGCCGGTGTTGGCGTTCAGGACGCGGAGGCCGGCGAGGAGCACGGTCATCTCCGGGGCCGAGAGCGTGAGCAGGTGGGCGCGGTCCACGAGCAGCTCGGCGGCGGGGCGCTGGTGCGACGGGTGGAGGTAGTTGCGGAAGCCGTCGGCGGTGGGCTCGAGCACGGCCATGGCGTCGGCGTCCGTCTGGTCGGCCGTGGCGTCGGTGCGGCCGGGCGTGAAGGGGACGGACACGGGCGTGCCCGCGTCGGCGGCGGCCTTCTCCACGGCGGCGACCCCGCCTAGGACAACGACGTCGGCGAAGCTCACGCGCTTGCCGCCGGACAGCGTGCCGTTGAAGTCGGCCTGCACCTTCTCCAGGACGGGCAGCACCTTCGCGAGCACCTCCGGGTCGTTGACCGCCCAGTTGCGTTGCGGTTCGAGGCGGATGCGCCCGCCGTTGGCGCCGCCACGCTTGTCGGTGCCGCGGAAACTGGACGCGGCGGCCCAGGCGGTGGCGACCAGTTGGGAGATAGAAAGCCCGGAGTCGAGCAGCTTCTTCTTCAGCTCGGCCACGTCGGCGTCGTCGATGAGCGCGTGGTCCGCGGCGGGGACCGGGTCCTGCCAGAGCTGCGGCTCGGGGACTTCCGGGCCGAGCAGGCGGGGGTGCGGGCCCATGTCGCGGTGGGTGAGCTTGTACCAGGCGCGGGCGAAAGCGTCGGCAAACTCGTCGGGGTTTTCGTGGAACCGGCGACTGATCTGTTCGTACGCGGGATCGGTACGCAGGGCGATGTCCGTGGTGTGCATCATCGGGGCGTTCATCCGGCCCTCGACGTGCGCATCCGGCACCGTGCCGTCGCCGGTGGTGCCGACGGGCTTCCACTGGACGCCGCCGGCCGGCGACTTGTGCTGCTCCCATTCGTAGCCGAAGAGGTTGTCGAAGTAGCCGTTGTCCCAGGTGGTGGGCGCGTTGGTCCAGGCGCCTTCGAGCTCGGAGGTGATGGTGTTCTCCGAGTGTCCGCCGCCGAGGCGGTTCTTCCAGCCGAGGCCCATCTGTTCGAGCGGCGCGGCCTCGGGCTCGGGGCCAACGGTGTCGTGGACGCCGGCGGCGTGGGACTTGCCGAAGGTGTGGCCGCCGGCAACGAGGGCGACGGTCTCCTCGTCGTTCATCGCCATGCGGGCGAAGGTCTCACGGATGTCGTGCGCCGCGGCGGCGGGGTCGGGGTTGCCGTTGGGGCCCTGGGGGTTGACGTAGATCAGGCCCATCTGCACGGCACCCAGCGGCGTCTCGAGGACGCGGCCCTCGGCGTAACGCTGGTCGTCGAGCCATTCGGACTCGGGGCCCCAATACACATCCTCTTCCGGGCTGTACTTGTCGACGCGCCCGCCGCCGAAGCCGAACGTTTTGAAGCCCATGGATTCGAGCGCGACGTTGCCGGCGAGGACGTGCAGGTCGCCCCAGGACAGCGCGCTGCCGTACTTCTGCTTGAGGGGCCAGAGGAGCCGACGGGCCTTGTCGAGGTTGGCGTTGTCGGGCCAGGAGTTGAGCGGGGCGAAGCGGAGGGTGCCCGAGCCCGCGCCGCCGCGGCCGTCGCCGACGCGGTAGGTGCCCGCGGCGTGCCAGGCCATGCGGATCATGAACGGGCCGTAGTGCCCCCAGTCGGCGGGCCACCAGTCCTGGCTGTCGGTCATCAGCGCGGCGAGGTCGGCCTTGACGGCGGCGAGGTCGAGCGACCGGAAGGCCTCGGCGTAGTCGAAGTCTTCGTCGTGCGGGTCTTCGACAGGTTGGTGCTGGTGGAGCAGCGAGAGGTTGAGCTGGTGCGGCCACCACTGCCGCGTGTTGCGGGCGTCGGGCGTGAGCAGCCCGGCGACGGGGCCGACGACGGGGCAGGTCGCGGCGGCCTGGCTCGCGGCGACGCGGTCGTTCGTGGCGACGCCGGGCGTGGCGGCGGAGCCGTTGGGGTTGGAGCCGTTGGTGGTGCTCATGGCGGGCCTTGTGGTTGATGGTCTGGAGATGTGGAGACGGGGCCTGATCGGGGACTTCAGTGGGTCGAGCATAGGCGATGAACAGATTGGTCGCTATGGTGAATGGACGATGCGATTGATTGGTCGAAGCGATCGGTGCAAGGCGGGACGGTGATGGCAGACGATCGGCCGGACGTGCGGCAGCTGCGGTGTTTTGTGGCGGTGGCGGAGGTGGGGTCGGTGCGGCGGGCGGCGACTCGGTTGGGGTTGGCGCAGCCGACGGTGACCGAGCACCTCCGGAGGCTGGAGGCGGTGTTGGGGTTTGAGGTGTTCGACCGTGTCGGGCGGGGCGTGGTGTTGACGGAGGAGGGGCGGCTGCTCTTGCCGCGGGCGCGGGCGGCGGTGCGGGCGGTGGACGAGGTGGCGGACGGCGTGGTAGACGCGGTGGAGGCCGGGGCGGGTCGGCTGACGGTGGGGGCGATCCCAACGATGTCGCCGTATGTGTTGCCGGGCGTCTTGGCGCAGATGCGGGCGGAGTCTCCGGCGTGCGAGATCGTGGTGGTCGAGGCGCTGACGGAGTCTCTGCTGGATCGGCTGGACGAACACGCGATTGAGGTCGCGGTGTTGAGCCCGCCGGTGCATCACCCGCGGGTCGAGGTGGAAACGATCGGTGAAGAGGAACTGTTGGTCGTGCTGCCCGAACGTGGGGAGATCGGCGAGTTGGATGTGAGCGAGGGGATCACGCTGGCGGCGTTGCGGGCGCAGCCGCGGGTGTCGCTGAGCGAGATGCACTGCTTAGGCGGGCAGATCGAAGGGTTCTGCGCGCGGCGGAATCTGCCGCGACAGACCGCGTGCCATGCGGCGCAGCTGGCAACGGTGCTGGAGTTGGTGCGGCTGGGGCTGGGCGTGTCGCTCGTGCCGGCTATGGCGGCGGCGAAGCACTCGAGTGAGGGGCTGCGGTACGCCCGGCTGAAGCGGGACCGGCCGACGCGGGCGATCGGGGTGGCCACGAAGGCCGGGCGGACGCGCACGGCGTTGGCGGACCGGTTGGTGGCATTGGTAGAGGTGGCGATGCGAGACCGGGCAGGTCTGTAACCGCCTACAACAGGAGCCGGGCTCGTCGTCTTCCTTCCAGAGTTGGCGTGGCGGCTTAGACCAATGGCGATGGCGTCGTAGCAGAGACGGGCTCAAGCGCACGCTCACTCGAGCGTCGTGGGCCACCGTTGCCAGCCAATACCGAGCGATGCGGGCTGCGCGGACCACCGCCGGTTACTCTTGAGACGTGACCGCAACGACGACGCAGCCAGGCCCCCCGCTCGTGCAAGCGGCCGGTGTCACCAAGACCTACCAGCGCGGCCGGCAGACCGTGCACGCGCTGGCCGGCGTAGACCTCGCGATCGACGCCGGGGAGTACGTGTCGATCATGGGGCCGTCCGGCTCGGGAAAGTCGACGCTGTTCAACCTGATCGGCGCGCTCGACAAGCCGACCTCGGGCGACCTCCGCGTCGGCGGGCTGTCGCTGCCGGCGTTGTCGGCGAACCAGCTCGCCTACGTCCGCTGCCGGCACATCGGTTACGTGTTCCAGGCGTACAACCTGATCGCGTCGTTGACGGCGCTGAAGAACGTCGCGCTGCCCGTGGTGTTCGGCGGGGCGTCGGTCGAGGAAGCAGACGAACGCGCAAAGGCACAACTCGAACGCGTCGGGCTCGGGCACCGGCTTGAGCACCGGCCGGGCGAGTTGTCGGGCGGGCAACAGCAACGCGTCGCCATCGCGCGAGCGCTCGTGAACGAACCGGCGCTGCTCCTGGCCGACGAGCCCACGGCGAACCTGGACCTCGACACCGGGCAATCGATCATCACGCTGTTCGCGGAGCTCTGCCGGGAACGCGGCGTGACGGTGGTGTCGACGACGCACGACCACCAGATGCTCGCCGCGTGCGACCGGGTGGTGTGGGTCCGAGACGGCCGGATCGAACGCGTGGCGAACGCCAGCGAACTCGGTATCGAAGCGGGGTCGATCAGCTCGCATTAACCGGCATCGACCGCCGCATCCCGCCCTTCCTCACGCAGCTTGCGGTTGAGCCCAAAGAACCCGAGCCAGGCGACGAAGGCCAGCCCGGTGGTCACCGCGAACACGCCCGCCCCGATGCCGCCCCACCCCCCGACGCCGTAGCCGGCAAGTTCGAACGAATCCCACCCCGCGAGCAGGAGCGTCCCCAGGAACGGCGCGAACGCGCCGCGCAGCCCGGTGAGGGTCTGGTGGATGCCCATGTACAGCGACACCAGCCGGCGGTCGGCGAAGTCGTTGTGCCCGAGCTGCCAGGCCAGCATCCCCCCGCCGCGCACCAAACCGTGCGTCCCCGACGCGAGGTAGAGCAGCGGCAGCCAGCCGAAGAACGCCGCGACGAAGTTCAGCGACTGGTTGACGATCCACGTCGTCCCGTGGATGACGCGATACCGGGTGATGTGCAGCACGTCGAGCCGGCGCGCCCACCACGGCATCGACAGCACCGCCAGGCCCAGCGGTAGCGACGCGTTGAGCAGCATGCCTTGGGCGTTCTCCCACGCCACGCCGTCGAGACGGTTGATCACGAATAGCGCAAAGGCAGTAGTGCCCGCCATGTTGGCGACGCCGGCGACAAACTGCCAGACCATGTACCACCGGAACGTCCGGTCGTGCCGGAGCACGGACACCGCGTTGTGCGGCTTGCCGTTGGGTTGCAGGGGAGCATCCGCCGTGTACGGCTCGCTCTCTTCCTGCCGCAGGCGCCGTTCCCCTCGCACGCGCATCCGCGCGAACGACACGACGCCGACCGCGCCGATCAACGCCGTCAACGGGTACAGCACGCGGAACAGCGACGCGTCACGGTCGAGCAACGGCCCCACCGCCATCGGCCAGACCGCGAGGATCAGCGACGCGAGCAACACGAACCGGCCCGTCACCTGCGCCCGCAGCGCCCGCGGGTAGTTCGCCCGCCAGATCGTGCTGCGGACCGTGATGATGCCGGCGACCAGCACGCGGCCGAAGACCACCGTCGTGACCAGCGCGCCCGCGCCCCAGCCCGATGTCGGCAACAGCGCGACCGACGCCACCAGCAGCAGCACCGCCGACATCAACGCCGCCGTCACGCCAACCTTCGATTTACCGCGGGCCAGCCGCGACCAGAACAGCGACGTCACGTTCGCGAACATCGGCGCGGCAAAGATCGCCGCGAACCCGAAGTTGCCCACTTCGAAGATGGTCTTGCTGACCACGCCGACGACGCCGCCCTCGAGCATCGCGAGGCCGAAGGGCACCGTCCCCGCCGCCACGAGCTCGCGCCGGTACGCCGGACGAGTCATCAACGGTTGGCGTGCGGGGTCGAAGTGATCAAGGACAGGGACGGTCATGGCGAGACGGGCCACCATAGACCAACCACTCGGACGGCGCGTCACGGGGTTCACACCCCTCACGTGTCGCGTCCGGACGCATCACCCGGTATTACATGGCCGTGGCAATCAACCCAACCACCGAGCAATGCGGCGAAGGCCCGGTGCTTCCGAGCCCCGGCGACGCCCTGCAGCGTTTGCTCGACCGGGTTGCCCCGGTGGAGACCGAACCCATCGACGCGCGCGACGCGTTGGGCCGGGTCTTAGCCGAACCCGTCCGAGCGGACCGTGACTCGCCGGCCTGCGACGTGTCGGCCATGGACGGGTACGCGGTCCGGATGGGTGACTTGGAGGCGACCGAGCCCGTAGCGTTGCCCGTCGTCGGCGAAGTAGAAACCGGTGCACTACCCGAGAAGATGCCGACGGAAGGCGCGGTGCGCATCTTCACGGGCGGGGCCGTGCCGTTGGGGGCGGACGCGGTGATCAAGCGTGAGGACACCGACGAACAACCGGACCGGATCGTGTTGGAACATCCGACGGCGGTCCGAGCAGGCCAGCACATCCGGCGACGAGGCGAGAACGCCCGGAGCGGCGATCCCGTGTTGCCCGCCGGTTCGGTCATGACGCCCGCGCACCTGGCGACGCTCGCCACTTTCGGGGCAACCCAACTCACCGTGACCCGAGAAGTACGCGTCGGCGTGATCACCACCGGCAACGAAGTCACGGCCGGCGCAAACCCCGGGGAGGGCGAGGTGCGCGACGCGAACGGTCCCGCCTTGGCTGGACTGGTTCACGGCACGCCGTGGTGTCGGTTGGTGCATCACTCGGTCGTCAGCGACAACCTCGAAGACACCGAAGCCGCGATCCGTCTTGCCTTGTCCGAGTGCGACGTCGTGCTCACGACCGGCGGCGTTTCCAAAGGCGACCACGACTACGTGCCGGAGGCGGTACGACGCGCGGGGTGCGAAGCGATCTATCACGGACTGACAATGCGACCCGGTAAACCAAACCTTGGCGCGATCGGGTCCGATGGACAACTGCTGTTTGGGCTGCCGGGCAACCCGGTCTCGGCGATGGTGGGTGCAGTGGTTCTGGCCGGCCCCGTCCTGCGGAAGTGCAGCGGGCGGACGGAGGACGCGTGGCTGGACTCAGATCAGGTTGAAGTCACGGCCGGCGACGCACAGACCCTCGGGCTGTGGTGGTACCGGCTCGCGACAAGGAGCGGGAGTGGAGCGCAAGCCATCGCGCAGCGCGGCTCCGGCGACGCCGCGGCACTCGGCCGGAGCGACGGTCTGTTCGAGGTCCCCCCCGGCGCGGTGTCGTCCGATGCGCCGCGGCGCTGGTTGGGCTGGTCCTGGTAACAGGCACCGCGCCACCGCCGTTCCTGCATCCGGAACGCCTTGACGGGCGCGACCTACACTCTTCCCGGTGAACGAAGCTTTGACAATGTCGTCCTGGCGTCACGCAAGGTCGCCCCGTGTCGAAGTCATGGACGATCCTGCTTTGCCGGCCGACCAACACCGGCACGCGCTCGACGGGCTCGCCCGGATCAACGCGTGGTCCCGGGTGACGCACGCGCTCTGGCCCGGCTTACGGGACTGCGCCGCTGCCCTGGGTCGCCCCGTGCGGGTGCTAGACGTCGCGTGCGGCGGCGGCGATGTGACCGCGGCACTCCAAAACCTCGCGGACCGTCGCGGACTGGCGTGTTGCGTGGACGGCTGCGACCTGAGTGAACGCGCCGTGCGCTGGGCCCGCGAACGGGCTCAACCGCGCGGCCAAACGACGCAGCGCTTCTTCGTGCACGACGCCGTTGATTCAGCCTTCCCGGATGAGTATGACCTGGTCATCTCCTCGTTGTTTCTACACCACCTGACCAACGCCAACGCCGCTAGGGTCTTGCGGCACATGGCCGACGCTTCAGCTTACGGCCTAGTGGTGCTCGACCTGCGTCGTGGCGCGTTGCCCTGGGCGTTGACGTGGGCCGGCACCCGGCTGATCACGCGGAGTTCGGTGGTACACGCCGACGGGCCGGAGTCGGTGGCGGCGGGGTGGAGCCGGTCGGGGCTGGTCGCGTTGGCCCAGGCGGCTCGCCTCGGAGACGTCAAGATCGAGCGGGCGTTCCCGATGAAGTTCCGCCTGACCTGGAGGCGGGCGTGACGGCCGGCGACGCGGTCGTGGTGATCGGCGCGGGCCCCGCGGGGGCCGGCACGGCGTTGCGACTCGCGCAGCTAGGGTGCCGAGTCTTCTTGTTTGAGAAACGGGCGACGCCACGGGGCAAGGTCTGCGGCGGCTGCCTGCACCGGCGAGGCCTCACGTTGCTGGAGGCATGGGGGGTTGCGGGGGTGTGCCGTCGAGCGGGCGCGGTGGTTCTGAACGGCGCTGAGTTAGCCACACCATGGGGCGCAGTGGCGTGGCCGCGTGCGCACGGCGTCGCCGTCGACCGGGTGCGCTTCGACGCCGCGTTGATTGACGAGGCGAAGCGGCACGGCGTTTTATTCCGGGACCGGGCCTCGGTGCGTGTGCGGGCGTTCGATCCCGGCGAGCAGTCATGGGCTTACACGGTGGATGGCTCCGAAACTCAAACCGCAAGGGTGATCGTTGTCGCGGATGGCGTTGCTGGCTCCTCACTGGCGGAGGTTCAAGGATTCACGATGCGGCGGCGGCCGCGCTCCAGAGTCGGCGCTGCCGCCCGTTTACCGGGCAACGCCATGGACGTGCCCCACGGGGTCGTGCGGATGCACTACGCGGCCGTCGACTACGTCGGTGTCGTGCGCCGCGCGGACGGCGACCTCGACGTCGCCGCTGCGATCTCGCCGGAGCGCCTCCGGTCCGAGCGGCGCGTCGCCAGACTCGTGGCGGACGTGCTCGCCGAGTCGGGCGCGGGGGGGCGTGTTCAGGCCGCGGCCCTCGAAGCGGACTGGTCGCTGACGCCGCCTTTCACCGTTTCGCGCGAGCGCGTCGCGGCCCCGGGGTTGTTCGTCGTCGGCGACGGCGCGGGCTACATCGAGCCGTTCACGGGCGAGGGCATGACGTGGGCTCTGCACGCTGCGGGCCGGGCGGCGCGGATCGCCGCCGGGTCGATCAAGGGCGAGTTGTCGGCGGGCGCAGCGGCGCTACGCTGGTCACGGGCGGTGCGGTCGCAGCGGTGGAAGGCACAGACGCGGTGTCGCGCGATGCAGGCCATGCTCCAACGTCCGACGGTGATGCTGGCCGCGGTACGGGCCGCCCGTTGCTGGCCGTGGCTTCGGCTGCCTGCTTGGTCGAAGTCTCCTGATACGGCTGGGGCGTGGGCGTGACCGCTCAGCTGGTTGGGATCGGCACCGCCCTGCCGCGCACGCGGGTCGCGCAGCGGGACTTGGCGGGGGCCGCGGCGGCGTGTTGCTGCAACGATCAACGACAGACGCGGCTGTTGCACGAGTTGTACCGGCGCGCCGGCGTCGAAACACGCGGCTGCGCGATCCTGGATGACCTCCCACCGTCCGGCGGCGGCGCGATCCAACGTCGCTTCCCGCCGGCACGCCACGGCGGCGACCGCGGACCGACCCTCGCCGAACGTATGGCGATGTACCACCCGGCCGCCGTCGACCTGGCCGTCCGGGCCGCGCGAGCGGCGCTGGACGATGCCCAGATCGGGGGCGTTGACCTCGGCCACGTCGTGC
>JANQPR010000163.1 GCA_028285385.1 Phycisphaera sp.
CGAAGTCCTCGCGGATGCGGTCGGCGACGGCGATCGCCTCGTCGGGATCGGTGTCGGGCAGCACGAGGATGAACTCGTCGCCGCCGAAGCGCCCGGCGATGTCGTACTTCCGGCAGTTCGCCTGGATCGCCTTGGCCGCGGCGATCAGCACCCGGTCGCCCGCGGGGTGGCCGACGGCGTCGTTGAGCTGCTTGAACCCGTCGAGGTCCATCATCAGCACGGCGAGGTCTTCGTCGGTGCGCAACGCCTCGGCGAACCGGCTCTCCATCGCCGCATTGAGCGACCGCCGGTTGCCCAAACCGGTCAGCGGGTCGGTCGCCGCGACCGTCTCCAGGCGATCAACCGCACGGCGCAAGGCCTCGTTCTTCTCGTTCACTTCTTCGAGCGTCTCGGCGAGCTTTTCCTGTAGCACCTCGTTCTCGGCCTTGATCCGCCACAACTCGAGGTTCTTCTCGACGACCACGGGGATGCTGAACAGGTAGTCGCCGGCCTTGACGATGTAGTCGTACGCGCCGTTGCGGATCGCCTGGATCGCATTGCCCAGGATGTTCTCGCCGGTGACGAACACGATCGGCAGGTCCGGCCGGCGCGACAGCAGCGATTCCATGATCTCCAGCCCCGTGCCGTCGGGCAGGTTCATGTCCGAGAGCACCAGGTCGAAGTCCCAGGGGTCGACGGCTTTGCCGTCGGCGGCGTTGGCGGCGTGGGTCAGCTCGACGGCGTCGTAGAAGTCGCGCAGCGTCTCGAGGACCAGGTCCGCCGTGTCGAGGTCGTCTTCGACGATCAGGATGCGCGGGGGTGCGTTCGACATTCGGTCGGTCACAACGCGGCAATACGTTGCCGGGAGCAGTCCCCCGCGTATCTCGAACATCGACCCGACGCCGCGGTGACGTAAGCCCGGTCAGATAACCGAGGGAAAGACCCCACGCGCCGACCAGAGTCGTGGGCGAACGCTACCCAACCAAACCGAGCGGTCACGCCGCGTCCGATAGCTCGCCGGCTTCCGCCTCCGCCGCGATGATCTCGCGATCACTGGGCGGGCTCACCCGGTCGACCGGCAGCGTAAAGATGAACGTGGACCCCTCGCCGAGCGTCGATTCGACGCGGAGCTCCCCGCTGTACTGCTCGACGATCGCCTTGACCGACGCGAGCCCGACGCCTCGGCCGGCCACTTCGTGCGTGCCCGAGTGCGTCGACCGCGCGAACACCTGGAACACGCTGCCCACGTCTTCCTCGGCGATGCCGCGCCCGGTGTCGGCGACGCGGAACTCCCAGACGTCCTGCCCGTTGAACGCGTCCTGGCGGAAGTCGCGGGTACGCTGCCCGGACACGGTCACCCGGCGGTCCTTCGAGTCCATCATGTACTTCACCGCGTTGTCGATCAGGTTCTGGAACACCTGACGCAGCCGGTTCTTCTCGGCGTAGACCGTCGGCAACTCGCCCTCGATGCACAGCTCGATGCCCGCCTCTTCCAGGTCGAACGCGAGGTTGTCGGCGATGCGGTGCACCAGCTCCGACAGGTCAAACGTCTCGGGCTTCGGCTCCTTGGTGCGGAGACGCGACAGCTCGAGCAGGTCGCCGATCAGCTCGCTCTGGTGCTTGGCGTTCGCGCTGATGCGTTCGAGCTTGGAGACCGCGTCGTCGGTGAGCGCGTCGCGGTGCTTCATCAGCAGCATCTGCGTCATGCCCGAGATGTTCCGCATCGGCGCGTTCAGGTCGTGCGAGACGGCGCGGAGGAACTCGTTCTTGTCGTTCGCCTCGGCCTCGAGCTTGGTGTTGGCGTGGCGGACCTCTGCGGTGCGCTGCTTGACCAGCTGCTCCAGCCGGGCGTTGCTCTCGGACAGCTGCGTCTGCGCCTCAAACAAGGAGCGCACCATCGCGTTGAACGCCTCGCACAACTGCCCGAGGTCGTCGTGGCGCTCGACGCGTACGGGCTGCGGGACTTGGCCCCGCGACAACAGGCCCACGGCCTGGCGCAGCGGCCGCAGCGGCGCCGTCCACCGCGCCACCGTCAGCGCGATCACCGGCACCACCAACAGGCACACCGCGCCCGCCACGCCGAACTGCAACAGGTTCAGCGTGTAGAGCATGCCCGACGCGTCCCGGTCGCGTACGACCATGGAGAGGTAGCCCTCGACCCGGGTCTTGCCGTCCTTCCC
Organism: Phycisphaera sp.; assembly: GCA_028285385.1. GTDB lineage: Bacteria > Planctomycetota > Phycisphaerae > Phycisphaerales > Phycisphaeraceae > CAZIXN01. Next base: position 2,160 of record JANQPR010000163.1, read on the forward strand.
GGCGTTGACGATCGGCGTGCGGTTGACGGCGAGGTACCCCGAGGGGTGCTTCACGCCGCGCGTGCCGGTGAAAGTCGGCTCGGTCTCCTGCAACGCGTTCCACGCGTCGCCGTCGTCGACGGGACGGAACATCACGTTGCCCTTGTTGTCGTTGACCTCGATCAGCGCGATGCGGGGGTCCTCGCGCAGACGGTCGACCACGGCGCGGGCCTGGTCGGTGAACCCGTCGTCGATCCGGCCGGACAACGCGCCGGCGGCGACGTGGGCGAGTTGGTCGGTCGCCCGCACGTGCAGTTCGTTGAGGCTCCGCAGCGCCAGGAAGTTCGTCACGATCACGCACGCGAACGTCGGGACGACCACCGCGGCGACGCTCCAGACCACCAGCCGCTGTCGCAGCGTCGACCCGCGGCGCCGGCGGCGCTTGGGCGGCGGCACGGTCGGGTTGTCGAAGGGCTGGGACATAGACTAGGTCTGCTTTGAATCGACGCGACCCCGTCCCGGGTTAAGGGCCGACCCGCGAGCGAGAGGCCGACCACGGCCCCCAACAACACGGCGACCGGAGCGGTAGACTCCCGTCATGCCGACCCGGCGAGACATTCTCGGACGTTGCGGAACGCCCACGCCGTGTTGGCGAGCGTGGTCGTGCTGCGTGTTTGGGATCGGTTTTGCGGTCGGCCTTCTGGGGTGCGCCACAACGGACAACGGACGCGCCGTGTTATCGGCCCCGGGACCGGCCGAGCCCGTGCCGACGTTGACCTTTGCGTCGTCCGACCGCGCCGCCGTGCTGCTGGGGGTCACCGAGATGCTGCGCGACCAGGGCTACGCCGTGGACCGGGCGGACTACCGCTTCGGCGTCGTGACCACCGAGCCGCGGGACGTGGGCACGTTCGCCGAGCCGCTGCCGGGGCTCGCACAGCCGGGCAGCGACGGAGACCAAGCGTGGGCGGCGACGGTGGGGCACCTTCGGCGGACGGTGCGCGTGACCGCCCAGCCGATCGAAAACCGCGCCGACCGTGAGGCCTTGCGGGTGGAGGTGCAGGTCTTGCGGTACGCGGCGCCGCAGCGGCGGGTGATCAACGCGTCGCGTGGCCGGGTGTTCTCGAGTCTGTCCGCGGTGCCCGAGCCTTGGGCGGAGCGCGGGCTGCCTGGGGCGTACTGGTACCCGACGGGGCGGGACGTGGCCGAGGAGCGTCGGCTGCTCCAGGCGTTACGCTCCTCACCGTGAGCCAGACGATTGACGTGAACCTGCCGCAACGAAGCGCCACCGCCGCGCGATGACGCCTGCTTTCTCTCTCCAACGCCTTCGTTCTCTGCGAAGTAACCCGGTTGACCCGTTCGGAGCCCCGCATGCCCGCCGCCGCCGACTTCCCGTTCGACCTCTCGTCCTACCGCAACGTCGCGCTCGACCCGTCGAAGCCGATGCTGACCGATCAGCAGCGTGACGACCTGCGACACAACATCGCCCTGTGCCGGGACGTGATCACGTTCTTCACCGCCTACGCCGGGCAGCGCGGGCTGAGCGGGCACAGCGGCGGGCCGTTCGACACCGTGCCGGAGGTCTGCGTCGTCCGCGGCTTCATCGAGCACGGCAAGCAGGGCGGTTCACCAAAGGTGATGGACATCTACTGGGACGAGGCGGGCCACCGCGTCGCGACGCAGTACCTCGTCGCCGCGCTCGACGGTGCGCTGCCGGTCGAGAAGCTGTTCCATTACCGCGAGTACAACGAGCACCTGCCCGGGCACCCCGAGCGTGGGTTTACGCCCGGCGTAAAGTTCTCCTCCGGTCGGTTGGGGCACATGTGGCCGTTCGTCAACGGCGCCGCGATGGCGCACCCGGACGAAGTGGTCTTCATGCTCGGCTCCGACGGCTCGCAGCAGGAGGGCAACGACGCCGAGGCCGCGCGACTCGCCGTCGCGCACGGCCTAAACGTCAAGCTGCTCATCGACGACAACGACGTCACCATCGCCGGCCACCCGTCGGACTACATGCCCGGCTACGACGTCGCCAAGACCCTCGAGGGCCACGGCCTGGGCGTCACCGTCGGCGACGGCGAAGACCTCGACGAGCTATACCAACGCATGTGCACCGCGCTCCAGGTCGACGGGCCGGTCGCGCTCGTCAACAAACGCCCCATGGCCCCCGGCGTCCCGGGCGTGGAGGGCTCGATCCACGGGCACGACGTGTTCAAGACCGAAGCGGCGATCAAATACTTCGAACAACGCAGGACCAACGACGGCAACAAGGCCATCGAACTATTGAAGTCCGCGCCCAAGGTCGACAAGAAGCCGCACTACCCCGGCAGCAGCGAAGACGTCGAGGCCAACCGCGGGCTGTTCGGCAAGGTGATGGTCGAGGTGCTCGACGGCATCGACGCCGCAAAGCGCAGGGAAACCGTCCGCGTGTTCGACTGCGACCTCGAGGGCTCGACCGGCATCAACGCCATCGGCGAGGCGTTCCCCGACCTCTACGTCAAAGCCGGGATCATGGAGCGCGGCAACTACTCCGCCGCCGCGGGCTTCGGCTACGACGCCGACAAGCAGGGCGTGTTCGCCACGTTCAGCGCGTTCCTGGAGATGTGCGTCTCCGAGATCACCATGGCCCGGTTGAACCAGTGCAACGTGCTTGCCCACTTCAGTCACGGCGGCGTCGACGACATGGCCGACAACACCTGTCACTTCGGCGTCAACCACCTCTTCGCCGACGGCGGCCTCGATTCCCACGACGGCCAAACCAAGGACAACACGCGGCTCTACTTCCCGGGCGACCCAAACCAGTTCAGGGCCTGCGTGAAGAAGGTCTTCCACGACAAGGGGCTGCGGTTCGTCTTCTCCAACCGCTCCAAGATCCCGTACATCCTCAAGGAAGACGGCGGCAAGTTCTACGACGACACGAGCTTCACCCCCGGCAAGGACGACATCATCCGCGAGGCCGCCAAGGCCGTTGGCGGGGCGCGTCAACCGATGGGCGGATACGTCGTGTCGTATGGCTCGACGCTGCACCGTGCGCTCGGCGCGGTCGAACAACTGCGCGAGCAGCGCGTCGGCGTCGGGTTGATCTGCAAGTCCACGCTCAACGTCTACGATGAGGAAGTGATGAAGTTGCTCGTCGATGCGCCGTTCGTGCTCGTCGCCGAGGAGCTCAATGTGAAGACGGGTTTGGGCTCGCGTTTCGGCAGCGCGCTGCTGCAACGCGGCTTCCGCGGTCGGTACGACCACATCGGCACGCACCAAGAGGGCTGCGGCGGGCTCTGGCGACAGATGGGCTTCCAGGGCCTCGACCCCGAGGGCATCGCCGCCGCGGTGAAGCGGCTCGCGGGCTGAAGCGCGCTCGACGAACGGTTTGGTTTACGCCGCCTCGGGCACGACGCGGCGTTGCGCGGTGGCGCACGCCCGGATCAACGCCTCGGCGTCGATCGGCTTGGTGAGGTAGCCGTCGCTGCCGTTGGTCAGCGCCTTGTCGCGGTCGCCGGCCATGGCGTGCGCGGACAGCGTCAGGATCGGGCGGTTGTACCCGGTGCGGCGCAGCCGCCACGTCGCGGCGTTGCCGTCCAGCTTGGGCATCTGCACGTCCATGAGGATCACGTCGAACGGGTGGCCGTCCTTCACGGCCTGCTCGGCGGCGTCGACGGCGGCTTTGCCGTTGTCCACCGCGACGACCTCGGCTCCGGCGCGCTTGAGGTGGAACGCGATCAGGCGTTGGCTGTCCGGGCTGTCCTCGGCGAGCAGGACCCGCCGGCCGACCAACGCGGCGCCGCGGTCGGCGTCCGGTTCGTCCTGGTGACATGGGGGCTTCGACTCGACCGTGACCGTCTCGATCTCATCGAACACCACGGCGAAGGTGCTGCCCTCGTTGACGGTCGAATCGACCTCGATGCGGCCGCCCAGCATGAACGCCAGCCGCTGAGAGATCGCCAGGCCCAGGCCGCTGCCGCCGAAGCGCCGGCTGTGCGACTCGTCTGCCTGGGTGAAGGTGTCGAAGAGCGTGTCGATCTTCTCGGGCTTGATCCCGATACCCGTGTCGGTGACGGCGAAACGCAGGCCGTAGTCGCCCTGCCGCGCAATGCGGAGCGTCACGCCGCCTTGCTCGGTGAACTTCACCGCGTTGCCGACGAGGTTGAGTAGCACCTGCCGCAGCCGCGTCGGGTCGGTCTTGACCCCGGCGGGTAGGTCGTCCTCGACCTCAACGGAGAAGGCGAGGTCCTTGCGCTTGGCGGGCCCGCCCATCAGCTCGGCGGTGTGCGCGATGAACTGGGACAGGTCCACCGGCATCGACTCGATATTCATCTTGCCCGACTCGATCCGCGACAGGTCAAGGATGTCGTTGATGATCGCCAGCAGGTGCTCGCCGTTGCGCTTGATCGTCTCGGCGTGGACGAAGCGGTCGGCCGGGTCGAGGTCGAGCTGGGTGAGCAGGTCGGCGTAGCCCAGGATCGCGGTCATCGGCGTGCGTATCTCGTGGCTCATGTTGGCCAGGAACGCGCTCTTGGACGCGCTGGCCTTCTCCGCATCATGGCGGAGTTCGATGAGCTGCTCGTACACGCGGTGGCGCTCGTCGACGTCGACCTGCACACCCGTCATCCGCCACGGCTGCCCGTCCGGCCCGCGCTCGGTCACCTGTCCGACGGAGTCGATCCACTTCCACTTCCCCTCGGCGGTGCGGTAGCGCAGCTCGATCCGGTACGGCACGGCCGGGTCGGCGAAGTGCATCTGCAGCATCGTCTGCGCCTGGATGATGTCGCTGGGGTGGACGAGCTCTTCCCAGGTCTCGATGCGCCCCGGGAAGGCGTCGGCCTTGTAGCCGAGCATCGTGAACCACCGGTTGTCGTAGTACACCTCGCCGCTGCGGATGTCCCAGTCCCAGAGCCCGAGCTTGGCGCTGTCGAGCGCGAGCTGCAGGCGTTGCTCGGTCTTGCGGCTGACGGTGACGTTGGTGATGAACCCGTGCCAGAGCGTGCCGCCGTCGTCGGTGCGCTGCGGGACGCTCTGCCCGTAGAGCCACCGGTAGTCGCCGTCGTCCTTGCGGTAGCGGTACTCGCAGCGCCACGGGGAGAGGCGTTCGGCCGAGTCGGTGATGCTGCGGATGACGCGGTCCAGGTCGTCGGGGTGCAGCCGGTCGATCACGACGCTGGCGTCGTCCTCGACCTGCTGCGGGGTCACGTCGTAGATGTCGCGGATGCCCTCGGAGGCGTAGGGGAAGCACGCCGTGCCGTCCGGGCGGAGCAGGTACTGGTACACGACACCGGGTAGTTGGGTGGCGATCTTGTCCAGGCGTTCGTGCGCGGCGCACGCTTCGTCGGCGGCGACCTCGGCCTTCTCGGTCTGCAGGCTGAGCGTGAGCTGCTGCTTGCGGATCGCGCGGACGGCGTCGGCCTTCTCGTCACGGGCGTCGCGGAGCTCTCGCAGCCGGACCTGCGACACCATCTGCGACGTGACTTGGTGCGCGAGTCGTTGCAGCTGCTCGACCTGAGTTTCGGTGAACGCCCGGGGTTGGGTGTCGATCACGCACAGCGTGCCCAGCGGCTGGCCCTCCGGCACAAACAGCGGCACGCCGGCGTAGGCGCGGATGTGCGGAGGCCCGGTGACCAGCGGGTTGTCGGCGAAGCGTGGGTCGGCCGTGGCGTCCGGAACAATCAACGGCTCGTCGGCGAGGATCGTGTAGCCGCAGAACGCCGCGTCGCGGTCCGTCTCGCAGGCGTCGAGCCCGTGCACGCTCTTGAACCACTGCCGGTCACGATCGACCAGACTGATCACCGCGATCGGCGACCCGGTGACGTGCGCCGCCAGCGCGGTCAGGTCGTCGTACTGCCGCTCGGGCACGGTGTCGAGCAGCCCGTAGCGTTCGAGCACGGCGAGGCGTTGTTCGTCGTCTTGGGGGCGGGGGGCCGGCGGCATGAAGGCGATCCGATAGCGCAGCGACAACCCCCAACGTGGGAAGCATCGGGTCAGCGCACGGATGGGTTCAGTGGGGGACGCCGGAATCGGCGCCCTCGGGCCGCGGCACGTCGGCTCAATCGAGCAAGCCGCCCAGCACCGGCCGAAGCAGCGTCGCCCGCCAGCCGGAGGTCAGCCGGTTATCCGGACGCGGCCGGCCCTCGTCGTCGGCGCGGACCAGCTCGGTGAGTTCGCGTTTGCTCAACACCACAGACGGGGAGATCGATCGCTGCGTGCAGTGGTCGCGGACCGCCGGCCAGAGCGCGTCGAGCCGCTCCCGTGCCGTGTCGCTCATCGGTCGGCCCGGGTGTCGGCGGGGGGGCAGCGGCCCGTCCAATGTGTCACGCACCAGCGCTGCGATGTCTTCGGCGTAACGCTCCTTCACCGGGCGCGGCACGCCCTTGCACTGCCGGACCTCTTCCGTCGACAACGGCTTGCACCGCGCGACGTCGACCAGCGCCTGGTCGTCCAGGAACGCCCGGACCGGCACGTCCTTCGCCTCGGCGTGCTCGAACCGCCAGAGCCGCAGCGCGTCGCAAACCGCCTGCTGCTTCCGACGCAGCCGACCCACGCCCCGCGCCCGCAGCTTCATGCCCAGCGGGTCCGACCGCATCGCCTCGGGCGAGACCAGCGCCGCGAGCTCGGCCTGGGCTTTGTCCGCGTGGCCGAGCGTCGTGATCTCCTTGTCCAACCGGTGTTGCAAGAGCAACAGGTACCGAACGTCGTTCGCGGCGTAGGCGAGCTGCGTCGGCGTGAGCGGCCGGCGGTCCCACGTGCTGAACTTGTGGTCGCTGCCCAGGTCCGCTTCGCACACTTCGTCCACGAGCCTGCTCAACGACAGCGGGTAGTCGCGCCCCGTGAACGCCGCGGCGATCTGCGTGTCGTACACCCGCCGGGCCGGCCTGCCGGTCAACCGCAGCGCCGGCTCGAGGTCCTGCTGCCCGGCGTGCACGACCTTCTGCACCGACCCGTCGGTCAGCAACTCCCAGAACGGCGTCACGTCCATCTCGGCCAACGGGTCGATCAGCGTCACCCGGTCCGCCGTCGCCACCTGGATCAGGCAGAACCGCGGGTAGAACGTCTGCTCCCCGATGAACTCGGCGTCGTACGCGAACCGGCCGGCGTCACGAAGGCGGTGCGCCAGCGACTTCATCCCCGCGTCGGTCTGCACCAACTCCGGCTCGTTGCCGGGCACCAGCGCGTGGACCAGCGCCGCGGGGGGGAGCTCGGCCTCGGCGCGGATCGCCTCGTCGGCCCGGCGGCGGTGCGGCGGGCGGTAGCTCGGCCAGGGCTTGGACGACGTCGTGGACATATCAACCAGTCGGAACGACCGCGTGAACCGCGGCACAGAAACGGCGAGTGTAACCACCTTCGGTCATCGGCCCGCAATCTGGGTAAACCGGAATAACCGGGTCAGGCCCGGAGGCCACACACGCCCGCAACCCGAACGGTACATTGCCCATCGTCGCACGGGATCGGGGGAATCAGGCGACGCGCGCGAGAAAGTTTCTAACGCCGCCGCAGAGCACCGACAACGCCGTGGCCCACCGCGCGACCCGAACCAACCCCCCGCCTGACGCCCTCCCGCCGGACGCCGGATGAACTGGAGCCTCCTCTACGACGGGCTGATCGTGCTGGCCGTGGCGATGGTGTTCGGCGCACTGGCCGAGCGGTTCAAACAGTCGGCGATCGTGGGGTTCATGCTGGCCGGCGTGATCGTGGGCCCGGCCGTCACCGGGATCATCGAGGACCGCGACGACAACATCGTGCAGATCGCCTCGTTGGGCGTGACGCTGCTGATGTTCACGATCGGGCTCGAGTTCTCGTGGAGCAAGCTCCGCCGGCTGGGGTTGCGAGCCGTGATCGCCGGGTCGCTGCAGATCGGGGTCACACTCGGGCTGGCCACGCTGCTCGTCTGGGCGTTCGGCTACGGGGTCAAGGCGGGCGTCGCGATCGGCGCTGCGGTGGCGATGTCGTCGACCGGCGTGGTCATGCCCGCGCTGGCCCGAGCCGGGGACGTGGACTCGACGCACGGCCGGTTCGCGCTGGGCATCCTGCTGGTGCAGGACGCCGCGGTCGTGCCCGCGATCCTGGTCGTCGCCGCGCTGGGTGGGCAAGGCACGCCGGCCCAGGTGCTCGGGCAGACGGCGGTCTCGTTCCTGATCGTCGGCGGGTTCGTCGCGTTCTTCGCGCTATTCAGCGCGTACGTGTTGCCGGCCCTGGTGCGCTTCGTCGCCCCGACGCACAACCGCGACATGCCCGCGCTGTTCGCGATCATCGCCTCGATGGGCGCCGCGTACGCCGCGAACGCGTTCGGGCTCTCGCCGGCGCTGGGCGCCTTCATCGCCGCGATCTTCCTGGGCGAGTCCGTCATCGCCACGCAGCTCCGCGGCGACCTGGGCGCGCTCAAGACCATCTTCGTCACGCTGTTCTTCGCGAGCATCGGCATGCTCGCCGACCCGCTGTGGATGCTGACCAACGCGCCGGCGGTGATCGGCGCGACCGCGCTCGTCATCGCCGGCAAGCCGTTGGTCGTGTATGCCGTCGCGAAGGTCATGGGCCTGACACACCGCGCCGCCGCCGCCGCGGGGGTCTGCATGGGGCAGGTCGGCGTGTTCAGCTTCGTGCTCGCGCAGATCGCGCACACGCCCGTCACACCCGACGCGACACCGGTGATCGGCGACACGCTGTTCAACATCGTCGTGAGCGTTGCGATCCTGACGCTGTTCGCTACCCCGTACCTCGTGCAGTACGCGCCGGCGGCGGGCATGGCCTACGAACGCCTGCTGCGTCGGCTCAACCTCGTGAAGCTCACGGGGCGCGGCGACGACGACGCGTTGGGCAAGGAACTCACCGGGCACGTTGTCGTCGTCGGCTTCGGGCCCGCCGGCCGCGCCGTAGCGGACCGCGCCTACACCGCGGGCACCAGCGTGGTCGTGCTCGACCTGAACCCGACGTCCGTGCTCGCGGCGCGGCGCATGGGCATGCGCGCCTACGTCGGCGATGCCAGCAACCCCGACCTGCTCAAGCTCGTGCACCTGCCCTCCGCCGAGGCCCTGGTGCTCGCCCTGCCGGATCACCGGCTGAACGTCGCGATCCTCGTCGAGGCCCGACAGCTGGCCCCGAAGGTGAAGATCATCGCGCGGTCGCGCTACCACCGGTACTACGACCTGCTCGAAGCGGCCGGCGCCGACGTCATCGTCGACGAAGAAGCCCGCGCCGGCGACAGCCTCGCCGACGCGCTGCCGCTGAGCGAACGCCTCACCAGCGCCCGCGACGCCAAGGAAGACGTGCTCGACGAGGTGAGCCGACCCACCGAGCCCGCGAGCGCGGCGTAGACGTCACACCAGCGACGCCTCCACCTGCTGGTTCATCTGCTCGACCTGCGCCGAAAACTGCGGCTCGACGGCGACGCGGGACTCGATCTTCTGTACCGAGTGCATCACGGTCGTGTGGTCCCGCCCGCCGAAGTGCCCGCCGATCTCTTCGAGCGACAGGTCCGTGCGCTGCCGGGCGAGGTACATGCAAACCTGCCGCGGCTCGGCGATGGACTTGTGCCGACGACGCGACTGCAACTCCGCGGTCTTGACGTTGTAGAAGTCGGTGACGACGTCGATGATCCGCTGCAGCGTGACGCGCCCCGACGGCGCGACGCCCGGGTCGCCGAGCGCGGCGCGGGCCAGCGCGACGGTCAACTCTTTCTTGAGCATCTTCGCGTGCGCCTCGACGGTGTGCACCGCGCCCTCGAGCACGCGCGCGTTGCTGTCGACCTTCCGGGCCAGGTATTCCGTCACCTCTTCCGGGATGGTCACGCCGCGCAGCGCCGCCTTGGCGCGGATGATCGCGACACGCGTCTCGTAGCTCGGTCGGTTCACCTGCGCCACGACCCCCCAGTTGAACCGAGACACCAGCCGGTCGGTCAGCCCCGGGATGTCGTCCGGCGGCGCGTCCGACGACAGCACGATCTGCTTCTGCTGCTGGTGCAGCTCGTTGAACGTGTGGAAGAACTCCTCCTGGCTGCGCTCCTTTTCCGAGAGGAAGTGGATGTCGTCGACGACGAGCATGTCGGCGTCGCGGTAGTGATGCCGGAAGTCGTTGAGGCCGCCGCCACGGACGCACTCGAGGAACTGGTTGGTGAACTTCTCGCAGGAGACGTAGACGATCTTGAACCCCGGGTCGCGGCCGAGGATCGCCAAACAAATCGCCTGCAACAGGTGGGTCTTACCCAGGCCCACGCCGCCGTGGATGAACAGCGGGTTGTACGCCTTGGCGGGGCGGTCGGCGACGGCCTGCGCGAGCGCGAACGCCAGCTCGTTGTTCGGCCCCTGGATGAAGTGTTCGAACGTGAAGTCCGGCGACAGCACCAGCTCGTCGTCGAGGGTTGCGCCGCCCGCGAGAGACTCGCCGGTGTGCTTCGCGAGTTCGTGTTCGGCGTCGTCGACGGTGGTCGCGTCGCCGTTCAAGAACCGCACCGCAACCAGCTGCCCGGTGACCTGTTGGGCCGCCTCGGTGAAAGGCTCGAGGCAACTCTTCTGCAGATATGTCTGGTGAACCTTGGACTGCGTGCGGACCTGCAGCAGCCCGCCGTCGAGGCGTTCGGGTTCCAGCGCCTCGAACCACTGCCGGCAGATCGGCGCGTGCTTGTCGCGGAGGTACCCCATCATGTCGCGCCACAGCGCGGGGTCGAGTTTGGGCATCGTGATGGGGCGGCCGCCACGGCCGGATGAGGTTGGGTTTGGGTGGGACGCCGGCGGTCCGTGCCGACGCCAACAGCACACAACGCCGCGGCGTGTCGTCGCCACACGGACCTGCACTACGCGTCCGTCCCCGCCCCTCTTCGCCGACTTCCCACGACCTCCGCAAACTAAGGCGGCGCTACCGGCGTGTCAACGCCGTGTTCTTCCTGACCGATGTACCGTGCAACAAGCCTCTTGACTCGGGCGTGACAAACGTTCCATGGAACCGACCCCGCTGCTCATCTTCGACGACGGCCTCGGCGACTTCGGCCCGCTGACCGACCTGCGCCCCGCCTTCGCGCTGCGCAACGGGGTTGTCAACAACCGCAGGCGGATCGAGACGTCGCTGGGGCAGATGGCCGCGGCGCTCGTCGTCTCGGACGCACTGGTAGAAATCCTGCGGCAACGCGAGACCGACGCCGTCGTCAACCCAACAAGCATCGAACAACTGCCCGCGTCGTTGATGACGAAGGCCGAAGGCGGCCCGTGGGAATCTTCCGTACGCGCGGAGCGGTGTGCGTTGCTCTGCGTGAACGGCCGCTGGACGGGACACGACGACGCAAGCCGCGAACACATCGCGGCGCTCGAACCGGGGCAAGCGGTGGTGACCGCCGACGGCGGAACAGTGGCCGTGCTGCTTGGTCCCGATGACGCAGATGCAGTGCTGTCGCAACCGCTCCACAACGGGTTGAACGCCACCACGCAGTCCGCCACGTCCTGCGACGCCGCGCTATTGGCCCGCCCGTGGGACCTGCTCGATCAACTCGACGCGACGCTCGGACACGACCTCTGCCACACCGACCTCCCGCGTTGCGATACGCCGCCGCCCGGGGTTACGGTGATCGGCGAACACCCGCTGCGCCTGCACCCGACCGCGACCCTCCTGCCGCAGGTCGTGATCGACACGACGCTCGGCCCGGTTGCGCTCGACGCCGGCGCACACGTGCTGCCCTTCTGCGTCATCGAAGGCCCCGCCTACCTGGGCCGCAACGCCGAGCTTGCCGCCCACACTGCGCTGCGTTCCACGACCGCCGTCGGCGACGGCGGGAAGCTCGGCGGCGAGGTCAAGGCCTCCATCGTCGGCGACTTCACCAATAAGGCCCACCACGGCTACCTCGGCAACGCCATCGTCGGCGACTGGTGCAACCTCGGCGCAGGCACCACCGTGTCGAACCTGAAGAACACCTACGGCGAGGTCCGCGCTAAGCTTGACGCAGACCGAGAAGCCGAAGCCACCGGCCGACAGTTTCAGGGCCCTATCGTCGGCGACTTCGTCCGCACCGCGATCGGCACGCTGCTGCCCACCGGGGCGTGCGTCGGCACCGGGTCGTGCCTGGTGTCGTCGGCGTTCGTGCCCAAGCATGTACCGGCGATGACGTTCCTCACCGATGCCGGCCCGCGGCCGATGGACCCCGAAGCTTTCTTCGCCACCGCGCGGCGCATGATGGGGCGGCGCGACACCGCACTGAGCGACGCGGAACAATCCCGGCTCCAGTCACTCATGCACTGAGCGGGTTACGTCGTGTCGTCGTCCTTCGCGCGGCGCCGGCCGTGCATCAACCGCCTCGCCAGTTCGCGCATGTCGGCGATGGCGTCGGTCTCGTCGACGATCTCGACGCCGAGCAGTGTCTCGATGCAGTCCTCGAGCGTGACCAGGCCCGACGTCCCGCCGAACTCGTCGACGACGAGCATCGCGTGGCGCTGCTCGCGGATGAACCGGTCCATCACCTGGTCCAGCCTCGCCACGTCGGGCACCACCGGCAGGTCGCGCGCGAGCTGTTTGATCGGCTTGTCGCCGTCGCCGTCGGCGTGGGCGTGCAGGATCGCGTGCCGGGTCACCTTGCCGGTGATGTGGTCCACGTCGACGTCGTAGATCGGGATCCGCGAGAACCGCAGCCGGCCGTGCTCGTTGACGACCTCCGCCACCGTCATTGTCTCCGGCAGGGCGAACAACACCGACCGCGGCGTCATCACATCTTTCACCGGCACCTGCGTCATCGACAACAGGTTGCGGATCACCCGCGACTCCTCGAAGTCCAACGCGCCGTCGGACAGCCCCATGTCCGCCACCGACGCGACCTCTTCCCGCGAGATCGGCGCGTGGTGCCCCGCCCCGAACCACTTCGACACCCAGTTCAACGGGATGAGGATCGGCAGCAACACCCACATCAACCACTGGATCACCAACGCCGTGAACGGCGCGAGGCCGCGCGCGTACGCCGCGCCGATCGACTTGGGGATGATCTCGCTGAGCACGAGGATCAGCAGCGTGATGATCGCCGACCCCAACGCGACCCACTCGCTGCCGAAGATCACGAGCACCTGCGCCCCGACGCCCGCGGCCCCGACGGTGTGGGCGATGGTGTTGAGCGTGAGGATCGCCGCGAGCGCGCGGTCGAGGTTGCCCTTGATCTTCGCGAGCCGTTGTCCGGTCTTGCTGCCCGCGTTCTCGAGCGTGGCGATGTAGCTGCGCGGCAGCGACAGCAGCCCCGCCTCGAGCATCGAGCACAGGAACGACACCCCGATCGCCAACACGAGGTAGACCCCGAGCAGGGCCCAGTCGAACGACGTCACCTCCCTCGGCACGAAGTTGGAAGACACCGGCACGCCGGCGGCGAGCAAGGCAATCATGATTCAGGAAGCGTAGCCGATCCGTCGCGTCACCCGAGCCGGTCCATCGCGAGGCCGTGGGCCTCGTCGTACCGCTTGCCGAGGTTGTTCCAGTCGAAGTGCTGGGCGAAGTCCTCGACGGCGTTGCGGAGGTTGATGCGGTCGCGTCGGCTGGTCTGGCAGAACTCGAAGAGGTAATCGGTGAGCGCCTGGGCGGAGTCGTGCGGGTGTCGCCCGCGGCGGGGGACGTTGAACAGCCCCGGGCCGGCGCCGGTGAGCTCCATGTGCTGCACGTAGCTGCCGAACCCGGACAGGTCGGAGGTCACGGCCGGGACGCCGAGCGCGATCGACTCGAGCGGTGTGTAGCCCCACGGCTCGTAGTAGCTGGGGAACACGCCGAGGTGGCTGCCGCGCACGAACTGGTCGTAGTCCAGGCCGAACAGCGGGTTCGTCGCCGTGATGAAGTCGGGGTGGAACACGACCTTGACGCGGTCGTCGGCGGCGTTGAGCAGGTTACAGGTGCGCAGCTGGTTGAGCACCGAGTCGTTGTCGGGGTCGTGCAGGTCGTGCGTGACGATGGACGGCAGCCCGTCGCGTTGCCAGGCCTGCTGGTTCCGACGCAGGCGCAGGCGCCAGTAGTCGTCGACGAGCAGGTTCAGGTCGGGGATACGCCCCGCGGTGGCTTCGAAGAACAGCTTCTCGCCGATCTGGTCCTTGAACTGCTCGATGATCTTGCGGAAGTCCTGCAGCATCGCGGCGCTCTGCAACTCCCGGCGGTTGATGCCGTGGCGCGGCGCTTTGGTCACGATGAAGAACACGACCGTGACGGGCGTTTCCTCGGACTTGAGCCGGTGGTTCAACCGAGCGAGCGACTCGATGGTCAGGTCCATGCCCTTGTTGCGGTACTCGTACCGGCCGGACGTGAACAGGTAGAGCGTGCGGTCCAGGTCGAAGGTGTAGTGCGGGAAGAAGTGCCCGATGGTGAACTCGTGGATGCGCTGCTTGTACTGGTCGTGCAGGTGCTGGAACTCATGGACGGCGGCGAAGCGCGCGGTGTTGATCCCGTTGGGCAGGACCAGGTCGACCTTGCGCCCGAGGATGTGCTCGCACTCGGCGGCGGTGATGTCGGAGACGGTGGTGAAGACGTGGGCGCCGTGCGCCGCGGCGCGTTCCAGGCCGTGCTGTGACTCGACGTTGAACCGCTTCGCCTCGTCGTGGGTGTTGAGGAAGGGCAGGTGGTCGTAGAAAACCGGGTGGTTCATCGCGAGGTACCGGCCCAGCAGCGTCGCGTGGGTCGTGAACACCAGCGAGCCCGGCCAGTTCTCCTTGCGCAGCATCGGGATGCAGCCGCCGGCCATCCACTCGTGGACGTGCGCGACGAGCTTGCGGCGTTGGCCCTCCTGCTCGCCCAGGACGGTGAACAGCACGCGGACCGCCTCGCTGAACGCGACGACGTCGTTGAGCAGTTGATCGTCGCCGGGCGTGGGCACGTGGTGGTCCGCCCAGAGCCGGTACTTCACGTCGTCGAGGTAGCGGTAAACGTCGCCCAGGTGCAGCAGCACGATGTGCGGCCGACCCGTGACCAGCCACCTGCCGTACTCGACGCCGAAGCCGAGCTCGCGCATCCGTTTCACGGCCTTGCCCACCGGGCCGACCAACGGCGACGGCTCGAACTCCACCTGCGCGCTGCGCGGGTCGTACGGCCCGACGAGGCAGTACCGGCTGCCCCACCGGCGGACCATCGTCGGCGTCTTGCTCCGCAGGACCGTATAGATCCCGCCGACCTGGTTGCACGCCTCCCACGCGACCTCGAGCAGCAGCGGCTCGGCCCGGCGGCGCGTCGTCACCGCGGCCGTCCGCGGGCTCGTGCTGCCGCCGTTGCTGGCGCCGTGGTTGGCTTGCGGCTCGGGCGCGGCGTCGGGTTCGGGCATGCCGGCTTCAACCTCCGGGAAACAAACAAGACGGGGGCACCAGATTATCGGAAGTCGGGCCGACCACGACACGCCAGGAGCGCCGCAGTCGAACCGCCACCGGACCGCGCATACCATCGGCCACCGGACGGTCCGCACAACATCGGATCTCGCGCCCACGGCCGCCGTCACAACCCGACGCATGCAAGACGAAGCGAGCCCCAACCCGCCCGACTCGAACGACCACGAGGACGAACAGCGCGCGGTTCGTGACCACCTGCGGGCGCGCTCGGCGTCGGATTGGGTACGGGCGCTGCTGGACGACGACACCGACGCGGTCGTCGAGGCCCTCGCGGACCGGCCGGGCCGGGCGAATCAGTTCGTCACGCAGCCGCGGCCCTGGGGCGAGGAGATGTGGATGCCGCTGCACTTCGCGGCGCAGGCCGGGGCGCTGGGGGTGGCGGCGTTGTTATCGGAACAGGGCGTGTCGCCGATGTGCCGGACCCGGTTCGCGACGCCCATGCACGCCCGGGCGACGCCGCTGCACCTCGCCGCCGAGTTCGGGCACGACGCGTTCGTGGCGTGGCTGCTCGAGGCCGAGGCCGAGGTCGACGTGCTCGACGCCCGGCAGGAGCGCCCGCTGCACCTGGCGGCGCGGTTTGGTCACGCAGGCATCGTGCGCCGGCTGATCGGCGCGGGCTCGGCACTCGACCCACGCAACGGCAACGGTCGTACGCCGTTGCACGAAGGGATCCGTTCCGCGGACGGCGTAGCCGACGACGATGCGAACGCCGCATCGCTAGCGTTGATCGAGGCCGGCGCAGACATCAACGCCGCTTGCCCCAAGGAATCGGACGCGACGACGCCGTTGCGGCGCTGCCGCGCGCTGGGCGGCCGACGCACCGCGGTGACCGACACCCTCACGGAGCGCAACGCCGACGCCTGACCGCCAGCAGCGCCAGGATGCCGAGCGCCGCGGGCTCGGGGATCTCGGCGAGTTGGCCCGCGAACGACTGCCCGAAGTGCTGCCGCAGCAGGGCGGCGTCGACGAGGTCCACGTCGCCGTCGAGGTCGAAGTCGCCCTCCGCCCAGGTCGTGCCCAGGCGGTAGTTCGCGTCGAATACAGCGGCGTCGAGCAGGTCCACGTCGCCGTCGAGGTCGGTGTCGCCGGGCAGCGTGCCCTTGATGAACAGCCACTGCTCGAGGTCGTCGATGTCGACAACCCCGTCGAGGTTGACGTCGGCGTGGGCGTCGTCGCCGTTGGCCTGAAGCACCGCGGCGAGCATGGCCAAGTCGTCGTGGTCCAGCGCGCCCGTGCCGTCGAGGTCGGCCAGCAGCAGCGACAGCGACACGAGGATGAACTCGCCGCCGAGCAGGCTGCCGTCACCGTTGAGGGCGTCGCCGACCGACGCGAGCGGGTCAAGCGCCCCGCCGTCCGCCGTGTCGAATGCGCCGACCGCGAGGTAGAGGTCCTCGGGCAGCGCGCCGAACTCGCCGACCAGGTCGATCAGCCCTTCGAGCACGCCGCCGTTGCCCGCCTCGGCCAGCTCCGTCGCGCCGTCGGCGTCGAACCAGCCTTCGTAGTCGTTGTCGTCCTCGTCGGCCAGGAACGCGTCCCACGCGCCGACACTGCCGGCCTTGCCCCAGTTCGCCGCGACCGGGTTGCCCTCGGCGTCGGCGAGGTAGATGAACACGTCGTCGCCCTCGCCCGCGTCGTCGGCCGCGACGTAGAGCTTGCCGTCGCGCACGTCGGCGTGCAGCTCACGCGTGCCGTCGGCCGAGGTGCCGATCAGCGTCGCGTGGTCGTCGAGCGCGCCGTCCATCGTGAACGCCGGACCGCCGCCGTCCGTGCCGCCGGCCACCGCGTAGTGCCAGTCGCTGCCGCCGTTATTGTCCCAGACGCCCGCGCCGTTGTTGAACACGAGGTCGAGCATCGTCGCCGTCGACGGCACCGACACGTCCAGGCTCCAGAGCTGCGTGCCGCTGTCGTAGGACATCAGCAGGTCGTTGGGCAGCACGGTCGCCCAGTTGTCGAAGCCGACGTGCGCGTAAACCGCGTTGGCCCCCGCCAACGGGCCGCCGGCCGGGTCAAACGTGATGGTCACCGTCTGCCCGGCCAACACCGGGTTTGGGTTCGCCGTGACGCGGTCGTCTCCGCCGCCCGGGGTGGTGCTGCCGACGTAGACGTGCTGGATGTCCGTCTTGGTCACGTTGCCGTGCGCGTCGACCGCCTCGACGTAGTAGTCGATCAGCACGTCCTCGTGTCCGGTGATCATCGCGCTGAACTTCGGCGCACGGACCGTCGCCCCGAGGATGCCTGGCGGGGGCGCGATGTCGCTGGCGCTCATCGTGATCGTCTGCCACTGCCCGACTTCATTGCCGCCGGCGTACGTCTCGTTGTCCACCGAGTCGAGCGGGTTGAACCCGTCGTTGTCGATGCGGTACTTGAGCGTCACCGTCTCCAGGCCCGACACGTCGTAGGCGTAGGTCCACACCTCGAAGTCGCTGGGCTCGGGGTCGGTGCCGAACTCGAACCCGCCGGGGTTGTAGCTCTCGCGCTGGGGGACGAACACGGTCGGCGCCGTCGCCTCGTTCGTGACGCCCGCCAGGATGGACTCCACCGACGCGACCGCGAGGTTGCTGCCCCGCGTGACGTTGGAGTCCCACACCTCGGTGCCGTCCCAGTACCAGTGGTCCGACGCCTGGGCCTGCAGCAGCGTGTGCCAGGCGCGCTCGGTCGCGGTGCCCGTGCCGTTGATGATGTTGTCGAGGTTCATCGCCGGCTGCAGGTCGTCGGCGGTGTAGACGTGGTTCTTCGCGGCGGTGAGCACGGCCCAGCTGTTGCGGTCCGGGCTCCAACCCGTGTTGGGGTCCGGGTCGCCGAGCCACTTCTTGAACTCCGGGTCGCCGTTGTCCGCGCCGGCCCACGACCCGTTCTCGACATGGATCACGTAGTCGTTGTCGACCGGGAAGCGGTCGAGGTAGTCCTGGATCGTGGAGACGTTGTAGTTCGGGTTGCCCTGCGCCCAGGACACCATGTTGTTGAAGTTGCCGTGGTAGTACGCCTCGCTGCCGCCGCCGAAGTTGTCGCCGTCGTGGTGAAGGACGACGAACATCGGGTGGTTCGGGTCGGTGTTGTACTGGCGGTACTGCTCGAAGACCTGCTCGTACTGCAGCGCGCCGAAGCCGCCACGCCCGTCCTCGTTGCCCTCGTACCGCGCGGCGGGCACGGCGATCAGCTTCTCGATCTGTCCCGTCTCGGGGTCGACGTGTTGCACGTTCGCCGGCCGGTAGGCGAAGCCCGCGCCGACCCGGCTCGGCGCCCACAGGTTGTTCAGCTGCACCCAGTCGTTCGTGACGCCGTCGAGCGCCGGGTTGATCTGGTCGGCCCGGTTCGGGGCGTACAGGTTCGACGCGTTGGTGTGCGGGTAGCCCTGCGTCGCGCGTTCGAGGTGGATCGAGTCGACAATCGCCCACTCGATGCCCTCGGCCTTGAGCGCCGGGATGATGCGCGTCGAGAACGCCGTCTCCGGCGGGAAGATGCCCTTGCTGAACGGGACGTCGCTGCCCCAGGTCTGCTCGTGGATGCGCTTCTGCAGCTTCACCTGCATGCGGATGTCGCGCTGGTCCAGCAGCGGCATCAACGGGTGGTTGAAACCAAAGTTCACGAGGTCGAGCCGGGGGTTGCCCTCGGCCGTGTCCCACAGCGCGGCCTGGCGGTAAGCGCCTTCCCAGTTGTTCCACTGCCCGCCGTTCACGCCCGCCGACTCGAGGTGGTTGAGGTTGCGGATCAGCGAGCCGGAGAAGCTCACCTGCGCCCCGAGGTTGGGCAGCGCCAAGCCGGACTGCGCCGCGTCGCGGGGCCAGGTGGTGTACGGCCCACCGCGCTGGTTGTGCACGTCGAACACCGAGAACGAGAAGTGACCGTTCGCCTCGGTCTGCAGGATCGTCTCGCCGGGGATGTAGGTCGGCTGGTGCATGTGCCAGAGGAACCCGACCTCGATCGGCGCGGTCCCTTGGGCAAGCGCGGGAACGCAGGCAACCGACAACGCCCCGGCGACGCACAGGCCGGCAGAAACCGATCCACCGGACGCCGCCCAACGGGCAACCGGCGCAACACCGCGATTCGACGTAGGCATAGACGTGACTTCCTCAGGGGCCCGGCGAAAGGAAAAACTGCCGAAGTAAACCGTTTAACTTCAGAAGTGTACCACAGACCCGGCGAAGGGCAATCCCCCGGGTCCACGCCGGCTTCCAACGTGCCACGGGTTACGCTGCCCGACGACGATTCGAATGATCAAGTACCTCGGCTCCAAACGCGTCCTGCTGCCCACGATCACCGGCGTGATCGCGTCGCTCGACGGCGTCCGGACCGTGGTCGACTTCTTTTCCGGCACGTCTCGCGTCGGGCACGCCCTCAAACGCCTCGGCTACCGCGTCGTCGCCAACGACGCGATGACCTACGCCCATGCCCTGGCGACGTGTTACGTCCAGGCCGACGCGGAACGTGTACTCGCCGACGCCGAACGTTTGATCGCGGAACTCAATGCGGTCAAGCCCTCGCCCGGGTACGTCACGGAGACGTTCTGCGAGCGCAGCCGGTTCTTCCAGCCGCGCAACGGCGCGAAGATCGATGCCATCCGAGAAGCGATCGCCATCAAGTCGCTCGACCCGGAACTCGAGGCGGTGTGTCTGGTGTCACTGATGGAGGCCGCCGACCGCGTCGACTCCACCACCGGCGTGCAGATGGCCTACCTCAAACGGTGGGCCGCACGCTCGTACAACGACCTGCAACTCCGTGTGCCCGACGTGCTGCCCCGCGTGCCGCACGGCACCTGTGAAGCCAACCGACTCGAAGCGCACGACGCGGCAGAGCGACTCACCGGCGACGTCGCCTATATCGACCCGCCCTACAACCAGCACAGCTACCTCGGCAACTACCACGTCTGGGAGTCGCTCGTCCGCTGGGACAAGCCCGGCGTGTACGGCATCGCCTGCAAGCGGGTCGACTGCAAAGAACGCAAAAGCCCGTTCAACCGCAAGGCAGACGCGGAGTCGGCATTGCGGTCCTTCCTCGCCGCGGTGGACTGCCGATTCCTCGTCGTGTCGTTCAACAATGAGGGCTTCATCCCCCGCCAAGTGATGGAGCAACTGCTCGGCGAGCACGGCGAAGTCTACACCGTCGAACGCGAACACCCTCGCTACGTCGGCGCCAAGATCGGCATCCACAACCTCCGCGGCGAGAAGGTCGGTCGGGTCAGCCACCTCACCAACAAGGAGTTCGTCTACGTCGTCGTGCCCGAGAGCTACCCGTGGCGTCCACCGACGCCTCAACCCGAAGCGTCGGCGTTGAAGCCCGGGTCGTAGATGTCCACCGGCACCGGCTGCTGCTGGCTCAGGCAGTGCAGCGCGCCCAAACCCACCACCAGCCACTCGGCACGGATCGGCACAACGGTCAGGTGCGGCGCCGCCTGCTCCAATGCTCGGATCGCGAGGTCATCGGTCGGCCGGCCGAACGCCGGCAGGAAGAGGTGCCCGTTGGCGATCAGGAAGTTGGCGTAGCTCGCGGGGACCAACCCGCCGCCGATCGCCTTGCCGTGCTGGTAGCCCGCGGTGTGCTCGAAGGCCTCGCGGTCCGGGGGCAGGGGGTAGAACAACGGCGGGTCCACGACGGGCAGCGCGACGAGGTTGAGTTGCTGGCCGTCCTGATCGCGGGCTTGCGACAACGCTTCCCAGTTCGCGTCGAGCGCCGCGAAGTCGTGGTGGTCGCGCAGCGTGTCGCCACCGGGCTGCCCGGAGTGGGTGGGGTGCACCGCGACGACGGTGTCGACATTGACCCACTGCGCGAGGTCGTCCTGGTGCCCATCGGTGTCGTCGCCGGCCAGGCCGAGCGGCATCCAGATCACGTGCGACACGCCAAGCGTCGCCTCGAGGTGCGCCTCGATCGTGGCCTTGTCGAGCGACGGGTTGCGGTTGGGGTGCAGCAGGCAGGCCTCGGTGGTAAGCAGCGAGCCCTTGCCGTTGACGCCGAAGCTGCCGCCTTCGAGGATCATGTCGTGGGTCCAGACCGGGACGTGCTCGCCGCGTTCGTGGCTGACGAAGTCGGCGACGAGCAGGGGGGTCGCGTCCATCTTGTCCCACGGCGGGTACTTCCCGCCCCAGCTGTTGAAGCGGAAGTTGTTGATCGCGAGGTTGCCCTCGTCGTCGATCAGGAAGATCGGGCCGTAGTCGCGGACCCAGGCGTCCTCGGGCGCGACGCCGATCGACTGCGTGGTCTTGACGTCGACGACCTTCTGCATCGCGCCACACCACAGCGCGTGCTGCTCTTGTGCTTGATCAAGGCAACCGGGCCAGGTGTCGGGGTTGGTGGGCGTGGTGACCCAGATGCGCTGCTGGGGCTCGAACTCGGCGGGCATGCGGAAGCCCAACTCGGCCGGGGTCGGCGCGCCCGGGCCGACGACGTGCGACTCGCCGGCACGCTTGATCGGCTTGCCGTTGTGCCGGGCGATCGGGCGCGGCACGGGTCGCCCAGGCGCGAGCTTGCGCCGGTAGGTCGGGTCGTCGAGGGGGACGTTGGCTGGGCGCTCGTGGGCGTTCTCACGCAGGTCGCGGGGGGAGGGGGGCATGGGGGATACGGGGTGTGGGGCGGGAGGAACACGCGGCATCGCATGGTGCGCGCGACAGGGGCGCAGGCAGCAGGGCACAGGCATGAGACTCAAACGGTCGGCAGTTGCACGGGCACCGCCGCCTGAGCCCTGTCGCCTGAACCCTTGAGCCGCCGTCACGTGCCGTCGAGGTACCGGTGCAGCAGGCCCGCGTAGGCGTCGACCCGGCGGTCGCGCAAGAACGGCCAGCCCTGGCGGTTGTGCTCGATGAGTGACAGGTCAAGGTCGGCAACAAGCACCGCGGGCCGATCGACCGGGGCCTCGGCGATGACCGTGCCGCCCGGCGCGGCGATGAACGAGCTGCCCCAGAAGGTCAGGTCGTCCTCGACGCCGGTGCGGTTGATCGCGCAGACAAAGCAGCCGTTGGCGATGGCGTGGCTGCGCTGGATGGTGATCCACGCGTCGCGCTGTCGCTGGTTCTCGTCCTGGGCTTCTTCTTTGTGCCACGCGATGGCGGTGGGGTAGAACAAGGCCTGGGCCCCGCGCAGCGCCGTGAGCCGGGCGGCCTCGGGGTACCACTGGTCCCAGCAGACGAGCAGGCCGGCGCGGAAGTCGGTGCCGCCGGGCGTAATGCCGATAGTCTTCCAGCCCGCGTCCCCAACGCCGTTGCCGTTCGCGACCGGCCCGTCTCCCGGCGCGAAGTAGTACTTCTCGAAGAAGCGCGGGTCGTCGGGGATGTGCATCTTGCGGTACGTGCCGACGATCGCCCCCGACGGATCGATCATCAGGGACGTGTTGTGGTACAGCCCCGGCGCGCGGCGTTCGAAGCACGAGCCCGTGAGAAAGATGCCGAGTTCTTTGGCGAGGTCGCAGAGAAAGGCCGTACGCGGGCCGGGGATCGGCTCGGCGTATCTGAACTGCTCGTCGGACTCGACCTGCGGGAAGTAAGGCCCGTCGAACAACTCCTGCGTCGCAACAAGCTGCGCGCCCTGCGCCGCGGCGTCCCGGATCATGTCCGCGGCGACGGCGCGGTTCTGCTCGACCGTGTTCGACGGCGGGCACGCGTGCTGAATCAACCCGAGGCGCACCACGCCCGCGAGAGTGGATGCACCCGGAGATGACACATCGACCGCCGACCCGACCGACGATCTAGAGGCGGAAGAAGAAAGCGTTGGTTTCGATCCGGCCGGCACGGGTCACCCGATTCGCAGACGCTGCGCTTCGTGTCGGCGCCTCAGTCATCCAAGACCCGGCCGGCTCGACCCAGAAAGTCTACCCGCCGCACCGAGAGCGCGGCAAGAGGTTTTGGCGACGAAACAACGGCCGTAAGCACCCTTCAGCCGTTGAGCAGCGAGTTGGAGTACCCCTGGCTGCCGGGGGTTTCGTCCGGTTTGGGGGCGGCGTCACCGGCCTGGCCGGGCGTCTGTCCGTTGCCGTCGGCGTTGGAATCGGCGAGTTGGTTCCCGTAGCCGGCCGACTCGCCAAAGCTGGTGGTGCTGCTGACGAAGCCGCCGCCGCCCGTGGTCCCCGAGCCGCGCGGCCGGGCCTCGTTGATGGTTAGCGGCCGGCCGTTCCACTCGTTGCCCGCCAACTCCTCGATCGCCTTGGTGCCCGCGGCGTGGTCCACCATCTCGACGAAACCGAAGCCCCGGCTGCGCCCGGTCTGACGGTCCATGACGATGCTCGCCCGTTCGACCTTGCCGTACTTGCTGAAGAGCTCGGCGAGGTCGGCTTCACTGGTCTTGTAAGGGAGGTTGCCGACGTAGATGTTGATCACGGTGAAACTCTCAAATCAATCCGGTCGCTCAGGGGTCCGGCCCCGGCGCGACGGGGATGCGTGCGGGATTGCCGGGCGTCGCGTCCGGGCGGGCGCACGGCAAGCCGCGGTCCACCCGTGGGGGGCAGCGAGTTGTTGGGTGCGAGCGGGTCCGGGGGACGCGGGGGTAAGCAGGCCCGACGTGGCGACCCGTGCGTGCACCCAGTTTACGCCGGTCGGAAACGCGGGGCAATCGTCGAGCGTGCAGATATGTGTGCTTCGTGTAAGCGTGTTCCCTCCACGCCGTAGACCACACTGGCGCCGGCAAGCGTCGGCGGACACTACACTTCTGCCGCTGTGCCCACGCCCTCGCCCGCCAACCCCCAACCAAACCCCGGCCCGAGCGGGCGGCGCGGACCGCACCCACCCGATGTCAGGCCGGTCGCCATCCAGGCGCTCTACGTCATCGACACCACCGAGCAAACCGACGCCGAAGCCTTGCCCGAAGCGCTGGACGAGCCGTTCGACGACGGCGACCCCGAGTCCCCCGCCGACGCGAAGGCACCCGCGGTGGAGTTGGCGTTGGCGGCGTGGGCCGTGCACGACCGCGCCGACGCCCAGCTCAGCAGACTCGCCCCGGACTGGCCCACGCACCGCCAGCCGCCGGTCGACCGCGCGATCCTGCGGCTGGCGTGGTACGAACTCGAGGCCAAGCGGGCGGACCCGGCCGTGATCATCGACGAGGCCATCCGCTTGGCCCAGCGGTTCAGCGACGAGCGGGCCCCGGCGTTCGTCAACGGCCTCCTCGACCGCGTCGCCAAACGCCTGTCCCCGGACGGTCTGCCGTCGGACTCCGGCGACAGCGAGACCCCCGACGACGGCCCGCCGTCCGCGCCGCCCCCCGTCACCAGCGACGACTGGCTGAACGACGCGGTCCGCGACCGCTAGCCGCGAGCCCCTTCCAATCCTGAACGCTTTGTGGAGAATCCCGAGGAAATACGGGATTCCCCCTTGCCCCTCGTGTCAAGCCCCGTTAGGCTCGCGATACTTACATAAGCCTCGCACCGGCTTCTGTCATGTCCAAACCGGAGAGAAGAGCATGAAAGTCGTCTTCTGGGCCTCGTCCACCGCGTGTGCCGTCGGCCTCTCGCTATCTGCCCACGCCGCCACCCTCAGCGTCCCGTTCGAGCCCGGCTCCGGGAACACCAACACCGACTTCGTCCTCGACACGAGCGCCAGCGGCAACGTCGAGGTGGCCCTCAAAGGCAAGCTTCGCTTCTTCGGCCAGACCGGCGTGACTCAGACCGGCAGCACCTACACCGTGCCCCCCGGGTTCTCGCCCGTCTCCGGCGGCGACCCGACGCCCGACCCGACCCGCGCCGCATGGAACTTCGACTACAGCATCAAGCTCGGGAACCTCGGCGGACAGACGCTCGACACCTTCCTGGCCACCGAGTTGACGAACAAGGTCATCACGCTCACGCTGGACTTCGACGAGACACTGAGCAACACGGTCCAAGCCGTGACCTCGTTCGTGGACGCCGGCTTCGGCCCCGTGGGCAGCCAGACGTTCGTCGCGCTCGGCGGGCCCGGTTACGTCCTCGGGAACCCCTCCCCGGTCGTCGCGCCCGAGGCGTTCGTCGTCGACACGGACACCGTTGTGCTCCAAGGCAGCCAGAACTTCTCGTTCGGCAACTTCGCGCCGTTCAACGCGATCTTTGACGCTCTCGACACCGGCGCGACCTACGACCTGTCCCTCTCGGTCACCGACTCGGTCGACTCTGGCAACAACGCCTCTACCTCGATCACCGTCCAGACCGTCCCCGAGCCGATGGTCGCCGGGCTGGCATTCGCGGGCTTGTCTCTGCTCGGCATGCGGCGGTTCCGGGTTGACGACTCGGCGCCTCAGGCCTGACCTCGCCCCCACATTCGGCAAATCACCCATGCAACGGAGTCCTCACGGGCTCCGTTGTTCCTGCGCCGGCGGCGAGGCGATTGGCCACCCAACCACGGAGTAGCCGATCTGACGAGACCGCGTCAGTGCTTGATTTTCAGGGCTCCGAGGATCCGCAGTGAAACCGAGCCACCCCCGGACAACCGCCTTGGTTTTTGCCCTGTCGGCCGCGGTCTGTTGCGCCAGCCCGCACACGTCGGCCCACCCCGGCCATCAAGACGCCGCCGACACCGCCTCGGCCGACGCCGTGGCGCGACCCCGCGTCTCGATCACCCAGGCCGACGGCTACCGATACATCGCCGCCAACGGGCTGCCGGACCACGCGACCGGCCGGTTCCCCAACCGCCACAACCCTCACCGCATCGCCGAGCAGAACTACCGCTTCCGCGTCCCGCTCGGACCGGTCGCCAACGACGAGCCGACCTCGGCCCGCGGCATGCCGTTCGGTGTCGCCCTAAACGGCGTTGTCTTCGACCCCGGCACCGCCGAGAACTGGACCGCCCAAGGCCTGCGCCGCGGCGGCCCGCCCACCGACTGGACCTACGAAGCGCTCGGCGGCGCGGTCCATCTCGGCGTCGACGCCAGCCACGCCCACGTCCAGCCCACCGGCGCGTACCACTACCACGGCATCCCCACCGCGCTGCTCGAACGGCAAGCCCGACTCCAACGCCGGCGCGGCCCGGTCCTCCTCGGTTACGCCGCCGACGGCTTCCCCATCTACGGCCCGCACGGCTACGCCGACCCCATGGACCCCGACAGCGAACTCGTCTTGCTCCAACCCAGCTACACCCTCAGGCCCGGCGAACGCCCCGGCCCGCGCGACCAACCGCCCGGCCCAGGCGGCAAGCACGACGGCGCGTTCGTCCAGGACTGGCAATACACGCCGGGCCACGGCGACCTCGACCGATGCAACGGCCGGTTCGGCGCCACCCCCGAGTACCCCGAAGGCACGTACCACTACGTCCTGACCGAGGCCTACCCCTTCATCCCCCGCGACTTCCGCGGCACGCCCGACGACAGCTTCCAACGACGCGGCCCGGGCAACCGCCGCGGCAACGTCAACGAGCGCGAAGACCGTCGGCAAGATCGGCGGCGCCCACCCCCGCCGCCGCGATAAAGGGGGGCTGTTTCAAGACACGCTCGCCAACGCCGGCACGGGCCACTCGTAGCCCGTCGGGTCGGCGATCGCCATGGCCCGTCGGAACTTGACCCACACCTGCCGGCGGAACCGCGTAAACGTGAACCCGCCCAGCCGCAGCGCCGGCCCGTGGTTACGCCACACCACGACGATCGCCGCCAGCATCATTGTCTCGTGCGCCCGGAGACGACGCCAACGGGTCAGCGCGCTGCGCTGACGCCGGATCATGGCCAGCCGTTCGCACTGAAACCGGATGTGGTGCGCTTCGTCCCGGAGGATGCGTCGGCAGACCGCCCGCAGCGCCGGCGACGCCGTTGCGTCCCGCAACCCGCGGTAGTACACCTGCGCGATGATCTCGGCGGTCACGAGCACCATCACCGACAGCTCTAGGCCGCCGAGCTTCCGCGCGTGCCGGAACACGGAGTCGGCGGCGGTCCGGCTCACGCGCGGCATGCGTTCGAGTTCCATGACCCGGCGGAGGTAGCGGGCGTGTTCGTTCTCCTCGGCGATGAAGAACGCCATCGCCCGCGCGTACTCCTCGTCTCCGGTCCGCTGCGCATACTGCCTTGCATAACCCAGCAGGTGCTTCCCTTCCGAGCTCTCGCCGAGCTCGAACTCGGCGATGGACACGGCGACGCACTCCCGCTGGGTCGGCGTCAACGCGGGCGCGCCGTGCATCGGGATCTTCAGTCGGTCGGCGCGGTTGCGTCGGAAGTGTTCGGACCAGAACGCGGAGTCGTCAACGTGCGCAGCGACATCGGCGGCCGGAGGTACGGGCATCGGTTGCTCCTGGGAAAGCAGCGAGAAAACAACAGGTCAGACGGGTCCGGGCGTGCTACGGCGTGCACCCCACGCCGGTTCGAGTGCGTCGCAGCGTTGGGGCGCAGCCCGCCGCTACACTGCCCGCCCCATGGCGATCTTCAAGGGCGCAATCGACAGGCTCCGCAAGGGGCTGTCCAAGACCTCGGCCAACACCGGCGGGGCGATCCGACACCTCCTGCTCGGCAAGCCGTTGTCCAAGGAGTTGCTCCGCGACCTCGAACGCGCGCTGATCCAGGCGGACGTCGGCGTCAAGACCGCCATCGAGCTCCGCAAGGACATCGAGGCGATGTGGGAGCGCGGCGAGATCAGCACCGGCGACGAGGCCTGGCCGATGCTCAAGAGCCAGCTCGTCGCGTACTTCCCGGACGAGGACCGAACGCTGCACTTCGCCGAACCCAAGAACGGGCCGACCGTGATCGTCGTGGCGGGCATCAACGGCGCGGGCAAGACCACGACCATCGCGAAGCTGTGCAAGCGGCTTCACGACGACGGGCACAGCGTGCTGCTCGCAGCGTGCGACACCTTCCGCGCCGCGGCGGTCGAGCAGCTCACGGTCTGGGCGACCCGGCTCGGCGTCGACATCGTGTGCGGCCAGCAGGGCGGCGACCCCGCGGCGGTGGCCTTCGACGCCTGCGCCGCCGCCAGGTCGCGCGGCACCGATGTGTTGATCGTCGACACCGCCGGGCGGTTGCACACGCAGTCGCACCTGATGGACCAGCTCTCGAAGATCCGCCGCGTCGTGGAGAAGCAGCTCCCCGGCGCGCCGCACGAGGTGCTGCTCGTCATCGACGCGACGACCGGGCAGAACGGTGTGAATCAGGCCAAGGTCTTCGCCGAGGCCACCGACGTCACCGGCATCGTGCTCACCAAAATCGACGGCAGCGCCCGGGGCGGCATCGTCATCGCCATCCGTGAAGCGCTGAACCTTCCCGTCAAGTTCGTCGGCGTCGGCGAGACCCCCGACGACCTCGAACCCTTTGAGCCCGAAGTGTTCGTTGACGCGATGTTCGCCGAGTAAACACAGCGTCGCCCAAACCCGACACGCCGGACCGGCGTATCCGTGATGATGTCCGCGATGACCGAAGAACCGACCGCCCAACCGGACGCCACGCCCGCCGACGAAGCGAACGCCGGCGAAGCCGCTAAGCCCGAGCCCCAACGCGGCTTCTTCGGCAAGCTTTGGCACGACTGGGTCA
This sequence comes from Phycisphaera sp., assembly GCA_028285385.1. Taxonomy (GTDB): domain Bacteria; phylum Planctomycetota; class Phycisphaerae; order Phycisphaerales; family Phycisphaeraceae; genus CAZIXN01. The sequence goes on from JANQPR010000163.1 coordinate 30,818, forward strand.
AGCCGCTCGGGCTGGTCATCCTTGTCGTCACCGCGCTGCGGTCGTCGCTGGTCGACTGGAACGACGTGCCCTCCGGGTCGATGCGCCCGACGATCCTCGAGGGCGACCGCATCGTCGTGAACAAGCTCGCGTACGGCTTCAACCTGCCGTTCAACGGTCCCAAGATCGACTTGCCTCTGCTGCCCACGTTCGACAACCCGCTCGACTTCCTGCCCGGCTGGCACTGGGCCCGGCCGCAGCGCGGCGACATCGTCACCTTCTGGAACCCGACCCCCGACGAGATGCACGGCCGACCCAACCCGTCGTCCGGCATCCGCATGGTCAAACGCGTCGTCGGGCTGCCGGGCGACACCCTCCGCGTCGTCGACGGCCGGCTCAAGATCACCGACAAGGACGGCAACGACGTCGACATCAGCTACCTCGACCTGCCCGAAGGCCCGTACCACGTCGAGCCCACCATGGTTGTCCGCCCCGACCCGAACTCTCGGCAGCTGCAGCAACAGATGGCCGAGGCCCCGGTCGAGTTCGCGATCGAGGACCTCGACGGCGTCGAACACTTCGTCCAGTTCCTGCAACGCAGTGGAGGCTGGACTCCCGGCGGGCACCAGTACCGCGACATCCCCCGTGACGGCAGCGCGTTCACGCTGCCCGACTCCGACGACCACAAGCAAGCCGTCTACTTCATGGTCGGCGACAACCGCGACAACTCCCGCGACTCCCGCGCTTACCTCGCCGACGACGTCGACCCCTCGACGAACGGGCCCGTGTTCGTCCGCGGCGAGCACATCACCGGCAAGGCAAAGTTCGTCGCCGTGTCCTTCGACGGCTCGTGGTTCAACCCCGCGTGGTCCCGTTGGTTCCGCAGCTTCGACGGCGCGGCGCGACGCGCCGCCGATGCGGACTGACGCTTGTCGGCCACGCCGTCGGGGCGGCCGCCCGAATCAAGCCTCGCCCGACGGCCGTCTCAGAACAGATGGCAGACGATCTCCGCGCACGAGGCCGCCGTGCTTTTTCGCTCACCGAGTTGCTGGTCGCGTTCGGCATTGTCGCCGTCCTGATCGCGATCCTCTTGCCGGCGTTGTCCGGCATCCGTCGCACCGCCCAGCGCTCGGCCTGCCTCGCGAACCTCCGCGGCATCGGCTTGGCGCTAGCGGCGTACCACTCGGAAACCAGGCTGGTGCCGGACGTCGTGCTCGCGACCGACGACGGGATCGGTGGCTCCGTGCTGCTGCCCCGGCCCGACCGCCCCGCGCTCGCCGACGTGCTCGCCGATTACCTCGACACGCCGGCGCCGCAACGCTCGGCCCCGGGAGACACCTCGGCGCCCTGGGTCTCCGGGCCGCCGTGGGTCTGCCCGGCCGACGCGGGCTACCTCCTCAACGGCGTGCAGGACCCTCGCTTCGACACCGCCTGGCGCTGGGACGGCAGCAGCTACGAACTCGGCCCGGTCGCGATACTGTTCAACCGCCTTTCTATCGAGTTTCCCACGGCGACCCGGGGCGCGATCCAGCGGGCCGCGACAAGGGGACTCGAACGACGCAACTGGATGTTCCTGTCCGACGCCGACGACTGGCACCCGCCGCCGACCCGACGGAACGGCCTTAACTTCCCCGACGGTAGCGTCGGCGAATACACCGTGCTCGGGCCCGGCGAGTTCGATGCCTTCGCCGACGAGGTCGCCCCCATCCTGCACGACGCGCCTTGAACCGCAACCGCTACAACGCCGCGCTGTCCAGCATCAGCGTCACCGGGCCGTCGTTGACCAGCGACACCTTCATGTCCGCCCCGAACACGCCCGTGTCGACCGACGTGACGCCGAGTTGTCGCAGCTTGTCGGCCGTGTAGTCACACAACGGTTCGGCCACGCCCGGCGGCGCGGAGTCCGTGAAGCTCGGACGCCGCCCCTTCCGCGCGTCGCCGTACAGCGTGAACTGCGAGACGAGCAGCACCCCGCCACCGACATCGAGCAACGACCGGTCGAACCGCCCACGCTCGTCGGGGAACAACCGGAGCCCGACAAGTTTCGTGCACAGCCGGTCCACCTCCGCCTCGGTGTCGCCCCGCCCGACGCCGAGCAACACGAGATACCCACGGCCCACGGCACCGACGGTCTCGCCGTCGGCCCGCACCGCCGCCTCACTCACGCGTTGGATCAGCATCCGCACCCGCGGAAGATACCCCCTCCCCTATGAACCCTCGGAGAACAGAGTCCGGAAGTCGTGCCCTGGGCGAGCGCCGCTAGCAACCCGCCGGATCGGGTACTCTTTTGTGTTTCCCGCTTCCCGCCCGACCGGAACCGTTTCATGCTCGGCATCGACCTCGACGCCCCCGACTACCTCGCCCGCGCCGCCGCCGAGACGACGCGCCTCGACCCGGGCGCGATGCAGCGCCTCGCCGACGCGATCTACGACCGCTACGCCAACGGCAGGTTCGTCTTCGTCATCGGCAACGGCGGGTCCGGGCTCACCGCTTCGCACTACGCCGAGGACCTCGGCAAGTCGACCCTCCGCGACGAAGACCTCCGCGACCCCGACCGCAAGCGCCTCAAGGTCCTCAGCCTCACCGACAACCTCGGCTGGATCATGGCGGCCGCCAACGACCTGCACTACGACCAGGTCTTCGTCCAGCAACTCATGAACTACGGCAGCGAAGGCGACTTAGTCATCGCGCTGTCGGGCTCGGGGAACTCGGCGAACATCCTCGAAGCCGTGCGTTGGGCCAACGACCACGGGCTGCACACCTTCGGCCTCACCGGCTACACGGGCGGCCAACTCAAGCAACTCCAGGCGGACGGGCTGCACGTCGACCTCCCCGACATGGGCATGGTCGAGTCGCTACACCTGCTGCTGTTCCACTGGGTGCTCAACGACGTGCACGCGCGGATCAACGCCTGCGGTCGATACTCGGAGTCGGTTCAAGCCGGTCCCAACCGCCGGCCTAGCCCGCAACCGTTACTGAATCGCCACACCAAATAGGTGTGAGGGCGTGTACGAATAACGAAAACTTTCATGTGAAATTGTTACTTGTCTAAACAGCCTGGGGTTTTCCTGTTGAATGAAATTCAGCTGATGTATCGGTGCGTGTCCGCGATATGATCGTTTGCTTATTGCCGAACGAGACGAGGTTCTAGGCGCCGGGCCGGTTTCGTTCAATCGCCGGGGACGTTCTCTGGCAGTGTGTTTTTCGTACCGGGAGTTAATCAGTATGACCCAGAACCTCTCCAATTCCGTGCTGTCTCTGCGCCCACTCCGACGCCTCAAAGAACGAAAAGCTTCTTCGACTGCGATCGTCGCTTGTACCTTAGGTTTAACCGTTGCCGGACACCCTGTTTCAGCGCAAGATCTGCTATCGATCGTTGATACGCAGCTAGCCACCAGGTCTAGCCTCGCAGCGCAAGACGGGCTGAACCTCGCCGGTTTGCAAGTGTGGGAGCTTAGAGCCAATCCCCCGGCCGTCACATTCCCGGAAATCGATCTTAACGCCGGCATCACGAATATCTATCCGCCGCCCCACCCACAAGACGGGGCCCTAGATGTAGACAGTTTTGTTGAAGCCGTCGTTAAGCGTGTCAATGACACTCGTTTCGATGTGTTCCTGGAACAACGTTCCGCTATTGAGATGGGCGTGACGCCCGAGTCGGCTACTGGGCTCTACACATTTAGCCCGGTCGGTAACGACATCGAAGTTGATTTGGAGGTCAAATTCAGCGTGACACGGCTCGCCGACGTCCGTTTCTATCGCGGCTCGGCCCCGGAGTTAGGGGGGTATTTAAGCCCTTGGGCCTCGTACGCTACACAGGCCTCCCTCGACGGCAAGAGCCAGCATGAGTTTCGCTTGCTCGACCAACAAGGTAACGATGTTATCCCCCCCATCACCCCGGCCGGTTCCCAGGTCAATCTCAACCTCACCGGGTACGGAGCGGGCATCTATTCGGTGCCGGTTTTCTGGGATCAACAGTTTGATGTCACCGTCACGTTGCCGGTGGGCCAATACACTCTGATCCTCTCAGGAGACACCGAAGGCACGGTCAGCGGTACGATTGGCAACGATGGTCGGCTAGCGGTCATACCCGAGTCGTGGGGTGACCTCGAGGTCAACGCGTCACCATTCGTGTTCCCGGGCGATTTCAACGGTGACGGTCAAGTCACTCAAGCCGATATGGACCTTGTTCTTCTGAACTGGGGGGCGACGGTTCGACCGCCTGGGTTCGTTGCGATTGAACAGTGGGACGGACGGATCACTCAGAATGAGCTAGACGCAGTCAACCTGAACTGGGGCAACAGCATTTAGGCTTGAGCTCTGGTACTAGGAGCCCTGCTCGCTAGTCCCGGCACCGAAGTTGCTCGAACATTCGGTGCCGGGACACTAACGTCAGCAGGGCTTGCAGTCTGGCTTCACGCGTACGCCGGCTCGTTCCCGGGCTTCCACTTGATGTTGCAACCCATCGATGGGACCTGCTCCACCGTCACGGATTGCCCCGCCAACACTTGGTCCAGCGCGGCCCGCAGGTCTTTGCCGTTGGCCAGACCGTTGCGGTCGTCGTAGTTGCCCGAGCTGATCCGGTGCGGCCGGGTCTCGTCGAGCTGCCCGCGGTAGGCGAGCCGGTGTCCGGCGTCGAACAAAAAAAAGTCCGGCGTGCACGCCGCGGTGTACGCCTTCGCGACTTGTTGTGATTCGTCGTACAGGTACGGGAACGCGTAGCCGCGCTCCGCCTTCTCCTGCTTCATCTTTGCCGGCGAGTCGTCGGGGTAGTTCGCGACGTCGTTCGATTGGATCGCAACGACCGCAACGTTCTGCCCGTAGTCATCGCCGACGCGTTTAAGCTCCGGCGCGACGTGCTTCACGTACGGGCAGTGGTTGCAGATGAACATCACCAGCAGCGGCCGGCCGGCAAAGTCGCCGCGTGACACGGTGTTGCCGTCGGTATCAGGGAGCGCAAAGTCGGGCGCTGCGGTGCCGAGTTCGAGCATCGTGGAGGGGGTGAGGGCCATGCCACAACCATAGGCGATGCCCCGTGGAACGACCGGAATGGAACGGCCGGGTCAGTCGTTGGGCGTGGGCGGCGGCAGCGTGCCGCGGGTCGCCGGCGCGAAGAGGCGGAACGCCGCGTGGTCGTCGGCCCGGCTGGGGCCGTCGCCGAACGCCGCCTCGCCGCCGTCGTCACGCCCGTTCGTGCCCAGGGAGTAGAGCAGCGCGTCGCCGTCCTCTAGGCGGTAGACCAGGTCGCGTCCCGCCCAGTCCCGCGGCGGAGCATCGGGCAAGACCGATCGCAGGTCGGCGGGCCAGTCGCCGTGCTCCAGCCGGTACCGCTCGACCCGCATCGCCGCCGCCGCCACAGCTAGGTCGTCGAACGACCACGCGTACGACTCCACGGCACGGTCGAGCACCGACGTCTCCCAGATGCTTTCCGGACCGTCCGGCTCGTCGCGCCTTTCTTGCGCCCATGTCAGCAAGCCGACGCGGTCGTCCGGCAGCCGCTGCGCGATCGCCTCGAAGTCATCCACGATCGGCCGGGTCATCCAAACCAAGGGCCACGCGTTCAGCGCTTCGAGCCAAGGCAGCCGGCCGATCTTGGTGCCGTCCGCCGTCTCGCCGCGCTCGAGCATTCGCCTTGTAAACCGCAGCTCGGCCGCGAGCGTATTGTGCAGATCGGTGTCGGCCCGCCACGCGTCGAGGGTATCGACGATCTCCGACAGCGCGGCGGCCGAAAGCTGGCCGCGCGACAACGCTTCTTCTATCGCCCCGGCCGCAAGGTGCCGGAGACCTGCCTCAACCAACGCCTCGATGAACACGCCGCCGTGCAACGACTGCGCTACGGAGCGAAGGTCAGCGACAGCGTGTGCGGCCAGCCCGGGCTCGTCCTCCAGCACGGCGAGCTCGACGCCCATCATCAGCAGCCGGGCGATCCCCCGCACCGACTTCATCCGGTCAACCACGCCGGTGATGTCGGCCGGGGTGGTACGGGCCGCCGCGGTGGCGTCGTGTGGGCGCGCCGGTGGGATGGCGTCGAGGGCCGTGTCCAGCAACGGCCGCACACCACGCAGCGCCTCGACCATCGGTTCGGGGTACGCCTGCTGCACGTCCAACGCGTACCGCGTGCCCACCCACGGCAGGTTGTCGTTCTTGAATGCGTCGTCTTCGCTCGGCTCGATCGCGTCGATGAGCCAGGCCGGGTCGGTGGTCGCGTCGCCCGTTTCGTCGGCATCCGGTCCGGCCGTGATCCCCGCCGCGTCGAGACGCTCAAGCAGGGCCGTCCGTTGACTCGCCGCGACCTGGTTGAGCACCACGCCGGTCAATACCGCCAGCCCGACCAGCACGAGCACGGCCCAGACCGCGCGACGCAACCAACGGCGTTTCCGCCGCTCGGGACGATCAGGCTGATCGGGCGTTGCCGTCGGGGAGGCGTCGGACATGTTGCTCTTCTACCACGCGTACCTCACGCAGCGACGCGAAACTCACCCGCGCCGGTCCCACATCCGACAGGGCGAAGAAAAGCGACCTCAACTCCCGCGGTACGTGCTGTAGCCGAACGGGCTCAACAGCAGCGGGACGTGGTGGTGCTGCGTCGGGTCGGTCACCGTGAACCTCACGGAGACCTCCGGGTAGAAGCCCGCCTGCCCGGTGTTCGCGAAGTATTCGGCCACATCAAAGCACAAGACATAGTCGCCCGCTCGCCAGGCCCCGGTCCGTGTCGAATCGTCGGGAATCAGGTCCGTGATCCGGCCGTCGTCGTTGGTGGCGCCCACAGCGAGTTCGGTCAGCGTTGCCTCGTCGGCGCGGAACAGCCGGATCGCGACGCCGACGGCGGGCCTGCCCAATGCGGTGTCGAGCACGTGCGTGGTGAGCGGGGAAGGCATCCCGGGATTGAACCACGAACGACGAACAGACACAAAGCCGATCGTCACTCGGTCGCGTCGAGCAGCTTGTCCAGCCGCAGGTGCGTGATCTTGCGCTGCTCGCCCGCCGCCTTGCGTGCCTCGGTGCCCGGGTCGTTGCGCAGGCGGCGACGCAACGCGTCGAGCATGCCCGCGGCGGTGACGCCCGTCGCGCAGAGGATGAACGTGTGGCCGAACTTCGTCTCGTACGCGTCGTTGCCCTCGGCGAGTTGGTTAAGGGTGTCGTCGTCCGTGTCGTTTACCCCGGCCTGTTCGTCGGCGGACCAGTCGCGGTTGCCGGCAAACTTCATCCGCAATGACTGGAGGTCGCCGAGGCGCGGGTGTGCCGCGAAGGCCTGGAGCCAGTGCCCGTCGTCCATCGCGTCGAAGACCGCGTCGGCGGTGTCGTGCAACTCCATCGTCGAGGCGAACGGCCGGGCGTGGCTCATCTGTTCCGCCCACCACGGCGTGCCGCAGCAACCCAGCAGCGTCGCCGCAGCGTCGTCGTGGGTCAGCGTGTTCAGGTCGTCGAGGGTCATGTCGGGTCGATCCGAACAGGTTCATTCGAAGTGGCATCGCCCACGCCGAGCGCGCGGCCAACACACGCACCGGCCAGCGTCCCGTTCTTCACGATCACCCGCCCGCGTAGCCAGACGTACTCAACGCGGCCACGCAGCGTGCTCCCGTCGTACGGCGTCACCGGGTGACGGTGTTGCAACGACCGGCCATCGACCGTGCACCGCCCGTCCGGGTCGAACGCGACGAAGTTGGCCGGCGCGCCTTCTCGGATGCCGGCCGGCAACCCGAGCATCGCGGCGGGGCGGTGACACCACCAGTCGGCCAAG
>JANQPR010000168.1 GCA_028285385.1 Phycisphaera sp.
CGCAACCGCCCCGCGCCCCGCGCGGGGCGGTTGCGGGAAGCGCCGCCGGGCGCGGCGCGGCTGGGCGACGTCGCGGCGGTCGGTGTGTCCCGGCCCGGAACCGCTCGGCCGAACCGGCAGGTGGTGGCGGTGACGCCGCGGCGGGGGGTGGTGTTGGCCGGCGAGGGCGGCGGGGTGGACGTGTCGGTGACCGCCCGTCGTTTTGGGGACACGGCCGAGCCGGGCCGGGCGGAGCTGCGCGTCGGTTGGTTTGTGGCAGAAGGCGAGACCTTGACGGCGCTCAACGACGTGACACGCGCGGTGGCGTGGTCGGTCGGGCAGGACACGCTCACGCAGGCGGTGACGCTGCCCGTGCCGGTGTGGGCGTCGGGGAACGACGCGCGGGCCTTGTTGGTGCGGGCGGAACTCGTGTCGGACAACGGTGCGGACGCGTTGCCGGCGGACAACGCCGCGTGGTCGGTGGTCGAGGTCGTGCGCCGCGGCCGCGTCGCCGTGCAGGGCGGTGAACGGGCGGCGTCATCGGCGAACGTGTCGGGGACCAACGACAGCGCGCGGGGCACGCTGGGCCCGGCGGCGTTCGTCCGAGCGGCGTTGGGCGAGGCCGATTCGGGCGGCGTCGACGGCGGGTTCGAGGTGGTCGTGATGGATCGGCCGGACGCCGAGACTCTCGCTTCGGTCGACGCGTGGTTCGTGTTGTCGCCGGGCTTGCTGAGCGCGGCGGATTGGGCGATGGCGGAGGCGTGGGTCGCGTCGGGTGGCGTGTTGTGGGTGACGCCGGACGCGGCGATGGACGGCACGCTCGCCTGGCCTGGCCGGCTGCGCCGCGCGTTTGCGGAGTTGCCGCTGTCCCCGGGCAACGAGACGTTCAGCGCCGCCGATCCGGTCGCGCCGACGCCCGACGAACAGCCGCCAGCGGCGCTGCGGTTGTTGGCGGGGAGTTGGCCGGCGCTGCTGGGCCCGGTGCGGGTGCAGCGGTGGCTGCCGGCGTCGGTGGAGACGGGCGAGCGTTCCGACAAAGCCGAGGGCATGTCGGTTGACGAAGCGTTGAGCGATCAGCCCGGTGACCGCGGCGTGGGCGACGCGGCTTCCTGGATCACGCTTGGTCCCGACGCACAGCCCTGGCTGGTCACGGCACAGCACGGGCGCGGCACGGTGCTTTGGCTGGGTTCGGCCGTCGACCCGGCGTGGACCAACCTGCCCGCCAAGCCCTTGTTCCCCGCGCTGGTTCAGGACGGCCTGCGCAGCGCGCTGGCGGGCCGGCTCGGGCAACGCGTGACGGATGTCGACGCCGCGGCGTCGGGTTCGGTTGACCCGGCGTCGCTCGCGCGGCTGACCTTGACCGAAGCCAACGCCGACAGCGACACGGGTTCAGCGGACGATGCGCGACTGCTCCCCGGCGTGTACCGGCAACGCAACGCGACGGACACAAACGGCTCACGCGGCTCGAGCGCGGCGCTGCTCCTCGCGGTCAACGTCAACGCCGACGCCGGCGACACCGCCGCGCTGCCCGAGGCGGTGGTTACGGCCTGGTGGGACGCGACCGGGCCGTGGTCTTATCTGCCCGACGACCCGGCGGCGCTGCTCGCGCAGGAGTCGCCACGGGTGGCGTTGGGGTGGTGGCTGCTGTGGGCGGTGCTGGCGTTGTTGCTGGTGGAGGCGTTGCTGGGCCGGTGGTTCAGCCACGCGACGACGCAGCGTCCCGGGTTGCGCTCCCGGGTTGCCGAGTGGGCGAGACGCTGGCGGTACGGGGAGTTCGCGGACCGCGGCGGCAACGCGGCGGCATAACGGCCAACAAGCTTGGAAGCAGGCCAAGGGCCAAACCGGGTGTGTTTGGGGGTTCTCCCGGTTTACCTCCCGAGCTACTCGACTAGAGTATTGATTTGGTTCACGGTCTGATTCACACGCGTGGCGTTGCCATTCGGGCATTCGGCTTGGCATTGCCGGCGGACCAGTCGAGAGAAAACGAGAGAGAGGATCACGATGAGCAGCGTTGTTGTTCGGATGGGCGCGTGTTTTGGCGCGTGGGTCGTGGTCGGCGCGGCGGGCGCGAACGGGATCGCCGTGCCCGATGTGGCGCTGTCGACCACGTCGCCGGCGGCGTTGGGCGGCGTCAACTTCGAGGACGACGCGCTCGTGGGCTACGACCCCACTACCGACGTCGCGGTGCCATTGTTCGACCTCAGCGACGAGTTCGGGATCATGCGCGACCTCGACGCGGCGCACGAGCTCACCAACGGCAACCTGGTCGTCTCCACTCAGGCCGGCGCCACCTTCAACACGCTCGACTTCACCGAGTCGGACCTCATCGAGCTCGACCGCGTCAACGGCACCGTGTCGATGTTCCTCGACGCCTCGGCCATCGGGCTGGTCGGCAACAACAACACCGTCCCGAACATCAACGCCGTCCACGTGCGCGACAACGGCAACGTGCTGTTCTCGACCGCGAGCAACGACGGCGTCACGCTGCTGGGCGAGTCCTACGACAAGGCGGACGTCATCGAATACGACCCGGTCAACAACACCGCGAGCCTGTTCTTCGACGGCGACCTGATCGAGGGCGACGACCCGGACCTGCAGGCCTTCGCCGAGATCGACGCGACCCACGTGCTGCTCGCCGCCTTCAGCGGCACCGACGCGATGACGCTCGGCGGCCAGGCGTTCACCCGCGACGACCTCGTGCTCTACAGCTTCCCGGTTGTCGTGGTCGGAACCGGCGACGCGGCGGTCGCGGGCGTCGGCTCGCTCTTCCTCGAAGGGGTCAACGAGTTCTCCGCCCCCGGCGAGATCATCGACGCGGTTACCCCGGCCGTGGTCCCCGAGCCGGCGTCGGTGGCGCTGCTTGCTTGCTGCGGCGTGGTGGCCCTGCGCCGGCGCGGGATTTAGCGTTGACCGTGGTAGACTGCGAACTATTCGTAACCGCGGGAGATTGACCCATGCGTAAGACCACGGCTGCCCTGTTGTTGTCCCTCGGCATGGCCGGCTCTACGTCGGCGGGGATCGGGGTCGGCCTGCTCGACGACTTCGAGGACGGCACCCTCGGGGGTTGGGACCCGTCAAAGAACAACACCGCCAACGTCCCGGGCGGCCCGGCCGGCTCGACCCGCGCGCTAGAGGTCTCGCCCGCCCCACGGCTCGCGGCCTTCGACAACGGGGCCGACATCGCCGGCGCGATCGACCCGGCCGTCACCGCGATCCAGGTCGACCTGCTCCGCCCGGCCGGCACGACCGACCTCGAGATGCGCCTCGTGCTCTTCGGGCCGGGCACCGGCGACCGCTGGACCTCCACGGCCGCGCAGGCGCTCCCCGCCAACGGGCAGTGGGCCACCTACACCTTCAGCATCGCCGAGGCCGACCTGACGCAGGTGCTCGGCGGACTCACCTACGGCGACCTGACCACCAGCGTCAACCGCATCATGTTCCGCCACGACGTCGGCGGGCCCTCGGCGCAAGGGTCGACCGGCGCCGGCGGCACGTTCCTGATGGACAACGTCCGCGCGATCCCCGAGCCGGCGTCGGCCGCGCTGCTGGGCCTGGGCGGGCTGCTCGCGTGTCGACGACGTTCTCAGCGCTGATGCACGCGAAACGGTGATGGACCGCGACCCCATCCCGGAGAGAAGATCGTGAGTTTCTCCGGCCAGATCCTGATCGGGCTCGTCCTTTTCGTGGCCCTGGCCTCCCTGCGGCCGGAGGCGGCCTTCGCCGACAACGGCCCGGTACAAGTCTTTGTCTTCGCGGGTCAGTCCAACATGGTCGGCTACGGCCGGACCGAGAACGAACCAAGCAACGCCAACGGTGAGGCCGGCACCCTGCGGGGGATGGTCAACGCCAACCCCGGTGCCTTCGGCTTCGGCGGGACAAACCCGCTGGTCGATTCCGGCGGCGACTGGCTGGTCCGCGGCGACGTCAGCGTCTACGCCTACGACAACAACAACGGCAACCCCGTCGTCGAGAAAGGCGGGCACACGCCCGGCTTCGGCATCATCGGGTGGAACGGGCCGGAGTACGGCTTCGGTCAGGTCGTTGGCAACGCGCTGGAACGGGACGTGTTGATCCTGAAGGTTGCCAAAGGCGGCACCACGCTGGGCGTCAACTGGCGGTCGCCCAGCGCCGTGACCAACCGCGGCGGCGCTGTCGGCGACATGTGGACCACACTGATCACTGAGGTCGACGGCGTGCTGACCAACCTCGGTACGCACTTCCCCGAGTACGACGGCCGTGAGTACGAGGTCGCCGGGTTCGGCTGGCACCAGGGGTGGAACGATGGGGGCAGCGTCGCCCTGTACAGCGAGTACGAGGCCAACCTCGTCGACCTGATCGCCGACGTCCGCGCGACGTACGGCTCCGGCCTGCCGGTCGTGGTCGCCAATACCGGGATGCTCAACGCCGGCACGCTCGTGCTGGCCCGGCCCAACGTCTACGACGCGCAGAACCGGGTCGGCGACCCGGCGCTGCACCCCGAGCTCGTCGGCAACGTCGCCGTCGTCGATACAACGCCGTTCTGGCGGCCGCCCGACCAATCGCCCAAGGACGAGGTGTTCCACTGGAACCAGAACGGCGTCACGATGTACGAGATCGGCGCGGGCATGGGGGACGCGTACCTGACTCTCACCGCGGCATCCGTCGTAACCGGCGACTACGACGGCTCGGGCCAGGTCGAGCAGGGCGACCTGGACACCGTCCTCCAGAACTGGGGGACCGGGGCCTTCGCCGGCGCCGCGGCGGCGCTGCCGGGCGGCGGCCCATTCGACGGCACGGTCGACCAGAACGAACTCGACGGGGTATTGCAGAACTGGGGCAACACGTCGGCGCCGGGCTTCGGCGCGGCGGCGGTCCCCGAGCCCGCGTTGGCCGCGCTGCTGGGGATGCTGGACGTGGGCCGGCGTCGCCGCCGTTGACGCGAGCAAGAACAGACACGGCCAGACCACAACACAAACCCCACGCGATCAGGCGTGGGGTGTGCTTGATTTTGGTTGTGCCTCGGGCTTACGGCGAAAAGACCAGGATGACCAGGTTGCCGTTGCTGGCCCACTCCACCCGGCCGGTGGTCTTCCAG
>JANQPR010000196.1 GCA_028285385.1 Phycisphaera sp.
GGACCCGGCGGCGCTGGTTGGCGGCGGCCCGTTCGACGGCACCGTCGACCAGAACGAGCTCGACGGTGTGCTTCAGAACTGGGGGAGCACGTCGTCGCCTAGCTTGAACGCCGCGTCGGTGCCCGAGCCGTCGATGTTCGCCGTATTCGGTGCCTTGGGGCTTTCTCTTGCACGGCGGCGCAAGCGCTTATGAGATTCTTCCTCCACTCAAACCGCGGTTGGGTTTAATCGACCCTGCCGTGATCTATTTCGATTCGGCTTCCCTCATGCACGGGTATAGGAACACTAGAATGCGCACTCACTCGCCGTCGTCGGCGTTCACGCTCATCGAGTTATTGGTGGTGATCAGCATCATCGCGTTGTTGATTGGAGTTTTGCTGCCGGCGTTGGCGGCTTCACGGAAGTTGGCACGCTCGATGGCCTGCCAGTCCAACTTGCGGCAGATTGCGCTTGGATCGAACGCGTACGCCGCGGACTACGACGGCTACCTCCCGATGACCAGCGCGCTGACGATCAACAGTTCATTCGGCCACCCGAACTGGTGGGGCTGGTCGGTGATGCCGTACGTATACGATTTGAGCGGCCCCCATCCCGCAGATGCGCCGGACCCGGGCGCAAGGGTCGGCGAGCTGATCGGACAGTTTTCCAACAATACGGTTTTCACGTGTCCCGAGGACGGGCCGGAGTGGCAGTCCTATCAGCAGCAGTCGCTAATCAGTGTCATGCTGCGGGACCCTAAGATTCATGGCTTTGATTACGTTGGAGTGACCAAGGACAATGTTTTGGTTAAGCGGGGTTTGCTCGCGAGTCAGATGGGGGCCGGTCTGCGGTTGAGCGCCGGCCGCGTCGATCAGTTGGCCCTGCATTTCGACGGGGGGAAGGGGCACGCGATGAGCACGCCGTGGGGATTGTTCGGCCCACCCGGTTGGGGACGCGGTGAAGGCGGCGCGGGCAACGACAACGGCGGGATCATGCGGCACGGCAACCGAGACACCATTAACTTCAGTGCCGTAGGCGGCAACGTCAAGTCGGTTACCTTCCGGAACTACAAATCGATGGCCGAGGATGGGTCTGACTTTGAAGACTGGGATTGGGAATCGGAGAACATCAACTGGATCGATGACCCAGACTACCGTCCCTGATGACTAGTCAAACAGGTTTGTTTTCCCCGGGTTCGTGGCGGCGATGAAGGGCCTCGATTTAATTCAAGACCGGTTTGTCGCCGGTAAACCCTTGTCGGCTTGTCTGAGCTTTTGGATTGGCATTGGAGGTACTTTGAAACGCTACCCTTGTTCCGCGAATCACGCCGGATGTTTCGTGTTTTCTGGGTTGATTGCGGCCCCCGTGTTTGCGGCGACGCCGAGCACTGGTATTTCCGTTTTGCAGACCAACCCGAACTGGGTGTCCTTCCAGGCCATCGATACGTTCGATTACGTCGATGTGGGTTCTGGGTACCGGACCGCGGACACCTGGAACACCAGTTACGTCGGCAACTCCTACGATGGCCAGCCATTGGTCACCAACTCATCGCAGGGTTCTTTGCTCGCCTATTCGATCACCTTCGATACCCCCGGCGTGTACCACCTCTACGAGCGACTGAGCCTGTTGAATATCGACGGCGGCGGTGACGATGAGCTCCCGTCGTCTTACGTCAACAACAACTCGATCTATCTCCCGCATGCTTTTGACGACATCAACGTCGGCGACAAACCAGGCCTTGAGGGCTCGCTCGCCGATGCTCGACGCAACGTGTTCGACAACTCGCAGTGGCCGTTCCCGCACGGAGGGCACTACGCGTGGAGCATCACCGAACTCGGCAGCTTCTCTGGAAATCAGCCCAACGGTGTGATCTATCACAACTACTCGTTGTTCCCCTCGCACCAGCTCGAAGTCACCCAAGCGGATATCGACGCGGGTGGTGAGAAGACGCTGTACATCAAGTCACGCGAGCGTGGTTTCGCTCTTGACGCGTTTGCGTTGGTCAACCAGAACCATCTACCGGTCGCCGGTGACGACGTCTACCACCCCGAGTTCGACGGGGAGTTTCTCGATCAGTATCACTTTGACGACATCACCATCGGCTCAGGGCAGCAGGGCGAGGTGTCCTTCTACGAAACCACGGTTCGGCGTTTCGATTGGACCGGTGACGGCGTGCCCGATGCAACGGAAGCACATCCCATTCACTTCAGTGGCGGTTGGGAATTCAAGGGCGAGCAGTTCGATGTGTTCGCCCTGGACCTCGTGGTCCCGGGTACCGGTCAAGGCGACACGCACCCCGATACTGGGATCGACGTTAACGGCCGCCGTTTCGAAACGCACTTCGGCGGATACGACCCCGACGGGGGGGCAAACCAGCCTTTCCTTGACGCCTTGTTTCTCACGGACTACGACGACAATGGCCGTCTCGGGGTCGGCGACGCAGACCTACTAAGTGGGGCGGTGGCTACCGGCGCTTCCCACACGGACTTCGACGTAAACCAAGACGGCAACGTTGACGCCAATGACGTGTTGTACTGGGCACGGGTCGTCTACGGTACCGAAGGCGGAGACACCAACTTGGACTTTAGCCTAGACGAAACCGATCTCGACGCCTTGGCCGGCGTTTGGCAATCTCCTGCACAGGGTTGGTCGGGAGGAGACTTTGACAGCGACGGGGTAGCGGACGAAGAAGACTTGGCCATCCTCAAGTCGTCTTGGTTGGTTTTCAACGGTGCGACTGCAGCAGAGTTTGACCTCGCGTGGTCTCAGGCATTGGGCCGAGCAGGTTTTTTGGTCGGTGACTACAACGGATCGGGGCAGGTGGAGCAAGGGGACCTTGATTTGGTGCTTCAGAACTGGGGGTTAGAGACGGATGTGTCCGGGGTTCCCGTGGGTTGGATACATGACAATGCCAATCTTGGAAAGATCGAGCAGGCTGAACTCGACGATGTGTTGACCAACTGGGGCAACAGCGGTTCGCCAGTCGGTGTTCAGACTTCGGTTCCGGAGCCCGGCTTGCTGATCGGCGTGGCCGGGATGATGACTGCCTTGCGACGCCGGACATATCAATGAAATCGGCCGACTCGACCACGTCTTGCCTTGTTTCCGGGGCCATCGCCGGTTTAACTTGGAATGTTCTACGAGGACGTCGAAACCGAGCCACGGAGTCTCACTCATCGCCAACGGCGGCTTGCGTCTCTCCGCGAACCGGGCCTGCCGGGAGGCGGAGCCGGTGAGCGTGGGGCGTTGTTTTCCGGCATGCCGCGCGTTTGCCACAAAACTCCCGCAGTTTTTGGATTATGTTGCAGTCGACGTTGCAATAACATTCCTATATTCCTCGACAATCGGGAGTTCGACGAGAACTCTCCGCTTGCTTCCCACGGGTGAGGCCACGGGTTCGAGCCCTGTATCGCCCATTTTCATGAAGGATCCGGGTGATGGACAAGAGCGTTCCGTGGCTGCCTTTGTCGGGCTGCGTTGATTTTGCGACGATCGGCAGTGCAAGAGATTGTCGATGACGCACCGAGGGGCGGGACGGCCGGCTTGGCGGAGCGTCGATGCAATACCGACCGCCGGCGGGTCGGGCTCGCGGTTCGGGAAACACTTCGCGTTGGACAGGCCGGCCAGCAGTGGCCTTTCGTGGCTTTGCCCCCAACCGACCCTCGAGACCGATGCTGACTTGAGAGTTCGGCGGCCCGATCGTGCCGCGCCCCAGCCGTTCCGTGAAAGCTAATGGGGGCGGCGGCAATGGAGCAGGCCTACTTTCAGGACGGCCGTTATCTTTACACCCAGTTGGCTTCAGACAGCCGTCGCGCTTTCGGTACGCTTCGAAACAACGTACAGCTTTGGCGTGCAAGTATGAGTCTCATCGGCGATGTCGACCCGCCCAGTGGTAGAGCGATCTGATGTATCGGTCGGAGGCGTCTTGGTCCCGTTGCCCAGGGGACGGCTGGCTCTCGAGGAGGTTGCTGGTGAAGCAGTGGCACGGCACCTTCCGTCGCGGGCGTTTCGGACTACCGACACGTGTTGCGGCCGTTGGTTTGTTGGCGAGTCCGTTCGCGTGGCCCCGAGGCGCGGTGGCCGGGCCATATGAGTGGTCGCAACTCCGCATCGGCGGGACCGGCTGGGTCACCGGGATGGTCTCGCACCCGACGCACCCCGACCTGCGGCTGGCCCGCACCGACACCGGCGGGTTCTACCGGTGGGACGCGTCGGCCGACCGCTGGACGCCCGGCCTGACCACCACGACGGTCCCCGGGCTCGGCGACTACCAGACCCGCATCGGCGTCGAATCGGTGGCGCTGTCCGCGTCCGACCCGGCGGTGCAGTACATCGCGTTTTCAGACCGGGTCTACCGCAGCGCGGACGGCGGGCAGACGTTCACCCCGACCTCGTTGAACACGCCCACCGACGCCAACGGCTCGTTCCGATCGGTCGGGGAGCGCCTGGTCGTCGACCCGCGCAACCCGGACGCCGCGCTGTTCGGCTCGCGCGAGCAGGGCCTGTTCCGCACCACCGACGGCAGCAACTGGTCGGCGCTGCCTTCGGCCCAAGTCCCCTTCGGCACCAACGGGATCGGCATCACGACCGCGGCCTACGACCCGACCAGCCCGGCGGTCAACGGCTTCACGTCCGTCGCCTACGCCGCGACCGACGGGGCGGGCGTCTTCCGCACGACCGACGGCGGCGCGACGTGGTCGAACATCTCCAACGCCGCCGGCGGCCCTGGCAGCAACCGCCGCGTCAATGACCTCAAGGTCGCGTCGGACGGCTCGGTGTACTTCGCGTTCGGCCGGTCCAGCGGCGCGAACGGCGGCGTCTGGCGGTACCAGCCCAACGCGCCGGGCGGCGCGACGTGGTCGGCGATCGTGCCTTTTTCTTCACAGAGCTACGTGACGATCGCGCCGGACCCGTTCAACCCGCAGCGGGTGATCTACGGCACCGGCGGGCTGCAGAGCCTGCGCCTCAGCACCAACGGCGGCTCGACCAGCCAAGCCCTGACCTGGGAACGCAACTCCCCCGACATCCCCTGGGCCGAACTCACCGCCGAGGGCTACTTCAGCACGGACGAGGTCTACTTCGACCCCGTTCAGCCAGACCTGCTCCGCGTCGCCCAGGGGATCGGCGTGTGGGACGCGGACGCGTCGCCGGCCGCTTTGGCCGACAACCGCGTCACGTGGCGTTTCGACTCGGCGGGCATCGAGCAACTCGTCACGCAGGACGTGATCGTGCCACGCTCGGGTCAACCGATCACCGCCGGCTGGGACCGCACGGGCTTCGTGCATACCGACCCGGACCAGTACACCGCGACGCAGATTTTTCCGAACGACTTCAGTGTCGGCTGGGACCTCGCGTCGCAACCGGGCAACCCGGACTACGTCGTCGTCAACTCGGCGAGCACGCGCAGCTTCGAGAACTACGCCAACTACGCCGGTTACTCCGACGACGGCGGTCAGACGTGGCAGCGCTTCGGCTCAATCGCCAACGGCACGCACCCGTTCGACCTGCGCTACGGCAACCTCGCCGTCAGCGCGGCCGGCAACGGGTACGACGACCGCCTCGTCTGGGTCCCCGCCGAGTTCGACGAAGACGGCGGCAGCAGTGCCGTCCCGCAGCCTTGGTACTCCGACGACGGCGGGCAGAGCTGGCAGCAGGCGCCGGGCTGGGTGACCTACTTCAACGGGCAACCGATCCCGACCGGGTCGTTCCAGCGCTACTTCAACCACCAAGGGCTTGTCGCCGACGAGGTCGTGCCCGGAACGTTCTACGTGCTCGTCAAGAACATCGGCGTCGCGCGATCGTTCGACGGCGGCGTGAACTGGGAGTACACGCCGTCGTCCTTGCCCGCCTGGGCGCACCACGCCCACCTGCGCGCCACCCCGGGGCACGCCGGGCACCTGTGGTACGTCCCGGGGCGCGAGAAGCGCGAGGGGGTTTACGTCTCCACCGACGGCGGCGCGAGCTTCACCCAGCTTCCGGGCACGGCCAACGCGCTGACCATTGCGCTCGGCGCCGCGGCACCCGGGTCCGACTACCCGACGGTCTACTTCATCGGCGACGTCGACGGCGTGCGCGGCCTGCACTTCTCCATCGACCAGGGGCAGACCTGGGGCTTCCTCGGGCAGTACCCCTTCGACCTGTACCAGGAACCCAAGCAGCTCGCCGCCGACCCCGACCTCTTCGGCCGGGTCTATCTCGGGATCGACGGCACGGGGTTCTTGTTCGGCGACTTCGTGACCGCCAGCATCGTCGGCGACTACAACGGCAACGGACAGGTCGAGCAGGGCGACCTCGACATCGTGCTCCAGAACTGGGGCACCGGGACGTTCACCGGAGACGAGGCCGCGCTGGTCGGCGGCGCGTTCGACGGCACCGTCGATCAGAACGA
>JANQPR010000222.1 GCA_028285385.1 Phycisphaera sp.
CGACAGCGGCCGGTTGAGTGACCCGAACCTCGAGTTCCCTCACTCAATCCGCCGCGACCGACTCACCGCGTTGCCCGCCGGGCCCCTCCGCCGTTCCGCGAAGTGATCCCGAAGAGTCCCGTCCGAACGCGGGTGGCCCGACGCTGTCATTGCGTCGCAGGCTCTTTCTTTGACAAGTGAAGCAGGGGCGTGCGGCCCCAACCCAAGAAACCGTCAGCGGTTCACGCCGGGGCGTCACTCGTCTGCAGCGCCAGCGCGAGGCGGTGCGTATCCTCGGCGAGCTGGTCGACACGCTGCTGGATCGGCTCGCGCAGCGCGTCGCCGTCGAAGTCGTCGCCGGTGGCGTAGACGAAGCGCGGCAGGATCAGGCAGCGGAAGTCGAGCATCAGCGAGTTCGCCACCGGCATCACGGACATGTAGCTGCTCTTGCCGCCGGCGGCGCAGAGGAAGCCGACGACCTGGTTCGTCCACGCCCGGCCGGTGAGCTCGATCAGGTTCTTCGCCGCGGCGTTGACGTCGTAGTTGTAGATCGGCACGGCGAGCAGCACGGCGTCGGCGGCGCTGATCTTCGCGGCCAACTCGCCCACCGCCGGCGCGGCGTACGCCGAACCGCCGTCGCACAGCGGCAGCTCGACCTCCCGCAGGTCGACGACCTCAACCTCGGCGAGGCGGTCGCGCAACGCGGCCGCCGCGGCGTCCGCCAGCAACGCGGACCGGCTGTCGGGGTTCAACGAACAGGCGAGGATGAGGATGTTCACGCGGCGAGTGTAGGCCCCCACCCAACCCAAACCGAGCGAGCAAAACCCAACGGCTTAGCCGCAAGGCCTCACCGAATACTCCCGTCGGCGTAGAGCACGGCCCCGTTGGGGTCCTTCTTGCCCTGCCAGGCCTCCCAGACGACGGGCGTCAGCGCCGGGTCGGCGCCGGGCGGCGGCTTCTCGTAGATGAACCCGGGGTTCTCGCCGGTGCGGGGGTTGGCGAGCAGGCCGTCGATCCCCGGCGAGTGGTCACGCAGATCCTCGAACGAATCCGGCAGTTCGGCGCGGTCCTGGGTGTAGGTCAGCAGCAGCAGCCCGATCTGCCGGAGGTTGCTCGCCGAGACGATGCCCTCGGCCCGGTCCTTGGTCTCGATCAGGATGTCGAAGTAGGACAACGGGTTGTTCGGGTTGATCTTCCGGTGCGAGGGCACGCCTTGCTGGAGCTTGATCGGCGAGACGGCCGGCGGCTTTGGCGGTTTGCCCGTGCCGCCGCCGGAGGCAACCGTCGTGGTCGGCGTCTGCGGCTCGGCGATCTTCACGGTCGAGAGCTTTTTGCCGGCGTAGTGCAGGTCGTACGTCCCGGCAACCGGCGTGTTGCTCGACGGCTCGAACAACAGGCCGAACTCGTAGCGGTACCAAGGCGAGAGGTTGGAGTACTTCTTGAACCGGCCCTTCGCCCACCGGCCGGAGTCGCCGTCGGCCCAGTCGACGGTGAGCTGCCCGCCCTCGTAGCGGTGCTGCACGTTGAAGTTGGCGTCGTCGGGGTGCGTGGTGTCGAGTTCGCCGTACGCGAAGACGCCGTCGGCCCCGGGCATGCCGTCGTAGCTGCGGGTGGCGCTGAGGCGGACGGTGCCCTCGGTGTCGCCCTTGAACACCGCGAGCGCGCTGACGCTCGGGCCGTCCACTTGTCGGTTCCAGACGGTCGGCTCGGCGGGCGGCAGCGGGGCCTTGACGCTGCTGGTCTTGGCGGTCATGAGGTCGAGGCGGGCCTCGCTGTTCCGAAAGCCGGAGTAGAGCAGCGTGGCCGGGATCGGGGCGCCGCCGTCGCGGGGGATCAGCTCGAAGTCGCTGGCCTTGATCACGCTGTCATACCCGGATGTCGCGCCGGCGGCGCGGACCGCGCCCTGACGGAGCCCGACGTCGAGCAAGATCGCGTCGCCGTCCTTGGCGGGCCGGGTGATCAGGAGTTGGTCCTTGCCGCCGACGGAGTAGTGAAGGTTCTCGTCGTCGGTCGCGTCGTTGCCCTGGTCGGAGGCCTGGGAGAACGACTCGACGCCAAGCCCTAGGTCGCCGGTCCCGGTGAGGATTGAGAACTGGTCTCGCGTCGCGCCGGTGGCCAGCGCGGGGATGACACGGACGGGCGTGGCCGTGTACACCTTCAGCGCCTTGCCCGGCCCGGTCACGTACCACACGATCGGCGCCCCGAACACCAGCAGCAAGATCAGCAGCGAAGCCAGCGACACGTCCCGGCCCAGGACGCTGACCATCGGGCGGAACAGGAAGAAGGTCGACTTCTCTTTACCGCCCTCGGCCCCGGTCTCGGTGTCCATCATCTTGCCGGTGAGCGTGGACCGGCCGCACGCGGTGCAGATGATCGCCCGTTCCGCGATCGGCGCGCCGCAGCCGTTGCACGTCCGGCCTTTCGGCTTCTTGCCCTGCACTTCGGTTTCGTCGAGCGACCGCAGCCCGCCGCCGTCCGCCCCCGCGATGTCCGGCTCGTCCAGCTCCAGTACCGACACCGGCTCGGCCGCCGCCATTGACTTCGGCACCGGCACCGCGAACTCCGCCCCGCAGCCGGGACACTTGCCCGACCGCCCCGCGAACTGGTCCGCGACCCGGAACCGCTTCCCGCAGGCACAGGCGATCTCGATCGGCATAGCAAACCCCGTGCAAAAAGACGTCCGTCCGCCACCAATCATAACGGTGGCCAACACGCCAAACACGGGATTTCACACGTAGTGACGAGCCTCGGGGTTTACGCCGGCGTCAGCTCCAGCATGCCCATGGCGGCCTTGGCGATGTGGTCGGCGCTGAGGCCGCAGAAATCGAGCATCTCGTCGGCGGACTTCGCGGACTTAGGCAGCCGTTCCACGTGCATCTGGTTCACGGTGAACCCGTCGCCGGTGGCGGCCAGGGCGTCGGCGACGGCAGAGCCCATCGCGCCGCCGTAGTTGTCCTCGACGGTAAGCACCATGCCGTTGTTGTCGTTGGCGAGGTCGGCGATGGCTTCCTCGTCGAACGGCAGGCTGTAGAGGTCGACGAGCGTCGCGTCGATGCCGGCGGCGTCGAGCTTCTCGAGCGCCGCGTTGGCTTCGTGCACCATGTAACCCTGCGCGGCGACGAGCAGGTCTCGGCCCTCGACCAGCACTTCGTGCCCGCCGAACTCGAACTTGGTGTTGGCGGCGTAGAGGAACTCGGTGTCGGGGCGCATCGTGCGGAGGTACACCGGCGCATCCGCGGCGGCCATCTGCTGCACGAGCGCGTAGCAGGCGTAGGCGTCGGCGGGGGTGAGCACGGTGAACCCGGGCTTGCCGTTGGGGAACTTCATGGTCGAGAAACCGCGGAACCAGGCGACATCCGCGAGCCCCATCTGCGACGGGCCGTCGGGCCCGAGCGTGCAGCCGGCGTGGGAGCCGACGAGCTTGAGCGGCACGCCGGACAGCACGGCCATCTCGATCTGGTCGTAGGCCCGGGTGAGAAACTTGCCGAAGGTGGAGGCCATCGCGACCTTGCCGGCCGCGCTGAGGCCCAGCGCGACCGACGCCATGTTCTGCTCGGCGATCCGGCACTCGACGAAGCGGTCCGTGAGTTGGTCGTCCTTGGCGAAGTCGGCGGCGTTGGTCGAGCCGCGGACATCCGCGTCGAGCGCGAGCACGTCGGACCGGGCGTGGCCCAAAGCGCGGAGCGCGACGCCGTAGGCCTTGCGGGTCGCGAGCTTGCCCTTCTCCAGCACGGCTTCCTGTCCAAACTGTTTCAGCGCCTCGTCGAAGCTCGGCGCGGCGTTCACCGTCGCGGCCTCCGGCTTGTTCGGCGACATCAGGTCACGCTTCAGCGGCGTGTCGGCGGCGGCGCCGATCTGCTTCTCGGTGGCGGCGAGTTCGTCGAGCACCGCCTGCAGCGTGTCGCCCGTCGGGGCTTGGCCGTGGTGCCCGTTGCCCTGCTGCGACGGCGCGCCCCAGCCCTTGACGGTGTCGGCCACGATCGCGACCGGCGGGGCGCTGGGGTTGTGCTGGTCCTGGGCGTGACGCGAGAACGCCTCGGCCACGGCTCTGGGGTTGTGACCGTCGATCCGCAGCACGGTGTAGCCCACCGCTTCGAGCTTGCGGACCAGCGCGGCCGACTCCTGCTGGTCGGCGACTTTGTCGGACTGGGCGTAGTCGTTGGCGTTGAAGACCGGGCACACGGCTTTGAGATCGTGATCCTTGATGAAGTCGACCGCTTCCCAGATTTGGCCTTCCCGCGACTCGCCGTCGCCGATCAGGCAGAAGACGCGCTTGTCCAGCCCGTCGTGCTTCGCGGCCAGAGCGAGCCCGGCGGCGACGCTGAGCCCCTGCCCGAGCGACCCGGTCGCGGCGTCGAAAAACGGGAAGCCCAGCGGCGGGTTGGGGTGGCCGTCGACGGGCGAGTCGATCGCGCGGAGGGTCAGCGCGGCCTCGCGGTCGAGCGGCTTGAGGTCACCGGTCCCGAAGCCGGCGTCGGTCGCGGCGCGGTAGGCGATGCCCAGGTCCGCCATCGCGGCGTAGAGAACGGGCACGGCGTGGCCCTCGCTGAGCACCAACCGGTCCGACGACGGGTGCCCGGGGTTCATCGGCTCGTACCGCATGTGCTGGTAGAGCAGCACGGTCACCAGGTGCACCAGCGACGCCCCGGTCGACGGGTGGCCCGACCCGGCGCTGCCGGTGATCTGGTAGGTCAGCTTGGCCAGGTCGACGGCTTTCTGATGGACGGTGGAATCGAACGACATCGGCGGGCTCCCGGGAAATAGCGGGGTGGGGTAGCAGGTCGGGCTCGGTTGTCGGTGACGTCGCCGCGTGGCGATCGCCCCTGATGCCGAGCATGATAATGCAGTGCTGAGACGCCGGGATCACGGCCACACGGACGCGATGGCGGCGGATGGGGGCCACACCGATGTGGGATATGTGACAACTCGCGCTGATTTGTGACGTTGAAACGCGCGTTCCACCACGGCGAGCAAACAGGCTTTATCGTTGGCGTCCCGCGTCAGCTGATCTCTTGGGGCGTTGCCCCTTTCATCGGCGGCGCGACGCCATCTCTCTGGCCCACGAGTCCCGCTCATGCCCGAAGAATCGACCGCCGAGACGACTGCCGCCGTTGACCCCGCTGCGCCCACCGCCCGGGAGACGAGCGGCGACGAACACGTCGGCTTGGGCACCAAAGTCGCGGCCGGCTCGGGCGAAGCCGTCATCAACATCGGCATCAACATGCCGAAGAACTTCGGGTTCATCATCTACAACCTGGTGATGGGCGTCGACGCGGTGCTGCTGGGCATCGTGCTGGCGATCCCCCGGCTGTGGGACGGGCTCATCGACCCGATCATGGGCAACATCTCGGACAACACCCGCAGCCGGTGGGGCCGGCGGAAGCCCTACATGCTCATCGGCGGGATCGTCTCGGCGTTGGGCCTGGCCCTGATCTGCATCCCGCCGACGTTCATGAAAGAGTGGTTCAGCGACGAGGTCATGCGCGGCTTCTCGTTGTTCGGCGACCGGGTGTCGCTGTACTTCTCGACGCTGGACTGGATGGCGGCGTTGTACTTCGTTTTCATCAGCCTGACGTTCTACACCTTCCTGACCGTCTTCTCCGTGCCGTACGGCGCGCTGACGATGGAAATGACCCGTGACTACCACGAACGCACCCGGATCATGTCGTTCCGGACGACGTTTACCTACGTCTCGAGCATCACCTTCGGCTGGATCCTCTACGCGACCAAGGCCGACTACTTCGTCGAACTCGCCGCCCGCAACGGCGCCGAGGACCCGGTCAAGACCGGCGAGATCTACGGGACGTGGGCCGTCGGCGGCGTGATGGCGCTGTTCCTGCTGATCGCGGCGATGATCCCGACGCTGTTCGTCAAGGAGGGCTCGGCGAAGGTCGCCAAGAAGCAGGAGAAGGTGCCGATCCTGCAGGGCCTCAAAGACACGCTGCGGATCCCCGCGTTCGTGCTCATCATCGGGGCGTACACGCTGGCGTTCTTCGGGATCATCATGGTGATCCACCTCGGCGTGTACATCGCGATCTACCACGTGCACGGCGGCGGCGAAGACGGCAAGAAGGACGGCTACCTCGCGATGAGCTACGCCCAGACGGTCGCGCCGTTCGTCGGGCTCTTCACCGTCTTCATGCTCAACCGCCTCAGCGGCCGGATCGAGAAGAAGCTCGCGTGGGCGGGGTGCATGTGCATCTCGTTGGTCGGCGCGGTCCTCGCGTGGTTCCTGTTCAGCCCGGACATCGGCTTCTTCCGCCGCGACGTGGTCGTGCCCGTGTTCGGTTGGGAGCTGGACCTGTACTTGCACCCGCTGATCATCGCGTTCGTGATGCTCTTCCCCGGGCTGGGCGCGACACTGGTGATGAGCTACTCGATGATGGCGGACGTGTGCGACCTGGACGAACTCAACACGGGCAAGCGCCGCGAGGGCATGTTCTGGGCCGTGTTCAACTGGGTGCAGAAGAGCGCGCTGTCGATCTCGCTGCTGTTCACGGGCATCACGCTCTGGTTCGCCGGCTTCGACGAAGACCGGCTGGTGCAGACCGAGGACACCGTCGAGTCGATGCGGAAGTGGTTCACGTTCACGATGTGCGGCACGTTCGCGATCGCGATCCTGTTGGTGCTCTCGATCCCGCTGAGCAGCAAGCGGATGGCGGAGGTGCGCGAAGAACTGGATCGGCGTCACGCGGCGCAGAATGCGTGAATGGGATGAACGCCGGCTTCACTCAGCCGCGTTGTGTCACAACGCAGTCAAAGGCACGGATCATTCGGTCGATTCGTCGCGCGGCATCTCGCAGCGGAGCGCGCCGCTGCCGAAGGTGATCGCGTTCTTGCCCTTGTTCTTGCTCTCCAGCGCCATCATGTCGGCGTGGTGGAGCAAGTCCTCGGGCGTCCGGCCGTCCCAGGGGAAGCCCGCGAGGCCGCCGGAGATGGTGAGCGTGTCCATGTCGCTGCGGGCGAGGGCGGGGAACTTCAACTCGCAGACGGCCTGCTGGAAGCGCTTGGCGATGTTGAGCACGTCGTCGGGGTGGGACGAGCCTTCCTGGCGGGGGCCGGCGGCGTCCCAGAAGATGACGGCGAACTCGTCGCCACCGATGCGCGCGACGACGTCGTGGTCGCGGACGACGGACTGCATGAGCTCGGCGGCGGACTTGAGGATCTCGTCGCCGGCGGCGTGGCCGTGCGCGTCGTTGTAGGTCTTGAAGTTGTCGATATCGAAGACGAGCAGTGTGACCTGCTGGCGGTCGTCGGCGGCGCGGTCGACGATGCGGCGGAGGAAGCGGTTGAAGTACCGCCGGTTCCACACGCCGGTGAGCTCGTCCTTCATCGCGAGGTCGCGGAGCTGGCGGGTCTGCTGCTCGAGCGCGACCCAGCGCGCGAGCCAGTGCGCCCAGGGCTGCAGGTCGCCGGCCGTCGCGGGCGGCGGGGCGTGCAACCGGCCGAACACCCGGCCGCGGAACGCGACCTCGGCGGCGGCGTGTTCGTCCGGCACCGCGCTGCGGTCGCGCACGGCGAAAGCGAGGTCTTTGATGCCGGACTGCTGCTGCGCGAGCGCGACGGCGAGCAACGGCGCGCGACGCCCGCCCTCGGCGCCGATTTCGAGGATCGCCTCAACGAGGTCGCTGTCGCCAAGTTCGGGGAGTTGTGCGGCGTCGTGGGGCGTGAGCGGCAGCGCGGGAGACCAAGAGGGTGGGGTCGCAACGCTCTCGCTGGTCGGTGTTGGACGGATCGGTTCGGTTTGGTTTTGCCGTGGTTCTTCTGGCGGGGATGAATCGTTTGCCCCAGCCGTGTCGTCTTGGTCGTTGCGCTCTGCGTTGACCACCGCGTCCGCGGACAGCCCGAGCGTGTCGCGCCAATGCTTGTCGTCCTGTTGCGTAGTGGCGAAGCGGGTGACGCCGGCATCGGCGAACAGGTCGCGCTGCTTTTCGTCGGCGTCGAGGATTACCACGCCGTCGCCTACGCCCGCTTCGACGAAGGTCTGCAGCCCGGAACGTTCGATGCCGCGCAGCGTGTCTGCGGGGATCACGACCCGGCCGGCGCCGTGGTTGGCGACGTCCGCCATCGCGGTGAGCGCCCCGGGCAGCACCTCGACGCGGACCGCGCCGTTGAAGCGGTCTTGCAGCCGTTCGCCGAGCTTTCGGTCGCGGACCACGACGACGCGGCGCGGGTCCTGCAAGTCGTGCGGTGGTGTTCCGGGCGTCGCCGGGTCGGGGGCCGGGGCGGCGGGGACGCTCATCGCCCCGCCTCTTCGCCGTGGTGTGGTTCGCGGCCGTCGCCGGCCGGGCCGAGCAGCATCGCGACTTCTTCATCCGTCAGTCGAGCGGGGTCGTGGCCGTCGTCGATCCCGGGCAGCGCTTCGGCTTCGACGCGGTCGTCGTCCACGCCGAGTTGGGTTATGTCATCGGCTTGGTCGGACCACCGCCACGCCATCGCCGCCGGGTCCGCAATGATCAACCCTCGCAACGTGTCGGCGTGGTCTTCACCGGCGTAACCGAAGCACGTAACGTCGTCGTACCGCGTGTGCAACACCGTGACCATCTCACCGGCGTGTTCGAGTTGTTCGGGATCGACCAGCAC
This sequence comes from Phycisphaera sp., assembly GCA_028285385.1. Taxonomy (GTDB): domain Bacteria; phylum Planctomycetota; class Phycisphaerae; order Phycisphaerales; family Phycisphaeraceae; genus CAZIXN01. The sequence continues at coordinate 8,563 of JANQPR010000222.1, forward strand.
GACGCGTCGCACGCCGCCACCCATCACCTCGCGCAGCACCGCCGGGGCGTCGGCGACCACCGACACGGCCTGGTTCGATTGGCTCAGCGCGTGCAACAACGCCGACGGGGCCTCCCCCCCCGCCAGCCACACGACACACCGGGTTGGCGCGGCGCTAGACGGCACGCTTCTAGTTTACGAGCGCCCCGGCCGGGCTGTTCCGGACTTGAGCGCCCCGCCCGGGAAAGCCCGCTTCCCCGCCCCCCCAACCCGCTCAGCCGCGCCAGACTACGGAGCCGGCAGACAACACATGGATTCCCTGATCCGGAAAGGACCGGACACGGGGCACAGCCGCTCACCGCCGACGGCCACCGGTCGGGCCAAAGGCGCCGATGTGGTGCCGAAGGGCGTGCCCGCCGTCGCCGTCGAACTCGACCGCGATCACGTCGAACCGTGTCGGCCGGTTCCCCCACCCCTTCAGCTTCCGCAGCGCCGACGCCAAGCGGATTAACTGCTTCCGTTTGGCCGCCGTGACGTGCCGCTCGGGCCGGTGGCGCGGGTCGGGTTGCTGCCGACCGGCTTTGACCTCGACGACCACAAGCAACCCGTCCGCGGTCTCGGCGACAATGTCGATCTCGCCGAAGCGCAACACGATGTTGCGGCCGAGCACACGGTGGCCGTTTGATTTGAGGTGTTGCTCCGCGAGGCGTTCGCCTTTGTTACCCAGTGCGACGCGGTCGCCGGAACGGTTCTGCACGCCGTACGGCAGCAAACGACGTTTCAATGCACGGAGCTTTTGTGCGAGTTCCCCCATCGGATGATGCCCCGCGGGCATTGCGTTGCCTGGCAACGCGGCAAAGCAAAAGACTGACTTCGAGCAGCTCGGCGCCTCATTGCCCGAAGAGGTTCGTCGTTGGGAACATGGCCGCTTCCTCAAAGTGTTTCAGCGCGTCCTCGACGCTGCGGAACCACTTCGTCGCGGTCTCAGTGATGAACGGCGAGGGGTTCTTCTGGGGGTGCCAGACGACGTACACCTCCCGACCGTGGTCGAACGCGTGCTGCAACTCCCGCTCGACGCCGCTGCTCAGTCCCGGCGAGCCGTCGGGCAGGTTCGGGACCAGCGAGACGATCATGTCACTCTGCCGGACCATCTGGAAATCCCGGGCGTAGATCTGCCCGTCCACGTCCCCGGCGATGTCCATCACCTGCCGGACCGGGACGCGGAGCATCTCCTTGCCGCCCATGAACGAGCCGGGGTGGACCTCGACGAAGTCCTTGCCTTCGCGGGACGCCTCGATCGCGCGGTCGAGCAGGATCTTCTCGTCCACGTCGCCGGGGTCGAAGGCGATGAAGTACTTCGCCAACTCGGCGCGGAACGCGTCGATGACCTTCAGCACCTCGGGCAGCTTCTCGACGTGCGTCATCGGGAAGCTGGGGTAGACCTTCTTGAACTCGGGCCGGCAGACCAGGCGGAAGCACGTCTGCGTCGTGTCGGCGTGTCGGCCGCGCGAGAGCACGTAGAACTGGTTCGGGATGCCGAGCGCCTGAGCGACCAGTTCCGACGCCATGATCTCTTCCTCGCGCCAGACCATCAGGTCCTTGAGCGTGGCATCGACGTCGTGGTCGCGGTGGAGTCGGGCGTGAACGATCTCGATGTTGTCCAGCAGGCAGATGACGACGTCCGGCTTGAACTCCTGGAGCTGGTCGAAGTCGAAAGCGCTGAACAGCCCGTGCCGCCAGCGGAAGGTCGCGTGGGTGTTGATGATGACGTTGGTCTGGCCCTCGCTACGGCGGATGATGTCCTTCATCGCGGCGCGGCGGAGGCTCTTGAGCCGGGACAGCGGCAGGTCGAGGATGCGTCCGGGGCGGACGTCCGGCGCCTCGGTGTACATGAGGTCGCCGAGGTTGTAGAGGTCGATCGTCTCGCCCTGCCCGCCGGCGAAGTCGACGACGCGCTGGAGGTAGTCCTTCTTGTCCATCCCGACCTGGCCGGTCACGATCGCCCGCATGGGTTGCCCTTTCGTGGTGGCGGCCGTGGACCGCATTCAATCTGCGTCGCGGCGCGAGTATACGGGGACGCCGAGCCGATCGCGGCCTAAACTGGCGGCGGCGACGACTCGCCCCTCGGTGGCGGCAAGACCCGTCGCTCCGCTTCACCACGTTCACGGACGCCCACCATGCGACCCGACCTCGCCTCCACCCTTTCCGACCTCGCCCCGTTGCCCGCGCTGCTCGCCCAGCCCGCGGGCGGGCTCCCGACGCCGCTGCTCTACGCGCTCATCGCCGTCGCCTTCGTCATCGTCGCCGGCGTCTTCTTCATCTTCTTCAAGTTCTTCAACCTCTGGATCCAGGCGCGGCTGTCCGACGCGACGGTCGGCTACACCGAGTTGATCGGGATGTGGCTGCGGAAGGTGAACCCGAACATCATCGTCCTTTCGCGCATCCAGGCGCGCAAAGCCGGGCTCGATATCGACACCAAGCCGATGGAAGCGCACTACCTCTCCGGCGGCAAGGTGCCGCGGGTGGTGAACGCCCTGGTCGCCGCGGACCGTGCCAAGATCCCGCTGACCTGGGCCGACGCCTGCGCGATCGACCTGGCGGGCCGCGACATCCTCGAGGCGGTGCGGACCTCCGTCGACCCGAAGGTCATCGACTGCCCGCACCCCAACACCTCCGGCGTGGACAAGCTCGACGCCGTCGCCAAGGACGGCATCCGCCTGCTGTGCAAGGCCCGCGTCACCGTCCGGGCCAACCTCGCCCGGCTGGTCGGCGGTGCGACCGAAGAAACCGTGATCGCCCGCGTCGGTCAGGCGATCGTCTCGGCGATCGGCTCGGCGCAGACCTACAAGGACGTCCTCGAGAACCCCGACGACATCGCCAAGAAGGCGTTGGGCTCCGGGCTGGACGCGGGCACGGCGTTCGAGATTCTGTCGGTGGACATCGCCGACATCTCGGTGGCGGGTGTGGACCGCGAAGCGAACGTCGGCGCGAAGCTGCAGGCCGAACAGGCCGAGGCGGACAAGCGTCGTTTCCAGGCCGAGGCCGAGCAACGCCGGGCTATCGCGGTCGCGCTGGAGCAGGAGAACCGCGCGAAGATCGAGGAGAACCGGGCGTTGGTCGTGCTCGCCGAAGCGGAGGTGCCCAAGGCGATGGCCGAGGCGTTCCGGAGCGGGAACATGGGGATCATGGACTACTACCGGATGCGGAACGTGATGGCCGACACCGCGATGCGCGACAGCCTCGCCAACGGGGACGCGGAGAACAACGGCGGCCCGACCCCGCCGGGGAACTGACGCCCTGACGGGCATCGATCATTCGGCCAGGCCGAGGTACTCCCGCATCTGCTCGCGGTTCAACCGCTGGTTCTGTAGCGATGGGGCAAAGGCCCACGCCACGTCGACCGGGATGTCGTCCAGGCCGAGTTTGCTCAGTACCGCGCGGGTCAACGTGTCGAGGCCCTGATCGCCTCGGGCGCTGATGCGCAGCGGTTTCTGACGCCTGGCCCACAAGTGCGCTTCGTCGCTTGCGGCCCGGTCATCGGCTCCGTCGATCAGGTCGGCCTTGTTCATCACCCAAAGGTCCGGCTCCCGCGGCAGCGTGTCCAGGTCCGGCCAATCTTGCTCGAGGTCCCGCATCGCGATGAGAACGTCGGCGTCGCGCACGGCTTCCCGCGCGGCGGCGATCGCGCGCTGCTCGATGTCGTCGTCGCTATCCCGCAGCCCCGGGGTGTCGAGCCAACGCACGGCCACGGCGTCACGCAGCGGGTCCTGACGCGAGAGGCATAGCTCGATCAGGCCGCCGACCCAGTCCCGCGTCGTGCCCGGCAGGTCGGCGACCAGCGACAGCGTCCGCCCGGCGAGCCGGTTGAGCAGCGTCGACTTGCCGACGTTCGGCCGGCCGACGACGACGACCGTCGGCGGGATCAGCAGGTGCAGGAAGACGCCGTCCCAGACGGAGCCGGCCCACATCGCCTTTCGTCCCGGATCGTCGAAATGGTGCTTGAACTCGTTCCGCCAGATCTCCGGCTGACGGGCGAGCCGGTCCACCGCGGCGGGGCTGGCGGCTTTTGCCGTCGCGGCGAGCGCGTCGGCCTCGATCCCGCTGCCGGCTTCGGGGTACAGGTCGCGCGCGTCGGGTTGGTGCGTGACGGCCGCCCCGGCGGTCTCCAAGGCTTCGGTCAGCCGTTGCACGATGCGTGGCCCGCCGTGCGGCATGAGCTGCCAGGCGTGTTCGGCGACGCGGGCCACCAACCCGGTGTCGATCTCGGCAAATCGTTCGAGCCGGCAGGCGCCGACGGCGAGGTCGGCGTCGCGGCCCGTAAGCGTCTGAAGCAGCGCCGGCGCGTCGCGGCCGTGTAGTTGGAGGATGGCGACCGCGCCCGGGACGTGCGGCGTGGTCAGCGTAAGGCCGGCGTCGAGGGTTGGCGCAGCGGACACAAGACGGGTCCGCTTCACAGCCGGGGCTGCTGCGGCTCCATCGGGTTGCCGTTGGGGTAGTTCAGCAACAGCGCCGCGAAGGCGGCGGTGGCGATGCCGTAGCAGGCGAGCCGGTCGCCGACGAACGCGCCGAGCAAGAGCGCGAGCATCGAAGCGCCCTCGAGCGCGGCGAAGACGATGAGGTTGCCCATGAAGTACGCCTGCGGTTCGACGGCAAACCGCTTCCAACCCTTCTTGTACGCCTGAAGCCGGGCGTAGTACGAAGCGGCCATCAGCACGACCAACCCGCCGAGCGCGATGACGCCGACGCGGACCGGCCCGACCTTCGTTGCCCCGGGGTCGGCGTCGCCCTGAGCCAAGGCGACCAACACGGCCCCCAGCGTGAGGACGCCAACGAGCATCGCGCCCCAGACGGCGACCAGCGTGGTCTTCGCCTTGGCCTTGGTCATCGCCCCCTCGGCCACGGGGGCCGGCTCGCCGTCCGGCCGCGTCGCCTCGGGCTCGTTTCGTTTGTCGGCGCCGCTGTCGTTCACGCGTCGTCCCCGTCGGCGAGGTTCTCGACGGCCGTGCGCCACGTCAGCGCCACGCCCATCAGCGTCAAGTCCGGTACGACGCGGTCGACCCGCTCGTCGCCCTTGAACAGCAACGCGCCGTCCCCGCCGGTCGCGATCACGAGCGGGAAACTCCCGGCGACCTCGGCGAACTGCTCCACGAGCTCGTGCACCATGCCGCGCAGGCCGTAGAACACGCCGGCCTGCATCGCCTGGATCGTGTTGTGCCCGATGACCTCCTCAGGCTTGGCGAACTCGACCTCGGGCAGCTGCGC
>JANQPR010000235.1 GCA_028285385.1 Phycisphaera sp.
GCGAAGTGATCCCGAAGAGTCCCGTCCGAACGCGGGGGCCGGCGCCAACGGGCGCTCAGGCTCTTTCTTTGACAAGTGAAGCAGGGGCGTGCGGCCCCAAACCAAACGCGCCTCACGCCGGCGACGTGCGGATCAGGAACACGATCAGGATCGCCAGTGCCACGAGAACGTTAAACGCGATCAGCGCGATCACGACCCACGGCTTGCCGACCGCTGGCCCGCTGGGCGCGGCTGGTGTTGTCGGCGGGTAACCCGCGGCGACGGCGGGGTTATGCGCGTGCCACGCCTGCTCCGGTCCACCCGCGCCGGCCATCGCCCCCGCGCCCGACGTCGGCGTGAAGATCGACGCGCTCTGGCCAAACGCCGCGGGCGCAGTCGGCTGACCCGGCTGCGGCGGCTGACCCGTCGGCGCGGCGTATCCCGGCTGCGGCATCGCGCCCGGCGGCGGCTGCAGTGCCGGCGCGTAACCCGCGGCGGCCGGCGCCCCGTTCTCGGCCGGCGCCGCCACGACGGGTTGCGGCAGCCCGATCGCGTCGGCCAGCAGGTCTTGAGGCGCGTCGTCGCCCTCGTCGATCTGCACGTCCTTACGCTTCTCTTCCGGCGGCGGCGGTTCGGGGTGGTGGTCGACCGGCTCGCCGTTCTCGTCGATGCCGACCATGTCCTTGCCCGCCAGCAGCGATAGCTCCCGGTCCAGCGCGCGTTGCGCCGCCTCGGCCGACTGGTGGTTGGGGTACATCAGCCCCAGTTCGTTGCGGTGGTGCGGTTCACGGAACTCGGCCTCGCACAACGGGCACTGCTTCAGCCCCGGCTCGATCTGTTGCCGGCAGGCGTGGCAGAACCCGAGCAGGTGGCACAAGCCCGGCACGTTCCGCGCGATCGACCAGAACTGACGCGTCGTCGGCCCGCGCACGACCGTCGTTGGCCCGATCTTGCCGGCCTCGACCAGCTTCTTGATCACATCGAACGAACACCCGGGGCGGAACGGGTTCCGCTGGTCCCGGATAAACCACGGCCCCATCGCGATCTGCGTCGCGCGACGCGACAACGGCTCGAACAACCCACCGCACACGTCGCAACGGTTCGTCTTCCCGCGCTGCGGCTGGGTGTACCCGCAGTAGGGGCAGAGGATCGCGCGGGGCTCGTCGGACGCGCCGTTGGCCTCCGGCGCCCCGGCGGCGCTGCCCTCGTCCATTGGGCCCATCGCGTCGGCGAGCGCGTCTTCGTTGCCGACGGCTTGGGTGGCGTCGCCCGTCTCCGGAGCGGCGTCGTCCGGGGGCGGCGGGGCGGCTTCGGGGTTCGCGTTCGGCTTGGGCATCTGATCGACGGGGGGCGGAATCGGTGGGACCGAGAACACGCAAGTCAACCCGGCGTTCCGGCGGGCGTCCGGCGGCATCGGGCCGTCTTTGACCACCTTGCTGAAATCGGCTGGATGATCGCGTAGCGTTTGGCGATGCGACCCACCATCGTACCCCGGACCGGCCCCGACGCGGGGCCTGCTTTTTCCCCGAAGGCGTTGTCGGGGCGGGTGTTAGCGGGGGTGCTGGTGTTGGCGGGGACGGCGCTCGGGGCGGCGACCGGCTGCGCGACCGGCGATCACCCGGGCTTGGCGGGGAATCAGCAGCACCAGACGCGCGGGACGGCCATACAAGCAGAACGGACCGCGGATCGCTCGGCCGTGGTGGCTTATGTCGATGGCACCGCGATCCGGCGCAGCGCCCTCTGGCCGGGATTGGTCGAGGCGGCGGGGCAGACGGTCTTGGACGAGGTGGTGCTCGACCGGCTGCTGACGGAACGATTCGCAGCGCAAGGCCGGACGCTCACGGGCGCTGACGTCGCGGCTGAGCTGTCGGCCTTGTCCGAGTCCTTGAGCGACGACCCCGACGAGGCCGCCCGGCTGCTCAACGAGTTGCGACGCCGACGGGGCCTGGGCGACGACCGCTTCGACCGGCTGCTGCGGCGCAACGCGATGCTCCGGCAGCTCGTCGCCGACGAGGTCGCCGTCAGCGACGCCCAGGCCCAGCGGCTGTACGACCGGCGTTACGGCCCGCGGTACCGGGTCCGGCTGTTCACCGCCGACTCGGCCCGCGCCGCGCAACGCCTCCGCGCCCGGGCGCTGGCCGGTGAACCCTTTGGCGAACTCGCGGCGCGGCACTCCACGGACGCCAGCGCCGCGCAGGGCGGGTTGCTCTCGCCGATCAGCCCGCTGGACCCCACATACCCGCAAGCCGTCCGCGACGCGCTGCCCAAGCTCGACCCGGCGACGGAGCGAGGCCTCAGCCCGGTGATCGCGTTGGAGGGCGGCTTCGCGGTGCTGAAGCTGGAAGAAGTCCAAGAAGCTCAGGCGGTGCCGTTTGAAGAAGTGAAGGAGAACCTCCGCCGCGCCGCTCGCCGGCAGGGCGAACGCTTACGCATGGAGCAACTCGCCAACGCGCTGCGGGAAGGGGCCGACGTGCTCGTCCTCGACCCGGCCCTCAAGTGATTGGGCGATCTGGTGATTTCGCGATTTGGCGATTGGCCGGCACTCGTCGATGATGTCGTTGTCGGCGTTGCCGTGACGTTGCCGCCTCCGATCGCCAGATCGCCGGATCGCCGGATCGCGAAACCGCCCAATGGAAATCCAACTCGCCTCTCGCATCGAACGCCTGCCGCCTTACGTCCTGGGTCGGCTCAAGCAGATGATCTACGACGCCCGCAAGGCCGGCGCCGACGTGATCGACATGAACATGGGCAACCCGTCGGACGCCCCGCCGGACGCGGTGGTCGAGAAGATCCGTGAGGCCGTGCTCGACCCCCGCAACTCGCGGTACAGCGTGAGCAAGGGCGTCTACAACCTGCGCCGGGACATGGCGCTCAAGTACGAACGCAAGTGGGGCGTCGAGCTCGATCCGAACACCGAAGTAATCGCGACGATCGGCAGCAAGGAAGGCTTCAGCCACCTCTGCCTCGCGCTGCTCGGGCCGGGCGACATCGCGGTCGTCGCGGACCCGGCGTTCCAGATCCACACCACGGCCGTGGTCCTCGCCGGCGCTTCAACGGTGTCCGTCCCGTTGGGCAACGACGACGCGTTCCTCGACCGCATCGACCACGTGTTGGACTCGTTGCAGCCGCAGCCGAAGCTGGTCGTGCTCTGCTACCCGCACAACCCCACGGCCATGACGGTCGACCTCGGCTTCTTCGAAAAAGCGGTCGACCTCTGCCGGCAACACCGGGTCATGGTTGTCAACGACTTCGCGTACGGCGAGACGTGCTTCGACGGTTACCAAGCCCCGTCGCTGCTGCAGGTGCCGGGGGCGAAGGAATACGGCGTCGAGTTCAGCACGCTGAGCAAGCCGTACAACATGGCCGGCTGGCGGATCGGGTTCTGCTGCGGCAACGCCGAGATGATCGCCGGGCTGTCCACGGTCAAGGGGTACTACGACTACGGCATCTTCCAGGCGGTGCAGATCGCCGCGATCATCGCGATGCGCGAGGGCGACCAGCACATCGAGCAGCAGAACGCCAAGTACGCCCAGCGACGCGACGTCCTCGTCGCGGGGTTACGCAAGCTCGGTTGGGAAGTCGACACGCCGCGGGCGTCGATGTTTGTCTGGGCGAAGGTGAACCCCGAACACCTCAAGGCGTTCGGCGAGAGCACCGACGCGTTCTGCGTCGCGATGGTCGAGCAGGCCGATGTCGCCATGACCCCCGGCGCCGCGTTCGGCCCACGCGGCGAGGGCTACGTCCGTCTGGCGCTGGTTGAGAATGAGCAGCGGATCCGGCAGGCGTTGCGGCAACTTGGGAAAGTGCTCACGCCCGCGGGTACCGCCATGGCATAGGTTTTCTGAATCTGACCAATCCGCAATGTTGTACGCATCGGGTATGGCGTATGGGCCACGATCTCTGGTTTTCCCTAGGTCGGGTTGGGCGTTGACCCGTCCTGCTCTAGCCTGTGCCGCACAGGCGATCGACCCGTGTCGGGTCTTGGTTTTCACGTCGCCCACGGGAGAGGATTCAGATGTCGTACGTTTTATCCCTGTTTTGCAGGCGCGACTTCTCGTGTGTACGGGTCGGGTGCCTGATGATTGGCAGTGCCATCGCGATGCCGACGGCGGCCCAGGTGTTCGCCCCGGGGCCGTCGGTGCCGGGCTTGTTCGACACCGTGATCAACGTCCCCAGCCCGGGCACGGGCACCACGATCTCCGGGACCGTCGGCGGCATCCCGGGCCAGACGACGCAGGTGAACGTCAACAACTTCGGCGGCATCGTCAGTTCGCTCGCCTCGCCGTTCCAGGCCGGGCTGGGCGCGGAGATCAACGTCGACGGCGGGACGCTGGGCGAAGGCTTCGAGTCGCTGACCGGCAGCGAGGTGAACCTGCTGAGCGGCGAGATCCGCGACGACTTCAGCGCCATGGGCAACCGCGTCGACCTGTCCGGCGGCACAGTCGGCGACGACTTCTTCGCCGGCACCGCCGCGACGGTGAACATCTCGGGCACGGTCGAGGTCGGCCCCCGCTTCGTCGCCTTCGACGGCAGCACGATCAACATCTCCGCCGGCAGCGTCGGCAACGGGTTCGACGCGTTGTCGGGCAGCGTCGTCAACATCTCGGGCACCGCGGAACTGGGCACTAGCTTCGAAGCTTTCGGCGGTAGCGAAGTCAACGTGTCTGGCGGCACTGTCGGTGCTTCGTTTTCTGCGTTGGACAACAGCGTCGTCAATATCAGCAGCGGCACGATCGGCAACAACTTCGACGCCGGGGACGGCAGCGTCGTCACCATCAGCGGCACCGCGCTGCTCGGTAACGATTTCGACGCCCAGGAGGGCAGCACGATCAACCTCACCGGCGGCACCATCGACGGCGTAGCCACCGTCCGCGATCGGGCCGTGTTCAGCATGTCCGGCGGCAGCGTCGGGCCGGTCGCTGCACAAGCCGGCGGTACGGTGAACATCACCGGAGGATCGGTCGGCGATTTCTCCCGAGCCGAGGCCGGCAGCGACCTGAACATCCTCGGCGGTGGGGTAGGGACCAACTTCCGGGCCGAGAACGGCAGCGTCGTGGACATCTCCGGCGGCACGGTCGGGGAAGACCTTGAGGCTCAGGACAACAGCACGGTCCTGATCTCGGGCACCGCGGCCGTGGGCGACGGCGTCTCCATCGGCAACGGGGCGTTGGTCAGAGTGACCGGCGGCTCGGTCGGTAACCTCGCCACGGTCGGCACGTTCGGCCGACTCGAGGTGACGGGCGGCAGCGTCGGCGATGCGCTCCGGGTCCAGGTCGGCGGCGTGGCCGAGGTGTCGGGGACGGGGTCGATCGGCACCGGCGCGGCGATCGAGGACGGCGGCTTCCTGCTTGTCGGGGCCGGCGGCGGCGTGGGCAACAGCCTGGCCGTGTTCGACGGCGGCGAAATCCGGATCGACGGCGGCACCGTCGGCGCCGCCGCCAACCTGTTGGCCGGCAGCACCGTGACCCTCACCGACGGCAGCATCGGCGGGCTGACCGACACTGAAGGCACCTTCAATCTCGAAGGCGGAAGCGTCGGGGCGGCGTTCTTCGCCCAGTCGGGGTCGGAGGTCAATGTCACCGGCGGCACGTTCGACGGCACCTACTTCGTGCTTCCCGGCGCGATGTTCAACGTGTTCGGCAGCGACTTCGCGCTGGACGGCGTGCCCATCGCGGGCCTCGTCAACGGCGTCGCCACAACCATCCCCGACCGCGATGTCACGCTGACGGGCACACTGCAAGACGGCACCGCGTTGTCGCTCGAACTCGACAGCACGAACGCGAACGGAACCCAGTTTGCGACCGGCGCGACGCTCACGCTCACGCAGATCGCCGCTGCCCTGGCCGGCGACTACAACGCGTCCGGCCAAGTCGAGCAGGGCGACCTGGACATCGTGCTGCAGAACTGGGGCACGGGGACGTTCACCGGCGACGAGAACGCGTTGGTCGGCGGCGGGCCGTTCGACGGCACGGTGGATCAGAACGAACTCGACGGCGTCTTGCAGAACTGGGGGAGCACGGCGGCGCCGGACTTCGGCGGGGCGAGCGTGCCCGAGCCGGGGGTGGCGGGGTGGGCGTTGTTGGGCGTGTTGGGGCGTTTCGGTCGGCGGGAATCCTGACGCGCTGGTCGAGCAGGCCGAGGTCGCCATGACCCCCGGCGCCGCGTTTGGCCCGCGGGGCGAGGGCTACGTCCGGCTCGCGCTCGTTGCGAACGAGCAACGCATCCGCCAAGCGCTACGCCAACTGGCCAAGGTGCTGAGCCCCGCGAAGTCCGTCGTGGTGTGAGCCGCGACGATTGGTGTACGGGCCGACCCGGAATCGGTTGCGGGTTAATCGCGGCTTCTCCGAGATTAATGCGTTATTATGATCGGTTTATCAGCATTCTGGTTGCGGATTAGGCCACATTTCTAACGCGAAGGAGATGCAGATGAAACGCGCGATGCTGCCCGGTGTTTGGTTCGTGGGCTTGGCCGTAACGTCGTTGCTGTGCTCGGGGACGAGAGACGCAGGCGCCGTCGAGGCGTTTTTTTCGTTCGAGGGCCTGTTCCCCGGTGCGACGGAGCAGCAGGAGTTCTATTTCCGCACCGCGCCGTCCGCGCTGTTCGGCACCGACCTGGTCGCGGAGACCTTTGGCTACGACGGGGGCACAAACCGCGCCGGCGACGCCATCAGTGCCGGCGGGTTCGACCCGATCCTGTCCGTGCGCGACAGCGGCAACACCCAGGTCGCGATCAACGACGACGCCGTGCCCGGGACGATCTTCGACTCCCGGATCACGGCGGCCGACTTCACCGGCGGGTCGGCGCCGGCCGACACGTACACGCTGCGGCTCGAGGCGTTCCAAGGCACCTACCCCGGCGGGACCTCGCCCTGGGCCACAGACCTCGCGGGCCTGACGACCGAGTTCCAGACACTGACGCTGCTGGGCTGGTCCAACCCGGTGGCCTTTGGGCCCGTGTCGCTGAAGTACGGCACCGACGGCGCGGTGGCCGGGATTGAGCAGCCCGCCCGGCTGGAGCTCAACGACCCGTTGTCCGTCCGGCTGACGGGGGACTTGGTGGCGGGCGATCAGGGCAAGGCGGAGCTGGAGATCAACACCAATGCCGTGCTGCGCGTCGGGGGCGAGGCGATCCTCGGGCAAGGCGGCACACGCGTCACCGCGGTGGTCGACGGCTCGGGCGCGGCGCTCGACGTCACCAACCGGTTGATCGTGGGCAACGGGGCCGGCGCCCAGAGCAGCCTGCGGATCAGCAACGGCGCGGAGGTGACCAGCGGCCAACTGTTCGTGGGAGACTTCTCGAACATCATCGCACAGGTGGACATCGAGTCGGGCGGACAGCTCAATATCACCTCGGCCCTGGTCGGAAACAGCGGCACGGCGCAGGGGACGATCAACCTCTCGGGCATCGGCTCGAAACTCACCGGCACCAGCACGATGTTCATGGGACGGGACACCGGGGCCACGGGCGTCATGAACATCTTCAGCGGCGGCACCGCCGAACTGGCCGGCCAACGCATCCGTGACAACGCCGTCGTCACCGTCCAAGACGGCGGCACCCTCCGGGTCGACGACCTCCAGCGCTCCGGCACCGGGGTGCTCCAAACGTTCGCCAACTCGCGGGTTGGCATCAACTCGGCCACGGGGCTCAGCGGCGTGGCCGGCGAGTTGTCCGTCGGGGTCGACGTCGGGGGCGCCGTCGGCGACCACACCGTCTCGGGCGCCAACCCGCTGACGAACGTCGGCCAGAACCTGATCATCGGCGACGACGCGCCCGGGACGCTGCGTTACGGGGCGTTGGGGAACACCACGGTCGGCAATGCCCTGGTAGTGGGCTCGGGCGCGACGGGGAGCCTCCGTTTCGAGGGCGCCTCGAACATGAACGTGGGCGCGCACGGGCGGATTGGGTCCGCTTCCGCCACGGGCACCCTCTTCGTCGACGCCGGCAGCCAGCTCTTCCTCGAGAACTTCCTCGACGTCTCCTCAGGAAACGCGGTGATCGTCGACGGCGAGGTGCGTTCTAACACCACGCTCTCGACGATCTCGGAGATCGCCGGACCCATCGGCAGCATCGCCGGCGTCGTGGTCGACGGGCCGACGTCGGTCTACACGGTCGCGACCACCGCGCCCCTGGCGGTCGGGTCGCGCGGTCGGGGGGCGCTGACGGTGCGTAACCAGGGGCGTGCGGCCGGGGGCGGCAACTTGTTCATCGGCTGGATGCCCGGCGCCGAGGGCACCGTCGAGATCGTCGGCGCCAACAACACGCTCGGGCTGGACGTGCTCGGGACGTTCTACGTCGGCGGCGGCGTGAGCGGGGCCGGCGGCCGGGGGTTCCTGGACCTTTCCAACGGCGGCCGGGTGCTCGCCGGCGCGGTGGTGAACCACGACACCGGCGACATCGTCCTGGGCGGCGAGATCACCGCCCCCGGCGGCGTGGTCAACGACGGGTTGATCTACGGGCCGGCCCCAGGCGATATCGGCACGATCATCGGCGACCTGCAGAACAACAACCAGGTCGCGCCCGGGCAGTCCACCGCGGTCATCCTCGTCACGAGCGACTTCACCCAGTCGGCGACGGGGCTGTTGTCAATCGAGTTGGTCGACAACAACGGGGCCCCCGGCGTGGACTTCGACAAGCTCAGCGTCGGCGGGACCCTCAACGCCGCCGGCACGCTCGAGGTGTTGCTCGCCGGCGGCTTCGACCCTGGCATCGGCGACGTCTTCGACATCCTCGACTTCGCCTCCGCCAGCGGCAGCTTCGACAACCTGTTGCTGCCGGTCCTGATCAACAAGCGCTGGGACACCACCCAACTGCTGACCTCGGGCGTCCTGAGGGTCCTTGCGGGGATCGTCGGCGACTACAACAACTCGGGCCAAGTGGAGCAGGGGGACCTGGACCTGGTGCTGCAGAACTGGGGCTTGGACACGGATGTTGCGGGCGTTCCCGCGGGCTGGTTGAACGACCTGCCTTCGGGCCAGATCGAGCAGACGGAGTTGGACCGCGTCCTGCAGAACTGGGGCAACACGGCGAGCCCGGTGGAGCACCCGGCGTCGGTGCCCGAGCCAGCGGTGCTAGGCGTGGTGTTGGCGGCGTTGATGCCCATCGGGCGGGGACCGCGTCCGCCCGGCGCTGGTTGAGAACGAGCAACGCATCCGGCAGGCTTTGCGACAACTCGGGGAGCGGTAAGCGCCTCCGGCACAGCGGATGGGGTAGCGGCCGCCGGGGCTATGCTTGAATCATCGCGTTTGTGGGCACGGCTCAGCGGTGGCTCCGGTTGTCTCACTTGAAGGTGTATTGATGCGAAGCCTCTTGAGCGTGTCGGCGGCGGCTTCTGTTTTTCTGAGTCTGGTGATCGTGGCTTGCCCGGTCGGTGCGACCGACCTGGTGGTGACCAACGACGCCGAGTTGGATGCCGCGCTGTCGTCGGCCCAGCCCGGGGATCGGGTGCTCCTGTCTCCGGACGGCGTGTTCCAAGGGGGCTTGTTCCGATCGGGTTTGACCGGCGTGACCCTCACGAGCCAGGACCCGTCCCGGCCCGCAACCATTACCGGCGGCACGACAAACCTGCAGCTCTCTGATGTGACCGACGTCACCATCAGCCACCTGATCTTCGACGGCGCCGCGGTCAACGGCATCAACATCGACGACGGCGGGTCGTTCGACACGCCCAGCACCGGCATCGGGATCGACTCCGTCACCGTGCAGAACCTCGCGGGCGGCGGCAACCACGACTCGATCAAGCTCTCCGGCGTCACCGGGTTCCGCATCGAACGCTCGGTGATTACCACGCCCAACAGCGCGTCGGGCTCCGCGATCGACATGGTCGGCAGCCACCACGGTGTGATCGCCAACAACCGCATCGAGTACCCCAACTCCGGCGGCGGGTCGGGCATCCGGCCCAAGGGCGGCAGCAAGGACATCCGCATCGTCGCCAACCGCCTCGACCTGGGGCAGGGGCGGCCGATCCAGTTCGGCGGCTCGACCGGCCCCGAGTTCTTCCGCTTCCTCCCCGGCGAAGGCGGGTACGAGGCCGACGACATCACCGCGATCGGCAACATCGTCACCGGCGGCGACAACAGCGCGAGTTTCGTCAACATCGACGGCGGCACGTTTGCCTTCAACTACTTCCAGGACCCGGCCAACTGGGTGCTGCGCATCCTCAACGAGAACTCAGGCTCGCCCACGATCGTCGATACCCAGAACGGTTCGTTCCGGAACAACGCGGTGGTCTACAACGACGCGCTGCGCCGCATCGTCAACATCGGTCCCGAGACTTTGCCCGAGACGCTCGACTTCGCCGGCAACGCGTGGTTCAACTCCGATGGCGGCCCCGCAGATCAAGCCGCGCTCCAGCTCCCGAGCGTGGAAACCGGCGGGACCTACGGCGTCGATATCCGGCAAGACCCCGACGCGGTCGTGCGCTTCGAGGAAGGCCCGCTGCTCTGGCTGGTCAACCCATCCCTGGCGCCGCAGGCCGTGACGCTCCCGGAGGTCGGCCTGCTGCACGTCGCCACCCCGCAAAACGTGGACGCGGCGTTCGATCCGACCGGCGCCAACCAGAGCGAGAGATTCCTGGGCGACTGGGCCTTCGCGCCGTTGTCGTCTCCAACCGTGAACCTCGAGCGGTTGTCAGACGTGGTTCTCGTCGCGATCCTGCCCGGCGACTACGACGGCTCCGGCCAAGTCGAGCAGGGCGACCTCGACATCGTTCTGCAGAACTGGGGCACGGCGACGTTCACGGGCGACGAAGCCGCGCTGGTCGGCGGCGGGCCGTTTGACGGCACGGTGGACCAGAACGAACTCGACGGCGTCTTGCAGAACTGGGGGGGCGCGGCGGCGCCGGATTTCGACGGGGCAGCGGTGCCTGAGCCGGTGGCGGCGTTGGCGTTGCTGGGCTTGGCGGGGCGGCGTACGACCCGCCGGGTGAGCGCTGCGTGCGTTCCTTCTTGTTAGAGCCGAGAAGGTCAAAGGCCCTGGCAGACGCGGGTTCAACTTGGTGTGTGCCGACACACCGGGGACGGCGGTGGCCGAATCGGGGCCGTGAAGCCCTTGGCGTTGCCGAGGTGTGGGGGTAGAGTTATGAAACCATCCGCCGGAGGTCAACCGCCGGTTTGTTTTCGGTTTGGTGAGCCAGCCGCGTGGCGAGGTGATTGATGCGACCAGCAGACATCAGTGGGGCGTGCCGGGCGGTGGCTTTGTTGGTGGCGGTGTTGAATCACTCCCCGGCGGCCGCGGTGCCGATGCTGGACCAGGTCTCCGACCCGCGTTCCGAGATCCGCTTTGCCGAGCAGGTCAGTTTTGACCAGGGGTTCGAAGAGACGCGGGTGGGGCAGAGCTTCCGCCCGGGGTTCGACGGGTTGTTGACGCGGGTCGACTTCCTGGTGCAACGCAGCAGCGGCAACACGGGAACGGGCGTGTTCGAGTTGTTCCGGCTCGACACCGCCGGCCGGCCGGTGGGATCGCCGCTGAGCAGTTGGACGCTCGACGCCGATGCGGTCCCGACGGGAGACTTTGACAACGTCGCCGACTTCACGCCTTTGGTACTGGACACGCCGGTGCTGGTTGAGGCCGACGAGTTCCTCGGGCTGACCGTACGGAGGACTGCCTTCGGGGATGCGCGCTGGCAGACGCCCGGCGGGACCGACAACCCGTACCCACGCGGCAGCCTGTTGCAGTGGGCGTCGGGCTCACAGACGTGGGTGGGTACGGCCGTGGGCTTCTTTGCGGGGTGGGATCTGGGCCTGCGGACATACGTGGACCCGGATTTGCCGCCACCGCCGGACATCGTGCTCGACGAGTTCAGCGGCGTCGGTTTGCCCTCGCCGTTCCCGATAGTGGCGACGATCTCGAACCCCCCGCCGCTCAGCGGAGAGAACGGCACGCCCGGCACGATCGGCGGTTACCGTTCGATCAGCCTCAACGCGATCGCGCCGATCCCCGCGAACGGCCCGGCCGTCGGTGAAGTAGTCGTTGACTTGGACGTCTCACGCGGCGTGTTAGCTCTTGGCTCGGCGCCGGGCGTGACGCCATTGGGCGGGTTGGTGTATCTCGACGATGGCGCCGACCCGGACCTCGACCTAGACCTGACCGATCACGTTTACCTGGCCGTGGACTACGCCGGGTTGACCGCGGACTTGCCGATCGAGGTGTCGCTGTTCAACGCCGTCAATGGGACACCGGGCAACGAGAGCTTCGGGCAGTTCGTGCTTGCGGCGGGGAGCGGCACGGCGTACTTCGCGATTGGCGACATCGACCAGGTGCGCTTCAACGCGCCCGGGCCGGTGGACCTTGCTTCGGTCGATGCGGTCGTGTTCGGCTTCAACGGCGAGACCGGCGGCACAGGCTTCGAGCTCGACCGGCTGTACTTTACGGCCGAGATGACGCTTCTCGGCGATTACGACGGCAGTGGCCAGGTAGAGCAGGGCGACCTCGATCTCGTGCTGCAGAACTGGGGCCGGGTCACGCGCGGCGACATCCCGGCGGGTTGGGTCAACGCCCGCCCGAGGGCGTGGTGGATCAAGACGAACTCGACGGCGTGCTGCAGAACTGGGGGGGTGCGGCGGCGCCGGATCTCGACGGGGCAGCGGTGCCTGAGCCGGTGGCGGCGGTTTTGGTGGGGCTGCTCGCTGCCAGGCGGCACCGCGCCCGACGATGAACGGGGGTGACCGCAACGGTGGCGTTGGGGTTTCCGGCGGCCGGATTTACCTTGGCCTCCGATGGGTGGGGGAGTAGAGTCCAGCCGCAGGGGGCGGCGGCCCTGGGAAGGCCGGTTCGGTTCGACACCAAATCCAAACAGGAGAGAGCGATGAACCTCCCGGGCCAAATCGTGTTGGCGGTGTGGTTGCTGGTTGGGTTCGGCGTCCCCGCGCACGCGGTGATGCAGACCTTGACGGTGAGCGGCAACGACGGCCGGTACTGGCCCGACGAGGTGACGCGCACGACTTCGGGCTCGGCGTCCGGGTCGTTCACGCTGGGCTACGTGGTGCGGCAGTTCAACCCGTTGCTCGGCGACCTGATCCGCGTCAACGTGACGGTGGGCGGCGGGAACGACCGCGGCGGGAGCGGGCCCGGCGCGATCGAGATCGGCTTGTCCCCGAACGGCCCGGACTTCGAGGGGGGGAGCGGCTCGGTCAGCGGCAGCGCGACGCTCGGCGTCGAGATGCTGCTGCCGACCGCGTTCAACTTCACCGCCGAGACCACGGTCAACGGCAGCCACAGCGGGTCGATCGCCGGGCCGCCGGGCGCGAACTCCTCGGACCAGATCGACGTGCCGCTGGAGTTCACGGGCAGCCGGACGTTCATCCTGTCGGGGGACCTGGCGTTGTTCGAGGGGACGGGCACCGTGCCTTTCCGTTCCACGCTCTCGATCAGCGTCAACGTGAGCGTCGCCGACCCCGGCCCGGACTTCGGCATCGGGGCCTCGCTGATCCCCGGCCTCGGGACCGACGCGACGATTACCTACACGTTCGAAGGCCCGATCTTCGGGGAGGGAGACTACAACGCGTCGGGCCAGGTGGAACAGGGCGACCTGGACCTGGTGCTCCAGAACTGGGGCCGGTTCTTCTCGGTCAACAACGCGCCGTCCGGCTGGGTCACGGGCTTCCCGCAAGGCATCGTCGACCAAGGGGAACTGGACAGCGTGCTGCAGAACTGGGGGAGCACGGCGTCGCCGGACTTCGGTGGTTTGAGCGTGCCGGAGCCGGGGGTGCTGGCCGGTTTGATCGTGGCTTTGAGCTGGTGCGGCGCACGGCGGCGGTGAGGCTTCGAGAACCCGCTCGTGGTGGCGGCTTGGCCGCCCGATTTGCGGGCATTGCCCGGCGGTTTCGCGTCGTTTTACGAGGCGACGGTAAGCCCCTTCCTTTTCCGGCGGGGGCCGGGTAGGTTGTGGTGGAGCGGTTGCCGTCGTGGTGGCCGGGGGTCGACTCGTTTTGGTTTGGAGAGAGGAAGACCGATGGCGAACAGGAAGTCCGGGGCCGCGTGGGCCGGTTGGTTGGCGGGCGCGGTGGTTGGTTTCGGGGGCTACGCCCGTGCGGTCGACGTGACCGTGGAGACGATCGTGACCGAGGCGGACATCGAGCCGCTGCCGGTGGGCGTCGATTCGGTTTTGTTTGAAGACGCCGGCGTCGTGAACGGGCAGATCAGCTTTGAAGCCGGGGGCATCCCGGGCCTGACGCGGCAGGGGGTGTACGCCGGCGGGGTCGACGGGCCCTATAGCCTGCTTTACCCCGGCGACGTCACCGTGCCCGGGCGCCCGGGGCCGACCGCGCTGCAGTTCTTTCAGAGCAACGGCGCCGACGTCGTGTCGATCAACGTCACGCCCGACCCCGGAGGCGGCGCGTTCGTCGACCTGTTCGGGGACATCGGCAGCACGGGCACGCTCACGCCGATCATCCTGGAGGGTGATTTCCGCGCCGAGGTTGGCGGGACGTACAACGGCACCGGGCTGACCGAGTGGGACGTCGACGGCCAGGCGGTCGCGATCCGCGGCGGCTTCACAGTCAACGGCGTCGAAGAGGCCGGCGTGTACCGGGTGCCGATCGACGGCGGGCCGATCCAGACGCTGTTGGTGGAAGACACGCCTTGGCCGGGCTTCCCCAATCGGAACGTCGAACTCGCACGGGTGCAGCGCGGCGGGTACGACGACGCGACGCAGACCGTCGCGGTCCATGTGGCCACGCAGTTCGCGGACGAGACCGCGATCTACACGGTCGGGCCGAACCAGGCGCCCGCGCTACTGATCGAGAGCGACAGCGTCGACCTGCCCGGCACCGCGTTGGGCAGTTCCTACGAGATCCTCAACGGCATCCAGATCGACGGGGATGACGTCGTGTTCGAAGCCCGTGACGGCGGGGACAGCGGGATCTACGGTTTCCTCGATGGTGCGCTGACCAAAGTCGTCGACACCGCGACACCGGTGCCGGGGGCCACCGCCGGCGAGACCTTCTCGGGTTTCTTCGCGTTCACGCCCTTGGTGAACCCGTTCTCGCTCGACGACGGCCGGGTGTTCTTCTACGGCGACTTCCCCGACGACTCCGGGCCGGAAACCGCTTTTCTGAGTGGGCTTTTTCTCTGGGACGACGGTGAGATCCACGAGATCGCCCGCACCAACGGGCAGACCAACGACACGCTCCAGATCTTCGACTTCCTCATTTCCGAAGACGCGCTGGACGGGGACACCGCGGTGTTCGGCGTGCTGCTGGTCGACCTCGAGACCGAGGCGACGTTCGGCGAAATCTGGAAGGCCACCTTCACCGACGGCACGAGCCTGCTCGGCGACTACGACGGTTCCGGCCAGGTCGAGCAGGGCGACCTCGACATCGTCCTGCAGAACTGGGGAACGGGCACGTCCACGGGCGACGAGGGGGCACTGGTCGGCGGCGGCCCGTTCGACGGCACGGTGGA
This sequence comes from Phycisphaera sp., assembly GCA_028285385.1. Taxonomy (GTDB): domain Bacteria; phylum Planctomycetota; class Phycisphaerae; order Phycisphaerales; family Phycisphaeraceae; genus CAZIXN01. The sequence continues at coordinate 15,380 of JANQPR010000235.1, forward strand.
TCAGAATGAACTCGACGGCGTGCTGCAGAACTGGGGGAGCACGGCGTCGCCGGACTTCGGCGGCGCGGCCGTGCCGGAGCCGGGCGCGTTGGGGCTGCTGGGCGTGGTCGTGCTGGGGCGACGCCGGCGGCGGCCGGGGATGGGGTGAGCGCGGCCCGCATGGCACGGGCGCGTCGGTTTATCGGGGAGTGTTCGGGAGGGTTGTCCCGTGTTTGGCCGGTCTGTCTCCGTGGGTATGGTGGCTTGACGGAGTAATCGGTGTGGGAGACGGTGGGCGGCCGCTCGGGTTGCCAAAGCGTTGGAGGTGTTGTGATGGCAGGAGCGGAGCGGCCACGTCGGTGGGGTATTCACGCGCCGTGGGCTGGTTTGGCGGCGGTGGTGTCGCTGGCGGGGCCGGCGGGCGGGCAGACGATTTCCTGGGACGGTGATCTGAACAACAGCTGGCAGTCGCCGTTGAACTGGGCGGGCAACGCGTTGCCCGTGAACGGGTTCACGGCGTTCATCGGCGTCGCGCCGAACAACGACGTGTTGCTCAACGCCGACGCGGTCGGCGTCTTCGGCGTCGACGACCTGATCGTGGCGGACGGCGCGTCGCTGAGCACCAACGGGTTCCGGATTCAGGTCGACGAGCCGTTCCAGAGTGGCAACACGCTCGTGCGAGACGGGGCGACGCTGTTGATGCCGGCGGTGGCGGGCAACCCCAACGCGTTCGCGATCGATACGGACCGGATGCAGCTGCGGACCAACAGCACGTTCATCCCTTTGGGCCGGGCGTTGATCGCGGCGCGGCTGGACCTGGACAGCGGCGCGACACTCAGCGGGACGGGGACGCTGCAGATCGGCGACGGGACGGCCTCGGCGACGGTCGGGTTGAACAACGACGGTGTAGTTGCGCCGGGTTTCCTGGGCGGCGGGACGCTGACGCTGGTGTCGGACAACCTGCGGACGTTCGACCTCGACGGCTCGTCGCTGGCCAGCGAGGACGGCGTGGTGCGGGTCACGGCGGACGGCTTGTTCGGCGTCGCGGCGACCGAGCTCGTGGTCG
>JANQPR010000249.1 GCA_028285385.1 Phycisphaera sp.
ACGACCGTGGCGTCGCCCCGGGCCGCCGCGCGGGCCGTGTACGCGTCCAGGTGCGTCATCCCCATCATGCCGAGGCCGATCACGCCGACGTTCGTCATCGCTCAATTGCCTCTTGGTTTAACTGCTAAGTCACCGAGGATCTCATCCATCGCCTTCGACGTGTCGGCGATCAGCGTGTCGTCCCAGGGCATCATCTCGGCGACGATCGTGGCGTCGTAACCGATGCCGCGCAGCGCCGCGACCGTCTCCCGCAACGGGACCTGGCCTTGCCCAAGCTTTGAGAACTCGTACGAGCCCGACCAGCCGAACTCGTCTTTGAAGTCTTTGATGTGCACCCGCTTGATCCGTTGCCCGAGCAACTCGACCCAGTGCGGCGGGTGTTGTTGGTAGCCCAGCAGGTTGCCGGCGTCGAAGTACACGCCCAGCCGGCCGCTGCCGAGGGAATCTACGAACGACGCAAACTCAATCGGTGAATAAAACAGGCCGTTCCACACGTTCTCGAGGCACAGGTCGACACCGACGCGTTCAGCGGTGTCGAGCAGGCGTTTCACGTTTTCCTCGCACCGTTCGAGCGCGTGGTCGTAACGAATCTTTTCGTCGGGAGCGATCGGGCTGGTCACAACGCCGGGCACGAACAGCAGCGCCTCGCACCCCAACCACGCCGTGCGTTGCAGCGCCGCTTCGTGCAGCGACACGGCTTTGTCGCGTACCGTGGCGTCGTTGCTGACCGGGTTGAAACCCCAGCTCATGCCGCTGGCGACGGTGCGGACATGGATCCCCGACGCGTCGATTTGCCGACGGAGCGATTCACACTCGTCTTGCGAAGTCTCGACGTTCAGCGTGCCCTCTGTCCCGATGCACAACTCCAGGCCTTCGAAGCCCACGGCCCTGGCTTCGTCGAGCGCCGCGTCGACCGGGTGCGTGTTGGTCAAGCCGTTCTCGAAGGACCAGTAACTGATGCTCTTGATCATGAGGGGGCACGCGAGAAGCGGGTGCGGAACGTGCGACGTTGAGTTCAGGCGTGAAGTGTGAGCGTCGCTGGCGACACGCCGGGTGAGTTTACCGGCTCGAGCCGACCGCTCGCCGCGGAATCGCGCGCCGCCAGGCAAAGTGCCGCGCTGCGGAGCCCGTGTCGCAGTGGGGCTCGGGAGACGTCCTCGCCCCGGATCACTTCGAGGAAGTTGCGAACGAGCTGCTCATCACCGCCGTGGTGCCCCGTCTCGCCGCCGACTTTGATCGTCTCGACAGCGGTGCCGTGGTGCTCGATGACCGTCAGGCTCTCGGTGGCCCAATCGAAGGTCAGGGTCGCCTCGTACCCGGTCACGCGGGCGCCGCGGGAGAAAGCGCTGCGGCGCGGGACGAAGTTCTGGCTGTATGCCGCGTGCACGCCGTTGTCGAACCGCAGCATGGCCGAGCCGGCGTCGTGGTGCTGGATGGTTTCGCTGAAGGCGCAGCCGTGGTCGTCGGTGCCCATGCCGCCGTCGTCGCCGCGGAGGGCGATGTTGCGAGGACTCTCAGGGCAGGTGCCGGCGAGGTCGCACTTGGAACACACCAGGTCGGCGGGCATGTCCCCGCCGTAAACCCGCCGGGTGTCCATCGCCATGACGCCGGTGGGTTCGGCGGCGGCGAGTTCGCAGAGGTAGTCGAAGTCGTGCGTCGCCTTCTGCAGCCACATCCCGCCGGTCGTCGCGGTGTCGCGGTACCACTGCCCGAAGTACACCCCGCCGTAGGGCACGAAGTTTGTCGCCGTGATCTGGTTCATTTTGCCCAGCCGACCGCGACGCACCAGCTCCCGCGCTTTTTCGAACAGCGGCGACAGCCGCAGCGGGAACGACACCACCACCTGGTCGTCGCGTCCGGCGTAGGCCACCGCCAACGCGTCGAGTTGGTCGTGCGTCAGCCCGACGGGCTTCTCGAGGAAGACCGGCACCCGCAGCGGCGCGAGGTCCATCGCGATCCGAGCGTGCGTGTCGCAACGCGTGCCGACGATCCATCCGTCCACCGCGTCGGCGTGGTCCGGGACTTGCCGCAGTTCATTCAGGAAGACCGTGTCGCCGAGCCCGATCCCTGACTCGGCCAGCCGGTTGCGCGCGGCATCCTTATCCGTGTCGGCCACGACGCGAAGCCGGACTGCCGCGTCCTGCTTCGCCGCCGTCGTGATCAGGTGCGTCGCCCGCACCCCGGCCCCAATAACGCCCAAGCGGATCATGTGCTCGGTTCCCGAATCAGAGTGAACAAATCGTGCTTCCGTGCCATGCTGGCATTCTGACGCTGGGTTACTGGCCGCCGTACTGGTCGGTGATCGATGCGCCGTGGAGCGGGTAGAAGAGCCGGTTGGCCTTCTCAAAATCGTCGAGCGACTGGGTGCTATTCGCGTCGCCGACCGTCACGATCTCTTCGAGCCGTTTGCCACCGGCGACGTGGCCATCGGCGTACAACACCTGGACTGCGCCTTCAGGGTCGTCAACTTTATTGGAATGTCGGCCCCACTCGATCTGGTTCCACAGCCCGTTGGCGTTGGTCTCCTCCGCCTCGGTGTTGACCACCGCGAGCTGCGCGCTGTTGAGTTTTGCGGTCGCCTGCTGCGAGCCGGGGTTGGCCAAGTGACCTCGGTAAATCTCAGTGACCACAAGCAACTCCGTCGGGCTTTTGAACTGGTCGATTCGCAGGTACTTGTGATCCACCCCTCGGTAGTTGTCCACGCCGTCCGGCTCGGGTGAGGGCAGGGACGTCCCGTTGCTGGGGTTTACCCCGTCGCTAAACGACGTGTAGTGGTTCATCCCGTAGCTGGAATAGACGTCGTCGGAGAAGTAAGGGTAGTCGTCGGCGGGGCAGACCAGGTTGCCCACGGCGTCGTCTTCGCTGCCCGCGGCGGCGCCGTATTCGTACAGGATGTGGTACCAGCGCTGGATCTCGCTCCCATCCATCGTCTGGCCGTTATGGAACACGGCGTAGGGGAGGTGGTCGTGGTTGTCGGTGGCGTAGCTGTGCATCGCGACACCGATCTGCCGGAGGTTCGCGCCGCACTGGATCCGGCGGGCCGACTCACGGGCCGCGCCCAGAGCGGGGAGCAGGATCCCGATCAGCAAGGCGATGATCGAGATCACCACGAGCAGTTCAATCAGAGTGAAGCCGCCGTACGGCCGGTGCGTGGGGCGGGGGCAATGGAGCGGCATGACTGGTTTCTCCGCAGAGCGAAAGGGAAAGAGATGACGGTGAAAGCAGGCGTGGGCGTCGCTCTTGGTTGCAGGATCGCCCGACACGGTGTCGAGCGTAACAGAGGATTGTCAACTTGTCAATACCAATATGAAGAATGATCTTCACCGCGTATCCCCAGATATTCCGGTTATTTTTCCACTCCCTTGCCGACGGAACGGATTTGTCTTGACAAGACAACTTGTCAAGCTATCTTAAGACGTATGGCATTGCTGGACCTCCCGAAATACGAGCAAGTCAAGCAGACCATCGTCCGCGAGATTGAGGATGGGCAGTACGCCGCCGGGGCGCCGTTCCCTTCGGAGTCGCAGTTGCTCCAGCAGTTCGAGGTCAGCCGGCCGACGCTGATCCGGGCCTTGCAGGAGTTGGTCCGGGATGGGTATCTCGATCGCCAGCAGGGCCGAGGCACGTTTGTCTCGGCGCGCTGGCGGAACCGTGAGGAGGCGACCACGGTGCTGCCGGTGTTCCTGTCGAACTCGGTGGCCAGCAAGACCGGCGACGCCCGCGCGGTGCAGATGCAGATCTTCGAGGGCATCCAGACCGCGCTGGCCGATCGGCAACAAGGCTCCGACGACGTGTCCTACTCCATGGTGCTGCACCAGCTGCCGGAGGACCGGCTGGACGACGCGTCGACCCACTTCATCGAGGGCCTGACGCCCGGTATCGCACTGGTCGTCGAGCCGTCCTTCAACGATGCATTGTGGAGTTTCCTGCTCGAACGCGGCTGGAGTCCGTGGGGTCTGAATGAGCCCGTGGATGGCGGCCGGTGCGTGTTCATCGACCAGGAGCGCGCCGGTTACTTGGCCACGCGTTACCTGCTGCAGGAGAACCGGCAGCGAGTCGCACTGCTCAACGGGCCGCGCGAGGTCTACTGGGGTTTCCCGGCCCGCGAGCGCGGCTACCGGCGGGCTATGTCTGAGGCCGGCATCGAGGTCGACGAGGCGTTGATCCTCGAGGCCGAGCACGCGTTGGACAGCGAAGCCGGGCGACAGATGTTCCGGCGACTGCTCGACTCGGGTAACAAGGTCGACGGCGTGGTTGGCGCGACGGACCTCAAAGCGATGGGCGCGATGGCGGCGGCGGTCGAGGCCGGGCTCCGCGTACCGAAAGACGTGATGTTTGTCGGGATCGACAACACCGCCGCGCTGCGCAGCGACCCTGCGATGTCGTCGGTGGACATGCCGTTCCTCGAAGTCGGCCGGCAGGCGATCGCGCAGGCCTTCGCCGCGCAGACCGGCTCGGAACAGGCGGCGCCCCTCCAAGTCTGCCTGCAACCCACGCTCTTCGAACGCACGCCCTAGCGGCACCAATGACTTCTGGATCGCCCCGAGTCGTCGGGGCGGCGGCCTGCTTCCTTTCTAAACCTCGGAGGATTGAAGCCATGAGACACCCGTTCGGTTCGACCCGGCTGCTCGCGATCGCCGCAGCCACCACCTTCGGCGCAGCGACCGCTTCGGCGAGCACGTTCGCGACGATCACCATCGACGACGACCACTCCGACTGGGCAGGCATCCCGGTGATCGACTCCGACCCGGCCGACAACGTGGGGTTCGTCGACATCGCCACGACCCAGATCGCCAACGACAACGACTTCCTCTACATCCGCAACACGTTCCACACGCCGATGTCCTTGGGGCTGTTCACCGCACTCGACAGCGACAGCAACACGGCCACCGGTTTCGACATCTTCGGCCTGGGGCTGATTGGCTCTGAGGCCGGCTGGCAGAACGACTTCCCGTTCACGCAGGACGCCGCAAACTTCAACAACGGCTTCGGCATGAGCGGCGACTTCTTCGGCAGCGGTGCTGCGCTGCTCGACGCCTTCGCCGACTCTGATGAGCGTGAACTGGCCATCTCGCTGGACATCATCTTCAATCAGGACAGCTCGGCCGTCTTCCCGGACGACTCGATCAACCTGCTGTTCTGGACCGACCTGGGCAACGGCGACGTGTCGGCCCCGATCAGCTACACCCTCGCGGTCCCGGAGCCCGCCACGCTTAGCCTCGCCGGTGTGGGCCTGCTCGTGCTTCTGCGTCGGCGGTGAACTAAACCTCCCGGTCGGGCTCGCGACGCGGGTCCGGCTGTTTCCTCGGGGCGCCTTACGCGCCGACACCACCCGCCTCATCGCCACCGTGCGTGCTCCTGCTGTTGCGCCACCCGTCCTGCTCTCTTCTCGCTCCCCCCGAGCACTTTCAGGAGAAATACCGTGACTCCATCGCACTTCACCGCCGGACTGTTCGCCTCGTTGGGCGCGGGGGCCTGCGTCTCGCTCGCTTCCGCCGGCTCCTTGCAGACGCAGAGCAACGAAGTCGCCGACGGCACCATCGTCGTCGACTTCAACGCCGAGGGCGACCGCCGGCTCGGCTGGGAAGGGATCAACCCCTACACGCCGCTCGACGTCGACGTTACCACGCCGATCCTCGGCATCGAGACCATGAGCGTTGCCCACGACAGCACCAACTTCTACTTCCGCATGTTCATGGACGCTTTTGACGTGAACAACCCACAGCAGTCCTTCTTCGGCGCACACCACACGATCTTCATTGACGCCGATCAGGATCGCAGCACGGGCTACATCGGCGACGACGGCGACCCCAACCTCACCGACGGGCTCCTGCCCATCGGGGCCGACTACCTCATCCAAGGCCCGGCGCTGTTCCGCTTCGGCAACCTCGGCAACCCCGGCGGTGCGAATCAGGAGCTCTTCACCTGGGGCGGCATCATCCCTTTCGGGAACATGATCTTCGATGACGACCCGGTCTCCGACATTGAGCTGCAGATCGAGCGCGGCCAGATCGGCAACCCCGAGGCTTTCGACTTCGTCGCCCTCACCGATACCGACCCCGATTTCATTACGCAGGACACCTTCCCCAACAACATCTTCGCCGTGACGGAGGGCGACTTCTTTACCTACTCCACGGTCGCCGTGGTCGGCATCACCGGGGACTACGACGACTCAGGCCAAGTCGAGCAGGGCGACCTCGACATCGTCCTTCAGAACTGGGGCACCGGCACCTTCACCGGCAACGAGAGCAACCTCGACGGCGGCGGCCCGTTCGACGGCACGGTCGACCAGAACGAGCTCGACGGCGTGCTCCAGAACTGGGGCTCGACCAGCGCCCCGGCCTTCACCGGCTCCGCCGTGCCCGAACCCGCGGCGGCCGCCATGCTGGGGGGGATTGCTTTGTTTGCCGGACGCCGCCGGGCCTGAGCACGACGCTCATCTTCCTCCTCTACACGGCGCCGCCCCGACCGGCGACGCCGTGTTTCCCCCCGGCCCGCGGAACCGTTGGCTACCCCACCGAGACCGATCGCATGACCCCGCCGAACGCTGGCCGTTTGTTCTCCCGATCTCGCTGGCGAGCACCACGCGCGGCGCTCACCGCGCTGCTGGCTGGGACGCTGGCGGGTCCCGCCATGTCGCTCGGCCTGATCGTCCCCGCGTACTTCTACCCCGGCGGGGTCGGGCTGGGCTACTGGAACGACCTCAACGCCGCCGCCGCCGACGTCCCGATCCTCGCGATCATGAACCCCGGCAGCGGGCCCGGCAACAGCGTCGACCCCAACTACACCGCCGTCGTCGACAACCTCCGCGCCGCCGGCGGCACCGTCATCGGCTACGTCTCCACCAGCTACACCAACCGCTCGCTGTCCGCGATCCAGAGCGACATCGACGACTACGCCAACTGGTACAACGTCGACGGCATCTTCCTCGACGAGTTCACCAACACCAACAACGCCGGCGACCTCGCGTTCTACGAATCGCCCTACGGCTACATCAAGAACATCGACCCCGGCTGGACCGTCATCGGCAACCCGGGCACCAGCACCGTCGAGGCGTACGCCAGTCGCCCCACCGCCGACGTCCTCGTCGTCCACGAGAGCTTCGGCAGCAACTACGCGACCTACACGCCGTCCGCCTGGAACGCGAACTACCCCGCCGACCGCCTCGCCCACCTGGTCCACACCGAGCCCAACGCAACCAACATGCTCGCCGGCCTCGACCAGGGCGTCGCGCAGAACGCCGGCTGGCACTACATCACCGACGACGTGCTCGGCAACCCGTGGGACCGCCTGCCCACCTACTGGGACCAGCAGGTCGCGCGCGTCGCCGAGATCAACGACGGCAACGGCAACCCCGGCGGAACTATCAAGCCCGGTGGGCTCGAGCTCCGCTACAACCCTGTCGCCAACGGCACCATCGACGTTGCCGACACCCCCGGCGACCGCGCCGGCTGGGCCGACGCCGACCCGTTCAGCAACGACCCCGCCGGCGACGCGAACCCCCAGGTCGACTACACCGCGCTCACCGTGGCGCACGACGACAACAACGTGTTCTTCCGCGTCGGGCGCGACCCCGGCGCCGCCAACCCGCTCGACTTCAACCAGAACATCTTCATCGACGCCGACCAGGACCGCGGCACCGGCTTCATCGGCGGCGGCGGGTTCCTGCCGATTGGCGTCGACTACCTGCTCCAGGGCGGCACGCTATACGCCTTCGCCAATGGCGCGAACCAGCAAGCCTGGGGCTGGAACAGCGTCAGCAGCGTGAGCTTCGATGGCCAGCCAACGATCGACCTCGAACTCGCCCTGCCCCGCAACCTTCTCGGCGACCCGGTCGCCATCGACCTCGTGCTCAACGCCGCCAACACGGGCGTCGGCAGTGCCGAGGACTACTACCCCGAGCTGAACGACTACTTCACCTACGCGTTCATCGCCCCAACGACCGGCCTGCTCGGCGACTTCAACAACAACGGTCAGGTCGAGCAGGGGGACCTCGACCTGGTCCTACAGAACTGGGGGCGGGACGCCACGGGCGACGTGCCCGCCGGCTGGGACAACGACCTGCCCGATGGCGTGATCGATCAAGCGGAGCTCGACCGCGTCCTGCAGAACTGGGGCGGCACCGCCGCGCCTGGCTTCGGCGCCGTGTCGGTCCCCGAGCCAGCGGTCGCGTTCGCGCTGCTCCCGCTCGTCGCGCTGCGTCGGCGGGGTCAATGCCGTACCGCCGGTTAGCCGGGCGACGGTGTCGCCCGGGTTGTTGGGAGTTGCGGGAGTTCCGGCCCCGCTCGCCCGGGGCTCGCCGAATCCCGGCTGATGTTGCAGCGCAAGTGCGCGTTGGTGCGCGCAGTCGTGAGTTATGTCACGGGGGTAGAGCCGGTGCCCCCGCGGGGAGCGCGGCGGGTGGGGTGGCGCCTCGCCGGACGGATGTGACGTGCCCGGGCCTGCGCTTCGTGGTCTTGCGACTGTCGCCGGCGTAGCGGCCCGAACCTCGAGTTCCCTCGCTACGTCCGCGACGACCGACTCACCGCGTTGCCCGCCGGGCGCCTCCGCCGTTCCGCGAAGTGTCCCGAAGAGTCCCGTCCGAACGCGGGGGCCCGGCGTCAGCTCGACGCCGCAGGCTCTTTCTTTGACAAGTGAAGCAGGGGCGTGATCGCCCCACCCCGGGTGATATCACTCGCCGTCCAGGGTCGCGTCGTACCCGATCACTTGCCCCTCGACCAGTCGGTCACACTCGATCCGCAGTGTCCCCTTGGAGGCGGGCGCATCGATAACGCACCGGACCGACTCGCCGGGAAGCAGCCCTTTCAGCGACGTCTCGGAACGGACCCCGCCGACCGCGGGGTACGCGTCGTAGTAGATCGGCGCTACGCCGGAGTTTGTGATACCGACACGGCAACGCCGGCCGTCGGTGTCGAAGCGTTCGACGCGGAACCGGTAGCCGATCGCCATCCCCGCTTCTTTGATCTCGTCTTCGGTGCGGTACCGGTGCTGGTCATTGCCGAACATGTAGGTGATGTGGAATCGCCGGGCGGCGTCGACGAACGGTTCGCCGTGCGGCCCCTTCGTCGCAAGCGCGTGTTCCTGGTCGTGGCGGGTGTAATAGCTGAACTCCCCCCCCATGGGCGCGGCCTGCCAACGCTCCCGGCCGAAGAAGTCCCAGCAGTTTTCGTTGTACTGGTCGTGTGTCTCATGCAGGAAAGAGTCGTCGAACAGGCCGAAACCCAGTCCCAACAACTCGGGCTGTTCCGCGAACGGCGTGCGCTCCGCGACCGCGGCGTCGATCGAGATCATCCACGGCGTCCGCTCGTATGCCCGGTCCAGGTGCCGTAGAAACTCGCCCTGAAACGCCTTGCTCGGAAACGTCTTGCCTAGCTCCATCGGCCCGTCGTAGATGTGGTACTCGGCCCAGAGCCCGAAGCCCGTCTGCACGAACGCCAGCCGCGGGTCGCCGTCGTACCGCGCGGCGAAGCGCGTATGAAAATCCAATGCAAAGCGTTTCAGCGCCGGGTGCGACCAGTCGCAGAACGCGGTCGGCTTACCCTCGCTTTCGGCGAAGGTTTCGTGGTAGTCCGGCAGCTTCTTGATGAAGCCCGGCACCGCCGTCTCCGCAAAGCCGGGGTACACAAAACGGAAACGAATGATCGCTTGGTGCCCCCGCGCCGCGATGCGCTCCAGCAGTGCGTCGACAGGAGACCAGTCGTACTGCCCCTCGTTGTCGACGACGTTGTCGTAGAGCAGATACGAGAACTCGAGCTGAACCGCGTTAGTTTCGGCCTGCGGCGTGTCGGCCCAGACCACGATCCCCGTCATGGGTTGCACCCGATCAGCCCTCGCTTCGAGTGGTAGGGGGCGCCAGCCATCGGCGACGGCCGACGACGGACAGGCGAAAGAGCCAATAGCAGCGCCGGCGACGAGTGAGCAGGCGAAGCGGTTCATGCATAGCCTCCTTAGCATTGGTCAGAGCGACTCGGTGATTCAGCTCACGATGCCCAGCGGCGCGATCTGTCGGTAACGGCCACGCGAGAAATCGGGGAAGGCCATCGGCTTGCCCCCGGCGGCGACCGACGCCTCGCTCAGCGGGCGCACCACCGACCAGCTCGCGCCTTCGTACACCGTCTGGTCCATTGGGTCGGCCGCCTTGAGGCACTCGACGACCCGGCGGAGCATGATGAAGTCCATCCCGCCGTGTCCGCCGGCCGCCTCGGCCTCACGGCCCATGCGTCTCCAAAGCGGGTGCTCGTACTTGGCCCGCACCTCGTCGAGCGCGTCGCCTTCGATCCAGTGGTGGGTGTCGCCCCAGCCTTCGACGGCGATCCGCGTGGGGAAACCGGCCAGACAACCCCGCGTCCCCTGGATCAAGTTGTGCCGGGTGTACGGCCGGGGCGTCGTCGTGTCGTACTGCACGAGGATCGTTCGGCCGAGCTGGGTCCGCACGATGCTCGTGCTCATGTCGCCGCAGGTGTAAGCCAGTTGCCGGTACGGGTGGCCTTCGGGCAGTTGTTCCCGGGCGTAGCGGTTGCGTCCCAACGCCGGCGAGCTCATCGAGGTGATGGTGTCGAAGCGGTCGTCGGTACGGTCGAGGTTCATGTACTGCGCGACCGGGCCGAGGCCGTGCGTCGGGTACAGGTTGCCGTTCGTGTGGGCGTGGTAGGCCGTCCGCCACGAGCCGGTGCCCCAATCCACGTCCTTCATCTGGAAGCGCAGGTCATGGATGTAAGACGCCTCGCCGTGGGTGAGTTCGCCGAACACGTGCTGGCGGCAGAGGTTGAGTGTGAGCAGTTCATCGCGGCCGTAGTTGACGTTTTCGAGCATCATGCAATGCCGCCCGGTTGCTTCGGAAGTCTCGACCAGGCTCCAGATGTCGTCGACCGTGATCGCCAACGGCACCTCGATGAACGCGTGCTTCCCGGCCCGCATCGCCGCGACGCCCTGCGGCTCGTGCCACCGCCACGGCGTCGAGATGATCACCGCGTCGACGTCATCGCGGTCGAGCAGCCGGCGGTAGTCGTGGTCACCGTCGGTGAACAGAGCAGGCTTCGGTTTGCCGGCTCTTGCGCAAGCGTCTTCCGCACGCCGGGCGGCGGGGACGTGCGGGTCTGCCATCGCGGTGATCTCCGCGTCGGGCATCCGGTTGATCAAGCGGACGTGAGTGGAGCCGCGGTCGCCGACGCCGATCATCCCGAAGCGTACATGTGGGATCGGCGAAGCCCCCGCGAGTGGTCCCGGTGGTCGAGCGGGCAAACGCGTAGTCGTCGGCGAAGCGCAGCCGGACAACTTACCGACACCGGTGGCGGACGCGAGCGCGGCGGAGGCCAAAAAAGTTCGTCGGGTCTGTCGGGAATCCATGATGAACTCGCTTGTTGATCAGATGCGAACAAAGATGCGTCGTCGGTACAACCACGCGCACAAGCCCCACAGCAACGCCCACGTCACCGCCGCCGTGAACACCGCGGCGACGGCGGCGCTCAACCCGACGGCCGTCAACACGCCGCCCACGAAGACGTCCACCTTCGGGTTCAGCCAGCCCCATGCCAGCAGTTCGGTGACCAGGTAGATCAGGATCGGGTTCATGCCCACAACCACCAGGAACCACGCCCCGGCCCGCCACCGCCAGACGTCGTACACCAGGTAGAACCCCCCGAGCGCCGCGACGCACCACCCCGCCGACACCACGATGAAAGAGCTGGTGCAGATCCGCTTCACGATCGGCGCGACGCCCAAGCCGTCCATCGCGTAGCCGGCCACGATCAGGGCGACGCCGACACCAACTAACACCGCCGCCTTGCGGGCGTCCGACGCCGAAGCACGCAGCCACTGCCCCGCGACACAACCCGCGATCGTGTGCGCCGCCGTCGGCACCGCGTTAACCGCGACCCAGTGGCCCGAGTTGGTCTTTCCCATCAGCAGCGTGTCGACCCACGCCCCGAAGTTCTGGCCGGGCTGGAACGTCGCGTCGTACGGCGAAACATGAACCAAGCGGTACGCGATGTCGGTTGCGACGATCAACCCGATCGCCACCAGCACCTGCACCCACCACCGCCATCGGAAGACCAGGAACGCGACGAGGATCGTGAATGAGAGCTGCGTCAACACGTTCCACAACTCGAACACCAACGCGTCGGCGTATACGCAGTGCAGCCCGGTCCCCAACAGGAAGAGAATCACGCACCGCACGAGGATGTGCCGGAGCTGCTTGCCCCATGACTGCCCGCGGTCTTCACGCTTGGCCAGCGAGAACGCCATCGCCACGCCGACGATGAACATGAAGCCCGGCTGGATCAGGTCCCACAAGACCAAGCCCCGCCACTCAACGTGGTGAAACTGCGCGACGCTTGTCCGAAGCCACGGCACGTCCCACTCCTGCAACGCGTGGTAGAACGCCGCCCCCTCGCCGACCAGCAAAAACATGATGAGCCCGCGGTACACATCCAGGGACAGCAACCGCTCGCCGGCAGTCAGGGATGGGTTGGCGTCGCCCGCTTCAGCCATCGTCTTGCTCCCTGCCGGCACTACGCGCTGATAACGCATCACGACACCGCCTCCGCGGCTTCCGACTTGCGGTTCACGCCCGACAACGCCCCGTTCCGCAGCAACCAGACCAACGCAACACCCGACACGGCGGTGACGCCAACCGACACGCCCGCGGCTGGCCACCGTTCGAGCAGGGCGTACCCGATGCCCAGCAGCAGGCCGAAGATCAGGCCCATCGACGCAAACCAGCCCAGCGCGCTGCGGACGAACTCCCCGGGCAGCGCCGCGACGCCGGTCTGTTCCGCGACCCTTTGCCATCCCGGGCCGGGCACGCGGATCCGCTCGAAGAACCGCACCGTCTGCGGGCTGGGTGACTTCGAGGTGGCGAACGTCACGCCTACCCACACGGCTAGCGTCACCGCGACCGTCACCAGCAGCCGCACGGCAAACCAATCGGTTTCCTTGCCGTTCGGCCCGACCGGGTTCGCCAGCAGGAACTCGCAGGCGTTGCCCACGACTAGCGCCGTGACGATCGCGCTGATCTCCGACCACGCGTTGACCCGCCACCAGTACCACCGCAGGATCAGCACGCTGCCGATCCCGCCGACGATCACACCCAGGTACTTGTACGCGTCGAGGATGCCGGTGAGCATCGTGGTCACGATCACCGCCGCGATCATCAGCAGCAGCATGCAGGCCCGCGATGCGCGGACGTAGTGCCGCTCATCGCCGTCGGTTTTGATAAACGGCCGGTACAGGTCGTGCACCAGGTAAGACGCGCCCCAGTTCAGGTGCGTGTCGATCGTGCTCATGAACGCGGCCAGCATCGCCGCGACCATCACCCCCTTGATGCCCGGCCCGAGGAACTTGTCGATCATCATGGGGAACGCGCTCTCGGCGTCGCTGCCCTGCAGGTCCGGGAAGTAGATCATCGACACCAGCCCGACGATGATCCACGGCCAGGGGCGCAGCACGTAGTGGCAGAAGTTGAACCACAGGAACGCCAGGACCGAGTCTTTCTCGGATTTCGTCGCCAGGAGACGCTGCACGAAATAACCGGTGCCCGGCGCGATCGCCCACCAGTTCATCATGACGTAGACCAGCAGCGTGAACGTCAGGATGTCCATCGACATCAGGTCGGGGAACATCCCGAGCAACTGGTCGTGGAAGCCCGGCACGCCCTCGAGGTTTTCGGCCAGCGTCCCCTCGCCCATCGACCGGTACGACACGACCGCCAGCCAGATCGTCCCGAGCATGGCCAGCCCGAACTGCACCAAGTCGGTGTACGCCACGCCGTAAAGCCCCGACGCCGCCGCGTACCCCAACGCCACCACGGCGAGCACGATCAGTACCACGCCGGCCTGGCTGATCGAGAGCCACGCTGCGTCGCCGGTCCCGCCGAGTTCGAACACCGGCTCCGCCGAGAGCCCGAGCACAACCTGGATCACCTTGGTCGCCGCCAGCGTGACCGAGGCCATCACGACGCAGTTGAACAACACGCCGTCGAACAGCACCTTGAAGATCCGTAACGCGCTGCGCTCCGGGCCGGGGTCGTACCGCTGCGCAACGAACTCGATTTCCGTCAGCGCCTCGCTGCGTCGCCAGTACTTGGCGAAGAAGAAGATCGTCGCGGTCTGCCCGATCGCGGCCGACCACCAGAACCAGTTTCCGTGGATGCCCTCGTTGCGCGACAGCCCCGCGACAAACAACGGCGTATCGGTTGAGAACGTCGTCGCGACCAGCGAGGTGCCCGCGATCCACCAAGGCAGCGACCGGCCGGCCACGAAGAAGTCGGCCGTTGAGTGCGACGCCTTCTTAGAGAACACCACACCGAGGACGACCGCGATCAGCACGTACGCCGCGACCACCAGCCAGTCGATCAGGAGCATGCGGGGCCTCGTTCAGCGGGGCGAGACGATCGGAAAGAGATGGGGCAGGCACGCAGGCGTAGCAGTGATCTCACACGGGCCGATTACTCGTTGCCGGTCCGTGGCGCAAAGACCGCGTCGACGTCGTCGTTTTGCACGCCGTACCGCGGCGCCAGCACCTCGACCGACGCCCCGAGGTCGTGCATGCCGGTGCCGGGGTCCCACGGCAGATCGCTCGCCAGACGCACGGCGTATTCCGGCCGGTCCCTCAACGACGGCGCGCCGTCGGGCAGCCAGAGCCACACATCGTACGTGCCCGCGGGCAGGTCCATCGGCAGGCCGAGTTGTGCCGTGACCTTCTGAGGCTTACCCGGCCACCACCGACGCGGGTCGGTCGGCAAGGCCGCGTGGTGGGTCGTGCCGTCGGCTTGGGAACGCAAGACCAACTCGACCCCGCGCGGGTTGAACGGCGTTGCCCAGCCCGTGTTCTCGAACGTGAGTTCGGCGTCGATCGTTCTACCCGCCGCGGCTTCACCGCTGACCGCGAAGCGGTCCAGCAGCAGCCGGTAACCCAGTGTCTTCTCGATCTCTTCGAGGAAGCCCGCGTCCCGCCAGCCGCCGATCACCTCGGGGTGGTAATCGCGGTGCAGGTACGACCAATGGAAGCGGGCGAGTTCCTTCCGCGCGTTGTTGACCGCATTGAAGGAACTGACGTGGCAGGTCTCGCCGCCCATCGGCAAGAACCTTGTTTCCTGCGCGAGGTAGCGCTTCTCGCCCTCGATGTCCTGGTAAGTCCCCATATCTGTGTCGGTCGCAAGGAAGCAGTCGTTGTGGTGTGCGATGCGGGCACGGGACGCGTCGGTGTACGCCTGCGCTTGCGTCAACGGTTCGTCGGTGTCGACAAGCATCTGCTTGATCAGCGGCGTGCGGACCTGAACGAAACGCGACTCCGGCAGGGTGTCGAGCCATTTCCCGATGATTTGTTTTGCGTTCTTTGGCTCGCGGAGGTCGTTGGTCGAAGCGTGCCACTCGCCCCACGAGCCGACAAATCCCGCCTGAACGACGGCGATGACATCGGCGTTCTCGCGGAGGATCGGCCCGAGCTGGTCCATGTGTCCGAGCACGACACTGATCGGCGCGTCCGGGTCGCCAATCTTTTCGTTGTAAGCAAAGCGCAGGATGGCCTTGACGCCGGCCTCGCGGGCTGTGTCCAGATCGTCGGCGATGAGCGCGAGCCGTGCGTTGTCGATAGGCGAGTCGCGGAACTCGTTGAGGTAGTACAGCCGGAGGATCAGCGTGATGTTCTCGTCGCGCAAGGCCCGCAGCGCGCCGGGCTCGAGCGGCTCCGCCTGACCGCGTGCGGTGAACTGCACGTAGAGCCCCCGCTCGGGGTTGGCGATCACGGCGTCCAACGCCGTGTAGTCCCGAGACAAGACCTCGGCGGTCATCGACGGTGCAAAACCGCTCAGCCCCGCCGCAATGGCAGTCCACAACGCAAATGTCATGGCCAGTCTCGCGGCAACAAGCCGATAGACCGGCTGGTTGACCGATGCATTTCTCGGATGATTTGAGTTAGCCATCAAACCCTCAGCTTTCGGAGCTCGCTACACATCAAACCCGAACGTCATTTTGTAGCTCATGCCGGACAACTTGTCAATACAAGATGGACAATTCCCCATGCAACAGGCGTTGAAGCGGCTCAAGAGCCCTGGCTTATCTTGACAAGGCGGAATGAGTTGCGCGCGCTGTTCGAAAACGGGGCTCCGCCGCAAAGCGAGTTGAAACCGTTCTTTGAGAAGGGAAGTGGCGCAGATTAGGGTTCAGTCAGCAGCCTCCGTGCAACAACCGTGTTAACCGGTTCGAGTTGCTGTTGCGGGGAGGTGTCTGTGTGCAACAACTCGGCCGCCAATTGAGCGGCCCCCGAGGGACCATGACCGAATGGTTGACACGATAAAAGCAGCCGACACCGGCACATACGCCGCGCGCGATCTTGTTGCGCGAGGTCTTGCGAAATCTCTCAGGACTCGCGCGCGATGTCGGTTCGCACCTGGTTCGAACAGGGAGCTTCCTTCAACGTCATCCAAACCGCTTTCGTTGAAAGACTCAATGCCGTCCTCCACAGGGACGGCGTTGTCAATGGCGACGTCGGCGTTGCGACGTTTCTTTAGCGGCGCTGCGGCTTGTGAGTGACTGGAGCGTGCTTTGTAAACCGCTCTTTGGCAACTGCAGATTGAATGCGAATGTAAAGATCGCGCGGCGATTGAAGCAATGCGTCGTGTTGTTCAAGCCGCAAGTCGAATCTCTACCGCCGCGAGTCTTGGGTCACCACGGCAAAGCACGTGTTCGATGGTGATCGTTGGTCTGTTCGGATCGAAGCTGCGGAACGGGATTGACTCGGGCAGCGTTTCGCTAATCCGGGCTTCGTCTGGTGTCAGGCGGCCAATTGCTTGATGCGGCCGCTGATGGTTGTACCAGTCACGGTTACCGTCAAGCTGTCGTTGCAGACACCGCAAGCCGATTGGCAGCAGGGCGGCCCTGAGCCAGAGCCGGAGCGTGCGGAAGAACCGCTCGACTTTGCCGTTGAAGCACGGCTAATGGATGGGGCAGCGGACGTAACGGATGCCGAGTCTCTCCATCCCTGTGTGGAACGCCTTCAGGAACTGGCATCCGTGATCGGTGATCAGGAAGCCCGGCGTGCCGAAACGCATCGTCGATGCGGTTCCATGGGACGCTACCCAGTAGCCGCGCCGCGGAATCGGTATCCGCCGCCTTCAGCCAGTGGCGGATCGTGTTGGGATGAAGTACGAACCGATTGGCCGTGGTACGGACGCTCCATCCGCGTAGGCGTATAAGTTGCAGAATGGCCCAGCGTTGCTCGGGCCCATAGGCCGGGCGTTTGTGCGGCTTCATCGAAGCTCGCTGTCCTCGGAAGATGGTGAGCTCGCGTTCGAGCAACTCGGACCGAGTGTGCGGGTGGTCGCGTTGCCCAAGACGGGTGAACCGAGGCTGGCCAGCAGTCTGGAGCGAGCCAGCTGGTATGACTGGTCAAGGACGATGGCCACGCCGCTGATGACTAGGCGGACGCCGGAATCAGAAAGCAGACGCATGAGTACAAGGTAGGCCTCAGCGTGATAAAAATCATGGCCAAGGCCCGCTCGGTTCACGTCACAGTCTGCTGCGCCATCACACGAACTTCGATCGGCTACGCGCACAATCTACTGCGCTACTAGACCACCGCGATGGTGAGCCGCACTGACTTGCCCCTCCTTCACCCTGCCACTGTTTCCAGGTTAAGGGTAGGTCAAGTTTGCTCGCCTCAAGTCACGCTTGAGCCTACACACTGCCGGCTCCGTACGTAGAGCACTTCCGCCTGCTCGTTCATGATGTCTTCAATCAGGGCGTCGGTATCGCCGATCGAGTGGGTGAGCGGGTCGGTCAGTAAAGCACGGCGGATTAGGTCGTGGTCGCAGTGGTGGGCGGCGGCGGCGGTGAGTTCGTGAGTATCCAACACTTGCTCGCAGAGGCCGCGCACGCCCCGGGGCATCTCGGGGTGAGGACGGGGGCGTGGGCCGTCCATGTCGATGTCGCAGAGCAGTTCGATGAAGGCGTCGTCGGCCATGTTCGGCACCGCGCCGCGGTTATTGGTGTTGATGAATGTGGGTTTGTTCAGGCCGGCCCACATGTTCTCGATCAGGTCGGTGGCGGGGTCCATGCCGAACTCGGTGTCGAACTCCGCGATGTCCGCCGCGCCGGAGAGGTAGGCGTCGACCCTCGCCCAGACCTCGTTCGTCCACGCCACGCGCTCGGCGGTCTCGAAGATCTTGAGCGGTGGGTGCGTGTCCCGCCCCGCCCGTCCGGAGGCCTGATAAAACCGCACGTACTCCTTGGTGTGGCTGACAACACTGGGTAGGACCCCGAACGCATCGAAGAGCTCCACCGCGATGCCGTTGTTGAGCCAGCCCTTGGCGTGGCACTTGCTGCCTTGGGCCTGCTCGTTAAGGTCGCCGCTCGCCTGCCCACGCATGTGCTCGACGATCGTGTCGGTCAGATCGCGGCCGTCGTAGCTGGCTTCGAGCATCCACGTAAAGTGGTTGGGTCCGGCAGTGAGCAGTTTGAACCTGTCGTCGGCCGGGACGCTGCAGATCTCGGCGTAACTCTGGCGCAGCGTGTATTGGGCGTCGCAGAGCGCGAAGGACTTGATGCTGGGGAAGAAGCGTTGGAGTCCCATGCCGTGTACCGTCGCGGGGTTGATGTAGTTGATCAGCCAGGCGTCGGGGCAGAGTTCGAGCACGTCGCGCGCGCAGCCCGCGATCTGAGGCCATTCACGGAGTGCTCGGAACACGCCGCCGGGGCCGATGGTGTCCCCCGAGCACATGCGGATGCCGTACTTCTCACTGATCCGGCAGTCGATATCACGGTAATGCACGTTACGGTCGGCGAACGCAAGCACAACAAAGTCCGCTCCTTTCAGCACGTCGCGCCGGTCCACCGAGGCCTCTAACCGCAGTGGCGAGGCGTTGTGCTCGATCACCCGTTCGGCGAGTGTCTTCATCTTTTCCAGACGGACCGCATCGGTATCGACGAGCGCCAGGGTGCCTTGTCGCAGGTGGAGCGAATGCACCATCTGCCATATGGCTTTGCGGCCGAAGAACAGGCTCCCGGCACCGACGACGACGACTTTGGGTTTCGACAAAACGGGTTCCTTCAGTAGGCGAGACGAATCTACCAGACCGAACCAGCGGCTCACCGAGGATCGGTATAGCCGGCCTGCTACGAGCGACGCTATCCGGAGGCCCACGGCTCATGGTCGTTGTGCCAGCGGGGATTGCCGACCACCTGAAGCCCGCCCGTGGCCGGTGCGCTAAACCAGTGGTAGTAACGGTCTAGCTGCTGTATCAAGGCGGGCACCGCGGGGTGTCCCGGCCGATAGGTGTCGTGGTTTTCGCGGGGGTCACGTTGGAGGTCGTAGAGCTCGAAGCCCCGGTCTGCGTCGGGCGAGGGCGCACGGGCGATCAGCTTGTGGGTGCGGTTTCGGATCATGCGGGCGTTTCCGTACTCGCAGCACTGCCAGTCCCGCCAGCCTGTGATGTCGTCGTCACGCAAAAACGGCATCAGGCTCTGGCCCGGGCGGGGGTGTCGGTCTTCTTCCACGACGGGTTCGCGCTGGGCACGGACTAAACTCAGCAACGTGGTGAAGACATCGCAGTGGTCTACGGGCCGACCGACGCGCCGGCCCTCCCGGATCGTGCCGGGGCAGCACCAGATCGAGGGCACCCGGATCGACTCGTCGAGGAAGTTCTGGGGTCGGGTGGCGTTGCCCTTGCCCGTGAGCCCGTGGTGACCGTTCATGTGGCCGTGGTCCGAGGTGTAGACCACGAGCGTGCGGTCGAGTTGACCGAGCTGATTCCACGCGTCGAGAACCTCGGCGATTTGCTGGTCGATGAACTCGACGCTCGCGTAGTAGTCGGCGAGTTCGTTAAGAAAGGCCGGCCCGGGCGGCGGGCTAGCGAAATGGGCCCGGCCGTGCGAAGCCGAGAACCGCTCCGGCGCGTCGTGCCCCGCCAACGCCGTGCGGTAGTGGTCCCGCAACAACGGCGGGGCGTTGTCGTGCGGGGTGTGCGTGTCGGTGTAGCCCACGAACAAGAACACCGGCCGGTGGGCGGAGACGCGGTGGGTGTCGCGAAGGAAATCGATGGCCCGCTGGGTCACGCGTGGCGACTGTGGGCCCTCCCACCTGGCGAGCTCTCCGTTGTCACTGAAGCACTGCACCCCGTCGCGGGCGTTGGTGCCGAAGCGGGACGAGAACCAGTCGTCAAAGCCCGAGACCGGCTCTCCGCCGCCGCCGGCGTGCCACTTGCCGATCATCCCGGTGCGATACCCGGCCGACTGCGCGAGCCCGCCCAGGTGAACCCGGTCACGGATGCCGGGGTGGCGGTGTCTGGGCTCGAGATTGCGGCCTTCTTGGAGGTAGTCGTGCACGCCGTGTACGGACGGCGTGGTACCGGTCCAGAACGACGCGCGGGCGGGGGAGCACACGGGGCTGGGCGTGTAGGCGTGGTCGAACACGGTGCCGGCATCCGCGAGCCGCTGCATCGTGGGGGTGCGCGCGTGTGGGTCGCCGTAGACCGACGACGCCCATCGGCCGTGGTCGTCGGTCATGAATACCAGGATGTGCGGCGGGCCGGTCAAAGCGTCTGCGTCCTGTTTTCAATCGCGGCGGACCCCACATCGGGACGCCCGCCACCGTCGACAGATTAAACAGAACCCGACGAGAACCACTCCCGGGGCAAAGGGTTCCGGCACCGACGAAACGGGTAACGTCGGGCCGGCCTGGAAGCCCCACTGCTGCAGGACCAGGTCCAGGTCGCCCTGCTCGACCTGCCCACCTCCGTCGAAGTCGCCGCGGGCCCAGCCGGTGTCCGTGCCGCCCCAGTTCTGGAGGACCGCATCGAGATCGCTCTGATCGATGACGCCGTCCAGGTTGGCGTCACCTCGGGTCGTACCGGCCAAACTGGTGATCCAGAGCTCGCCGTCGGCTTCGGTCAGCACGCCGTCGCCGTTGAGGTCGTTGCGGGAATCCGCGCTGGCCTGGGCAGCAATCATCGCCAACAGCGCGTCGATGTCGGCGGCGTCGAGTAACCCCGATCGATCAAAGTCACCCACGGGCACCGCGTCATACAGCAGCACGACCACCGCGTCTTCGGGCATGACCACTTCAACAACGCCATCGCTTGCCGTTGCCGTCCCGGTCGTCAGCACGGCCGGGCCGCCGATCTGTTTTAGCGTGATGTCGGTACCGACCCATTCGCCCGACTCCAGCGACACCTCCACCGTTTGCTCGTTCAGAGAACGGTTGATCAGCATCACGGCCCGTTTGGCCTGATCGGCGACGGCCAGCGATTCGACCAGGGTCGGTTCAGTGGAATCCGACTGGGCCCACTCCCCGATGAAGTGTTCGACCATCAACGCGCGGACGTGTCCGGCTGGCCGCAGCCCGGGGCCGCCGGGGATGATCTTGCCGTAGGTGTTGTCGCTGTCGTTCCAGGGCTGGACCACTTCGATCTCGCCGCGGGTCAGTACCCGCCGGTGCATCAGCGCGTCCCAGACCGCGCCGACGTCGTCTCGCATCAAGCGTTGGGTGTCGTTGGCGAAGTTGGTGTAGAGGTTGGTTTCACCAAGCCACAGCTCGACGTCCTCGCCGCCGGGCAGGCCGTCCAGCCACCCACGCAGAACGTCGCCGCGGTCGCCGACTGTCTCGGCCTTCTCGTATAGGAAAGCGCGGTCGGTGGAAGTCCCCGAGGTCGCGTAGTGGTGGTACGTAAAGGCGTCCATGTTGGCCGGACCCACCGCGGCCATGAAGCTCTGGATGTCGGCGTTATCGAACGGCTGCGTCCACGCCCCGGCCGCGACCTGGATCGTCGGGTCGACTGCTCGCACCGCCGCCGCGACCGCGTTGTGGACCGCCGCCAACGCCGCGATGTCGCCGTCATATGCCCCGTCCCGTTCGTTGAACGTCTCGATCCACGTCACCCGGTGCCCGAGTTGCACGTTCGCGATATCCACCAGGTCGGCCACGAAATCGGCGTAGTCGCCAACCCGGTCCGGGGCGAGCCGGCCGTCGGGGCCATCCCACGCCGTCGGCCAGTCGGGGACCGTGAGCATGACTTCCCCGACGCGGGAGGTGACTGCGCCGAGCACCTGATCGATTGTGTCCGGAACCCAGTTGAAATCCACGTCGACCCAAGCTTGGCGACCCATCGGGTTCAGGATCCCCGTCGCGTGCAGGCGGGCGATCCCCGGCGACAACTGCTCGACCTTGTCCTGATACAACGGTGAGGAGGACCGCGTCGGGTCGGTTCCGTCCCAAAGGTTTAACCCGTAAGCCCGGGCGTCGATGATTCCGCCGTGCTGCTGCCAATCCACCGTGATCTCTACCGACCACGCCGGGCTTGTGACCGTGGCCACGACGACCAGCATCGCATGGATCGCAACACAAGCAGCGCGGACGGGGCCACGCTGGAGCGTCCGATACCGCAGGCGCGATGCAAGCTGATTAAATAACAAGAAGTCACCTCCGCCGCCGATTCGCCGAGCTTCCTCATGCGGCTTACCTAAAAACCAAACTCTTTGTCGGTGCCCGGAAGGGTGTAGCGGCCGAACAACGGGAACGGCGGTTCATCCCAGATCACCACCGACACGGACCAACCCGGGAGCGACATGCCGTGCAACGACGACAACCCCTCGACCACGCATCCGTCGGCGTCGATTCCGAACCTGGTCATCAGTCCGGTTTCATTCTCATCGGCTTCGGTTCGTAGCCGGACCGAAGCCTCTCCGAGGTTGACCAGCAGCAACGAGCATCGCCCGCATTCACGGACCAGGGGCAGCAACACCAGCGCGTCCGACCCCGGCGTATCCGCATAGGCACGGCGACCGGTCAGGTAGCGCGTCGCTAGCAGGTAGAACTGGCCGGCGGGTCGGAGGTCGGCCTGGATGTCCATGAGCCCGTAGGCGTTGCCCATCGCGTGCCACATCGCGACGCAGGTGATCCCGTCCCGCGTCAGTTCGGCCACTGTGGCCGCCAGGAACGCGGCCCCGATGTGGTTGCCGTGGCGGGGTTCGTAGGGCTTCCACGTCCACTTGACGTGCAACTCGTTGAGGTGGGTTTCGACGTGGGTCAGGCCGCGCTCGCGCAACGCTTGGTGGACCGCCGCTGCGTCGGACGCGATCTCGCGGACGCGGCGGAAGACCTGCTCGTTCGAGTCCGTTGGCTTGCCCACGGCATACGCGTGCCAACTCAGAAAATCGATGTGCTCGCCGCTGGTATCCAGGAACGGGCCAACCCAGTCGGGGTTCGCCCACGTCAGCGCCGGCCCGCCGACCTTGACACCCGGTGCTTCGGACCGCGCGACCACGGCAAAACGGTTGTAGAGCCGCCACAACTCCGGCATCGCGTCACGCTTCGCCCACGTGTTGTCAAACTCGTTGAAGATTTCGATGTGCGTCACCGGCACGGGCGACGCCTCGACCACCGCTCGCACGAAGTCCCGGAACAACGCTTCCGCCTCATCGTACCGGTCCGGCGGGATGAACTTCGACTCGCTGAACCACTCCGGCCAGTCGGGGAACGTCACCATCAGCGACGCCTCGGGCACCGCGGCCGCCGGTCCGAGCGTGCGACGGATCACCTGCCGATCGAACACCCGGGTCTCCGCCGAGCTCCAGAAGTCGGTCAGGCCCGAGTGGTGGACCCGCACCATCCCCGGGCTCAGTGCGCTAAGGAAGGGGGCGAACCGGGGCAGCCGGGACTTCGCTGGGGCGGCCATGCTGTAGGTGTTGACGCCCCAGTGTGTGGCGGTGACCACACCTTCATCCGCGGCCCAATCCAGCACAAGTTCGACTTCGACGGTCGGCAGAGACGGGTCAGGTTGATAGCCGGGCCGATCCTCTGCGGCCGCTTCGGTTTCGATCCCGGCCTCGCGTGCGTTCGCCGGGAGGTCGGTGTCGCGCTGCGACAAGTCCGGCGTGCGTGGCGCCTGCGCCTCCACCGCCACTCCCACGCCGCAAGCGATCACAAGTCCCAGCCAGGTTTGGTGCTTGGACACGCTCATGGGGTGGCCTGCCGCTGCTTGATCCGTCGTCTCCGTCCGGTGCCGTTGGCGTTTAACGCCCGCTCGAGGCGGTCCGGCGACACGTGCGTGTCCACCCGGGCCGCGCCGCACGACCGCCAGAACGATTGGATCAGTTGTTTGACCGCCGCGTACGCCTGTTTGGGCCTGCGATACTCATCAAGGGTGCCTTTATTGTTGAAGGTTCGGGGACGCTTGAGCGACAACCCGCCGCTGTAGGTGCGGGCGTCGGCGAAATGCCACAACGCGACGCCCGTCGGCCGGGGGTTGTTGAGTACCTCCTCGAGCGCCCGCTCGAGGTACTGGGATTGGTACTGCTCGCTGAAGAAGCTCTCGTGTTCGTCTCGCCACCCGTAGATCGCCTCGGCGCCGATCTCGCTCACTAGGAACGGCTTGCCCGCCGCGGCGGAACCCGGCCGGTCTAACTCCTCGAACACCTTCGCGATCGACGGGCCCACTAACGCCAGCGGGTCGTCGACGTTCTCGCACCCGTACCAGCCCGGGTAAAGGTTGATACTGACGACGTCGACCAAGTCCCAGTGAAGATCGGTCTCGGGGTACATGCTTGCGTACGTAACCAGCCGGGTGGCATCCAGGCCGCGTAGCGCCGACACGGTTTCTTCGAATATCGGTCGTGTCGCGGGGGATTCGGTCTCCGCCTCGTTCAAGAACCCCCACATAATCACGGAGGGGTGGTTGATGCTGGCGTTCACCATCGCTTCGAGGCCCGCCCGGTGGTGGCGACGGAAAACCGGGTCGTTGAACTGCCGCTCGCCCTGCCCCCAGCCGAGCATCTCTTCCCATACCAGAAAGCCCAACTCGTCACACAGGTCGAGCAGTCTTCGGTCCTGCGGGTAGTGAGCCCCGCGGACAAAGTTGCAACCCAGGTCACGGAGCCGTTGCAGGTCCGAAAGGATCAGCGCGTCGGGCGAGGCGGGGCCGAACTGCGGGTGCGCCTCGTGGCGGTTGTAGCCGATGAGCTTTGTGGGGTGGCCATTGATCAACACCTGCCCGTCTCGGGCCTCAACCCAACGGAGCCCGAAGCGGACCGTGGCGTCGTCGCGTTGCCCGTCTTCACCGATCTCGACCGTGAGGGTGTGGAGGTTCGGCGACTCCGGCGACCAGGGCCGACCGTTCGGGGTCTCCAAGTCGACGGTACCCCGGCCGCCGCGAAACTCAACCGGCCGTGCCTGGAGTTCCGCTCCGTCGAAGCCGAACCCAACCGCCATCGCCCCGTCGACCGGTTCCCCGCCGAGCCGCATGTGGACGCGAATCGATGCCGCGTCAACGTCCAGTGTTTCCACCTTCACGTGATCGAGCCAACGAGCGGGGAGTTCGTGCAGCGCAGCCGACCGGAGGATCCCGCCGTACTGGTAGAAATCAAAGAACTCTTCGTGGAGCGGGGCCCGCTGGGGGTCGAAGCGGTTATCCACCACCACCGTCACTGTCCGCTCGGCCTGGTCCGACGGCGGGACCGCGCAACGAAACGGCGTGTAGGCGCAGGCATTATCCCCGACCGGCGTCCCATCCACGTCCACTCGACACCAGAGTCCAACGCCCTGGAACTCGAGATGCGCGTCGGCCTTGGGCGTGACCTCGACCCGGGTCTGGTAGACCGCGACGCCACGTCGCCCGGCGTAGGCCGGCGTGGCATCGAACGCCATCGGCACGACCATGTGGTCGTCGAAATCCAAGCCGTCGGCGTTCACGGAGTCGGACGCCGTGTCTCCGAGGAAACGGAACCGCCACAGCCCGTCCAACGAGGTCACGCGGCGGTGTCGATGTCGGGGGTAGGTGAGCATGGGCAATGACAGTGGGTTTTCGGTGGACTCGTAGGACAAAAAGACGATCCGCTCAAGCCGGCTGTCGGCGCGGCGCCGCCGGTGTGCGCAGGCCCTCGAACAGGATGGCCATCGCGGCGTCGGGGCGTTCCACGGCGCGGGGGAAGTAGTAATACGCCAGCCAGTCGAAACCCAACGCGAAGACGTCGGGTAAGCCTTGCTCCATGAGCGGCTCGGCCGCGGCGGAGAGGTTGTGGTTTTCGATCAACGCGAAGCCGGCCTTGCCGTGCCGCCGCGCCGCTTCCAGGAACGCGGGCCCGTGATCGATGATGGACTTGGCGTCTTCTTCGCGCCCGTCGAGGGCGGCGGAAGCGGCCAGGCCCCAGGGCCGGCCGTCCAGCCCGAACGTGTCGAGGTGTGTGCAGGCCGCGGCGATGTCAAGCAAGGCCGGTTGCCATGCGGCGTGCCCATGCAGGAACATCGTCGTCGTCGCTCCAGGACGTAGTGATTTGGCCAAAGCGTTTAGCCCGTCGAAGAAACCCAACATCTGACGCCGGTACCAGCGCTCGTCGTCGAGGCGTGCCCCATCCGCCAGGGCCGCCTCGCACGCGGCCGAACTGAAGTCTGGTTGAGTCAGCCGCTTCGGTTCGTCCCACACCAGCCCCGCAAAATCATGAACGCTGAAAAGCCGTCGCAGCAACCCTTCGAAGTACGGTTGAGTCAACGGGTGGTGAACACTCGCCGACGGACCGTGCGTCTGATTCGGTCGACCGTCTGCATCCAGCGCCCATGTGTCGGGACGCGTAGAAGCCCACAAGCTGGGCACCTTCGGGGCGCCCGCGACAAGCCCGCCCCAGCGCGACGGCACAGCCCACAACTCTATCTCGACTTGCGCCGCCGCCGCACCGATGTGTTCGATGTTGTTGGAGGCCGCCTCCAGGTCTTGCTCGAGAACCGCGATCGCCACGGCCGTCGTCCCAGCCTCGGCCATCCGCTCCATATCCCGGCGGAGCTGGTCGGGCACCAGCGTGTACATCTGAGCTCGAAAATAGTAGGCGATCAGATTGGCCACTTCGGTCCAGTGCAGTCGGATGCGGCGTTTCGAGAAAACCTTTAGTCGCGCTGGCGGTCACGGGATACGTTCGTATTCGCCACGCGCCCAGAACTCTTTGACTTGATCCGGATCGTCGTTGGTCGACATGCCCGGTGCCGGGAAGCCGGGGTAACCAGTCGCGGGGTCGGCCGCGACATCGGGAAACGCTTCGGGGTTGAGGTTCTCTCCGTGCCCGTCGAAGAAAGTCATGTTGAGTGTGAGGGTGCCGCTCTCGGCTTTGCCGCTGCCGTGGATCCCGAAGCTGTGGTCGTCGGGGAAGTCTTCCAGGTAGAGGACGACGTGGTCCGTGAGGTAGGCCCAGCGTGACCCGCTGCCTCCAGTTTGTTTCGAAGAGGTGTCGCCGATCATGGCCGTCTTGGTCGGGGTCGGCAGGAAGTCGAGGTTGCGGAAGGTGCCGTCCCGCTTGGCTCCGGCGTTGTAGGCGTACTCGATCCGGACTTCTTCGGCGTCGGGGTCGGTGGGGTCGGGGAACTTTTCGAAGTCGCCGTTCTCGTTGGTCGGGCAATCAAAGAACTCGGCCGAAGTCATGTACTGCCCCATGCCGGGTTCGTGGAACCATTTCGGGCTGCCAAAACCGGCCGCAAAGGCCTGTGGCAACCGCTGCTTGTGGTCTGTGCCGTAGACCATCATGGCGGTGGCCTGCTGCCGGGCGTTGCTGAGGCAGGTCGTGGATTGGGCCACACGCCGCGCCGCCCCCAGGGCGGGCAACAGGATCCCGATCAACAGCGCGATAATGGAGATCACAACAAGCAGTTCAATCAGGGTGAAACCAGATGGGCGACGCATGAGAGGTGTCCTCGAAAATGAGTGCGTAAATCGACCCCGACCAACCCGTTTCCCCGCTCCGACTAAACCCCGCCGCGGCTTTGCCGGCCGTGACGGGGTTCCGTTTTGATTCACCGCCGTCGGTGACGCGCTAGCGCAACCGCTGCGGCTAGCGGCACGAGGCCCGTGGGCTCAGGGACCGACGCCCCCGAGATGTCGGGTCTGCCGGTGCTGCCCCAGTTCTGGAGCACCCCGTCGAGTTCGTTCTGGTCGACCGTGCCGTCGAAGGGGCCGCCGCCGACCAAGGCGCCTTCGTTTCCGGGAAACGTCCCGGTCCCCCAGTTTTGGAGAACGATGTCGAGGTCACCCTGCTCGACTCGGCCGGAGGTGTCGTAATCGCCGATCAACCCGCGCACGCCTTCGACGGTCACTACGAAGTTGTCGATCAGCATCTCCGACTCGAGGGTGTTGCCGGTGCGGAAGCGGAACGTTCCGATCGAATCGCCGGTCTCACCGCCTTGGTCGCTGAATGCGACGTTCCCGGGGAGTGCGGCGACGAACGTCGTCGTGTCGGTGTCCAGCGTCAGCGTGCCCGTCACTTCGTCGGTGATGGCGTCGAATAGCAGGTCGACGTTGACCCAGCCGTCCGTGTTGTTGTTCTCCGGCACGTCGCTCTGGTCCCCCGAGACCGTTGGGGTCACCGACCCGAAGTCGAAGTCACCGAAGTCGTGCCACCACTGGCCCGTCCCGGCGTCGAACCCAATGGGGGTGTCGATCTCCGTGCCGGACGAACTGCTGCGGTACCCAAAAAACAGGTCTTGCTCGCCATCGCCGTCGATGTCTGGATCGGCGTCCTGAAACGAGTCGAACGCCTGGAACCCGATGCTGAAGAACGGGAAGCTGCTCTCGGTCCGTCGCACCTCGAACCGCGTGCCGAACTGGTTCGCCGAGGTCATCGATCGCACATTCATGTCGAAGTTGATCCGAATCCTCGGGGAGTCGTCTGAAGTGTTGTCGTTGACGCTGAACGGTGCGAACTGGTCGGTGCGCACCGCGGTGGGCGTGTCACCCCCGCCCTCGTCCAGGAGGCGCATTACTTGAGATGTATTGGACCCCACGCCGTCTGCGACCCGAACGGTGCCCATGCCCAGGTTGATGAAGCTCAGGTCGTACTCGGAGACGTCCCAGTCTTCGACAGAGTTGGTCGTGAAGTCCGACGTGGGCAGTTGGCCGACCGTACCGTCTTCGAAATCATCGGAGAATACGACCGTCTGTGCGGTCGCGCCGGCCCCGCCGGTCAGCACCGTTCCGCAGAGCAGTGCCGATCCCAGCCAGGCCGGTTTGAAAGAAATCGTCAGGGATTGCATGATGAATGCGTCCTTAGGAAATGATGGCAGCGGGATACGCCGGGTGACGCGTCAGGCCCGGCGACGCGAGAGCACCAGACCAATACCCGCGGCGAGCAGCGCCGCGGACGTGGGTTCGGGCAGGGCCTCGATGTAGAGGTTGTCGATCGTGAAGACGCCGTCCGTGACGCTGCCGCCGGAGGTCCGCCACCGGAACCGCTCCGAGCCGCCGTCGCCGAAGCCGATGTTGACGCCGTCCATCTCGAAACTATCCACCCGCACACCGACGTCGCCGCTGGGCAGATGGGTCAGCGTGGTTGTCACGGTGTCGGCCAGGGTGTCGACGAGTACGTCGACGTTAATGGTCCCGTCGATCGCGTTGTCCGGCCCGGTGCCGCCGTCATTGGGGAAGTTGGCCAACCCGAAGTCGCGCCAGAGCGAACCCAGGCCACCCTGCCCCGACGGGTCGTGGCCGATAGTGCCCTGGTCGCCGTCGACGAAGAAGTTGCCGGTGCCGCCGGCGGCAAAGGTGCCCTGCGACTGCGCGAAGACGAGTTGATGGTCCAAAGCCGGGTTCTCGGGGCCCGCGGTGATGCGCCCGCCGAAGTTGAAGCCCAATGTGTTGACATACGTCCCCGGCGCCGAGTTTTCCTGGATGTGGAAGCGGATGCCGTTGTTGGTCGCCCCGCTCGACAAGAACGAACTCACCTCGAGGTCGTAGTTCACCCGCAGTTGCGGCGTGGCCGAACTGTCGCTCACGAGGAAGGCTGGCAGAGCGGAGAAGTTCAAACGGATCTCACCGGTCCCGCTACCGGGGTCGGTGATCTCGAGCTTCCCGCCCGAAAGTGCGGCGCCCGACGCGTTGGAGAACACGCCCGGGATTGACGGGCCGGAAAAATCCTCATCAATCAACACCACGGCGTGGAGAGGGGCGGTAAACGCGAACGCCGCGGCCCCCAGCAAACAGTGGGCGAAACGGTTGGAACCAAAGGCAAGGTCTGGCATGAGAATCCTCCTAGAAAGAATCGCAGAAGTGAACAAGACAATGCCGCCCATTGCGGCGATCAAGACGGGCTTATTCCCCGGGCGGCGAGGTGGACGCTCGCACGATCAGTTCGGAAGCCACGACATGGTGCTCGTGCGTCGCTCCGGGCTCTTTGATCCGTTTCAGCAGCAGCTCGATAGCAACCTCCACTTGCTTTTCGTAATGCGTGTCGATCGTGGTCAACGGGGGCACCAGGCAGGCCGATTCATCGAGGTTGTCGCAGCCCACCACGGACAGGTCACCCGGCACTCGGATCCCCACCCGGTGCGCTACCCCTAGCAGCGCGATCGCGACCTGGTCTCGGTGGCACACCACCGCCGTCGGCCGATCCGTTTCCGCCATACCCCGCCAGCGCTCGACGAAACGCTCGCTCTCTCGGATGGCATCGCTCATGCAACCCGAGTCCCGCGCGGCGTACACCAACTCCGGCCGGTAGAAACCACGCTGGCGGAGCAGGTCTCGGGCGCCCGCAAACCGCGTCCCCGAACTCGCCTCGACTACGGCGTCGGGTACCGACAGAAAAGCGACGCGTTCGTGGCCCAGCCCGATCAGGTGCTCCAGGACCCGCTGCCCGACGACTTCGCGGTCGTTCGACACCAAGTCGTAGTGCCCCAACTCTCCCGCCCCGATCAAGACCACCGGCAAACGCCCAACCAGCAGGTTGCGGTGCGCGTCGACGTCTTTTTGTTCGTAGATCGGAGCGACGATCAACCCCTCGACGCCCTCGGCACAGAACGAGCGGATCCAGTCCAACTCCCGGTCCGGGTCGCCGTCCGTCACCGCCATCTGGAGCCGGTAGTTCTTTTCCGCCACCGCCCGCTGGACCGAGTCGGCCAATCGTGTCCAGAGCGGGTTAGAAAAACTCCGCGTGAGCAGTAAGCCGATCTGACCGCTCCGGCCTCGCTTGAGGTGCTGGGCCGCGCGGGACGGCGTGTAGCCCAGATCACGGACCGCCTTCTCCACCCTCAACCTCGTGCCCTCGGAGTACTTGTCCCCAGCCCCCCGGTTCATGATGTCTGAAATAGTGGTTTTCCCTAGGCCCGTAGCCTCGGCCACAGCTTTGATGCTGATACGGACCGGAGGTCTAGTTTCTAGAGAAGGTTTCGCCATGAGGGGCCTCTGCGTTTATGAAGAAGACTTGGAGTAAGGCGGTTGGGCGACGCAGGAGGGATGTTTGAAGTAAAATCGGATCGTTCCGATGAGTTCAAGTGTAAACCGGAACGTTCCGAAATGCAAGGCCGCTGGTCGGGAATTAAGCTCCGTCGTAAAGTTAAGCGGTTCAGTTTTTTGAAAAGTGAAGAGCAGCTGGATGGAAGTTCCGACCGGTGAGCACGCGCAAAGTCATCGCGCGGGAAGTGATCGAAGTCGGACGGTCGTGTGTCCGATCGGTGTCAAGCCGCCTTGCGGTAATAGTGCTTGATGAGCCCGCCGAGCCGTTCTTCGCAGAGGATGTCGTCGGAGCTTGATGGTGGGGCGGTCGGCGATTCGACGAGTTTCAGCAGTGGCCGGTTCCTCTTGGCCTGGTGGGGCCGCTGTGTGTGGCAGTAATCGACGAAGGTCGAGACGAGATAGTCCAGATGTTTGTGGCCGAAAACGATGATGTACCCGAGGCACTCGTGCTTCAAGGCCTGGATGAACCGCTCGGCGTAGGCGTTCAGGTTGGGTGAACGCATGGTCAGTGACTTCACGTCGACCCCGGAAGACCGCAATAATCGGTCGAAGATGGGGGTGAACTTTCCGTCCCGGTCCCGGATAAGTTGCTCGGCCGGCAGCCGATTCAAGTCGAGGTGCATCAAGAGGTTGCGGGCCTGCTGCGCCACCCAGTCCCGGTTGGGATGGAGCGTGCACGGCGACAGTCACACCTGTCGCGTCTCCACCTGGATAAAGGCCAAGAGGTGCATCCGCCGCAAGGCCTTGCACGTCCAGGCCTTGACCGACAGGAAGTCGGCCGCCCAAAGCGTTTTTGCGTGCCGGGCGATGAAATCGTCCCAAGTTGAAGGGCCTCTTCCGGGTCCTGGATCGACACCTTCCCGCTTGAGGATGTTCTGGATGGTGGTGTGCCCGATCTCTGGGTGGCCAAACTTGACCAGTTCTGCCTGTAACCCCAGTCGGTCTGGGTGGCGAAGCGGACTAGCAGCTTGACAAGGTGAATCGAAGTTGCGGGCCGACCCGTCCGACGCGTGGGGATGTGGCCCTCCGACTCTCGTTTCCACCGGGCGAAAGTCTTGGGGTGCACTGATCGAGATCAGGTGCTGGATGGCAGACCCAATAGGCTTACCGAACTTGACCAACCGATTCCGCTCTTCCGAGGTCAAAGACACCCGCTTGGGCAGCTTGGAGCGCAGGATCTGGTTCTCGACCTTCACACACTGAAGCTGACGGGCCAGTTTGTCGCGGGAGCACCGGAGCCAGATGATCAACAGGGGCTTCAGAAACGGGACTATGGTAGAACGGCGTAAGTTGAGTGACCACGAAGGGGAACGTAGTTTTAGAACACCGCTGATGGGCCCTTTAACTACCGATTGAGGATCGATGCTGCCCAAACCTCTCGGTTCGATGCTGTTTGCCGAAGCCCCTCCATGCAACACAACATCCGTGTTAACCGGTTCGAACCGCTTTTGCGTGGAGGTGCCTCTGTACAACAACTCAGCTGCCGATCTGGCAACCCCGAGAGGCTTCTGACCGAGTGGTAAACACAATCAAGGCCAGCCGAGAGTAGCACTTACGCCGCGCGCGATCCCGTCGCGCGAAGTCTTGCGAAAAATCTCGAAACTCGCGCGCGATGTCGGTTCGTACTTGGTTCGAACAGGGAGTTCAAACGCCCACTGGAGGCGTACAACCTCAAGCGGAGCCTGGACGACCTCGAGCCGTTTGAGCCGCGGGACGAGATCGCCCCGACGCAGCGCGCCCCGGTGATCCGCCTAGTCGGTGGCCGGTGCGAGTTGACCGAGATGCGCTGGGGCATCGTTCCGCATTGGATGAAACCCACCAAGACCGGCAAGATGGCGACGGGGCTGTTCAACGCCCGTTCAGAAACGGCCGCCGACAAGCCGTCGTTCTCTTCTGCGTTCAGGCACCGACGGTGCCTGGTACCCGCCACCGGTTTCTACGAGTGGCAGAAGCGAGACGACGGGCCGAAGCTGAAGCACCTGATCAGCGATGCCGACGATTGCCCGTTCGCGATGGCGGGCCTGTGGGACACGTCGGTCGCTCCAGACGGCACGGCCGTCGATTCTTTCGCCATACTCACGACGTCGCCGAACGAAACGATGCGGCCTATCCACGACCGGATGCCGGTCATCCTCGAAGGCGACGAACTCGACCGCTGGCTCGACTTGGAGAGACCTGACGTGACCGCATGCTCGACCCACTCCCCGACGGCCTCCTCGACACCACGCCGATCGTCACGACGATCAACTCACCGAGGAACGAGGGGCCTGAGGCGGTGCATCTGCAGGAACCATAAAGTTGTCCCCAAGCGGGGCGGTGGGTAAATTGCAGCAACGCCGGTCAAATAGAGAACGGCGGTTTTGTTCACCAATTCTGAGGGACCCAAAATGCTAACTAGCGCTCTTGCTCGGATCTCCGCAGCCGCGGTCGCCACCGTTCCCCTTCTCGCGGTACAGAACACCCACGCCATCTTGATCAGACACGACGCTTTGATCACCGTCGATGGCGACGAATTCCATGGCCTCGACGCCTCGGGGAAGTACGCCGAGCAGTTTGACGCAGTGGTTGCGATAGAAGGTACTCCCGGACAAGGTTTCGATTTCTACGCTAGCGGCGTATTGATCGCCCCCAATCTTGTGCTGACCGCTCGCCACAGCGGTGTGGAGAGCCTAGAAGCTATAAGATTCGGTAGCAACCACGACGATCCGGACTACGAGGCCGTAGTGGATGATGTTGTATTCATCGGGGGACCCCGCCCCCCTGGGGGCGACAGTCGGGATGGCAGCGACGTGGCCGTCGTTCGCCTCACTGATGACGTGCCTGCTCATATCGCGACCCCGATCCGACCGACCGTGGAGACAGACACGTTGGTCGGTAAGACAGCCAGCCTGGTCGGCTACGGTCTTAGCGGCGTCGGCACGGTTGGGCATAACTATGTTGGCCCTGATACCGATCCCTTTCGACGTGCCGGTACAACCGTGATCGACGCATACGGCCCAGCCCTCGACGCGAGTGGGAATGACATTGGCAACACTGATATGACCTTCTCGGCCGACTTCGACAACGGCGACTCCGCCAACAACGTTCTTCCGGGGAGTGAGGACCCAACCGAATTTGAAGCGACCGTGGCCCCAGGAGACAGCGGGGGGCCGCTACTTGTCCGGGACTTTAGCGGTGAGTGGCTCGTCGCCGGCGTGGTAACCACTGGGGGCAACGGTCGGTACGGCAGCATAGGCTACTGGACGAGTCTGGCGCAACATGCGACAAAGTTCGAAGACGACGCCGAGGTTCCACTCGTGTTGATTGGCGATTTCAACGGCGACGGCTTCGTGTCGCAGCCCGACCTCGACCTGATCATCACTCCGGGGAACTGGGGGGCGACCCAACTGCCGAGTGGTTTCGTCGAATGGAACCTGGCCTTCGGCATGTTCGACGGGCTGATAAGCCAAAACGAACTCGACATGGTGACAAAGAACTGGGCCGACGGGACGCTGCCGGTGATCACAGCCGTGCCGGAGCCGTCTTCATTGGTTCTGGTTGCTCTGACATTGCTCCACCGCAGGCCGCGAGGTTGTACCCTGTCGCCGTATACGGCGTGACACCCTGACAGTGCGCTTCCCGGTGACCCGGCCGCGGCCCGTGCCAGTGGTGTTGACCGCAGTGCTTGCACCAGACCCGCCAAAGCAGGCGTTCGGTGTGCGGGCACGTTGCCGGCTCGGCGGCCAACACCACCGACCTCGAAATGGCCAGCGGCAACCCGGGGACGTCCAACCTCGGCGACCTCGACCGGCTTGTGGAGTGACACTACGAGGCGCCGCCCGACTTCTTCGAGCGCCGGCGCAACGACCGGGTGTTCGGCTA
>JANQPR010000255.1 GCA_028285385.1 Phycisphaera sp.
ACCCGCGCGGCAATGAATCGATCCCGGTGACCGGGTACACGGGTGGGGCGATGCCGTTCGACGACAACGCGTTCGACGTGGTGATCATCGCCGACGTGCTGCACCACGAGCCCGACCCCGGTGCGCTGCTGGGTGAGTGCCTGCGGGTCGCGAAACGGGCCGTGATCGTCAAGGACCACAGCCCCGGCGACGGGCCCGCGCCGGGGCGCTGGTGGAAGCACCAACGCATCTGCCTCATGGACTGGGCGGCCAACGCGCCCTACGGCGTGAAGTGCCTCTACCGCTACCCGACACCGAGCGGCTGGCGGGAGTTGTTTGCCTCGCTGAACGCGGGAATCGTTGAAGAGCGCACGAAGATGCCGCTGTACCCGCTGCCGTACAGCGCTTTTTTCACATCGGGGCTGCAGTACTTCGCGGTGCTGTGTCCGCCCCCGGAAGCGGACAGGCCGAGCGGCTGACCCCGTTCGGACTTGGCCCAGCGATCAACAGCGCCAGCCACAACGCCAACAGCGTCCACGTCGAGCCGTGCATGACCACGGTGTGCCACCCAGGCAGGTTGAAGATCGATGCGGGCAGGTGGCCGTGGATGCGGAGGCTGTCGAGTGTCTGCGTGATCGGCAGCACGAACCACAGCATCGCCAACGCGGCAAGCCAAAGAGACAACGTCCGCCGCTTCGCCGCCTGTTTATCCGTCCACGCCCGCCACAGCCACACCGCCGGCACCGCGAGCAACACCGCGTCGTAGAACCGGTGGTACGCCACGAGCAGCGTCAACACGGCCAGCAACGACATGACCCAGAGCGTGACGCCGCTCGGTCGGTCGCGCTCGTCGAAGCCGTGGCACGAACACCGCGCCTTGCCGACCTTCCACACGGCCCACACGCACGACAAACCGAAAACACCCCACACTGCGAGCCGGCCGACGGCCGTGTCGAACCCCAGCCGCCACGCCAGCGGGTCCAGGTTGATCATCTGGAACGCCTTGTCGTTGCTTGGGCGCGGGTCGGCGAAGTCCTTGCCGGCAAAGCGGTCGAGGTTCGTCAACAAGTCCTGCAGCCACGGCACGCCGGCAACCTCGAACCGCCCCACCGCGATCACGGTAATCACCAGACCGAACCCGAGGCACCACACGAGTTCCCGCCACCGGCCTAACGGAAGCAGCCCCAGCGCGATCAGCCCCGCGAGTTGCGGCTTGATCGCGCCGGCGATCGCGAGCAACAATCCGGCAAGCCAGGGCTTGGGTTTTCTTCCCGGGCTGCCGACGGCCCAAACGAGCAGCGCGAGCACGACGAGCCCGAGTTGGCCAAACTTCAGCGTGGTGTGCAGCGGCGCGAAGCCGAGCCACACGGCGAGCAGCAGCAAAGGAATCAACAACGGCTGCGCGGCGCGGCTTCCGTATTCGCTGACTTTCGACTGGGGCCGCCAACGCCACGCCCACGCCGCGATCGCCGCCGCTGACGCAATCGACATAAGCAGCCACACCGCCCGCGCCGCGGGCCACGACAGCACGCCCCACGGCCCGAGCGTCGCGTACGTCGTCGGCGGGTACAGCGCGACGAACCATTTCACGTCCTTTTGCCGTTCGCCCCGCCCGCCGGCCTCCTCGTATGCCGCGTACAACGCCTCGAAGTCGTACGGGTTGCCGCCCTCCCACCACAGCCGGGCGCCCGCGTGGATCATCGTCAGGTCGCCCGAAAAGCTCAGCCCCGGCAGCACCCCGCGCCACAGCAACAACCCGAGCATCACGCCAGCCAAGCCAACCAGCGCCAGCCACGCGACGGGGCCGACGCCGAGGGGCCGGTCCGACGAAACCGTGATGTTTGGGGGTTCGGGGCTCGGCACGGGGAGACAGAACGAGAAAACGCAAAGGCGAACCTTATCGGCCCCCCGGCGGTAACGGAGAGGGTTCCGAGCGGGGTTCCGAGCGTCCGGGGGTGGACCGGGCCGCGGGCCCCGCCGATACCGCGGCAGGAAGGCCGTGTTGCCCATACATCGGCTGTCGGGCCGCGGTTCCCCGATGACGCGACGGGCCGGCGAAACCGGGTACGTTGCCCCGCATCCGCTGCTGACCGACAACCGGCGACCGGCCGTTTGACCCATGCCCGACACCACCGACCCCAACCCGCCGGCGGACGTGACGCCGCAAGCCGTTGACGGTCACCCGACCCGGGATGGC
The DNA here is from genome assembly GCA_028285385.1 of Phycisphaera sp. GTDB lineage: Bacteria > Planctomycetota > Phycisphaerae > Phycisphaerales > Phycisphaeraceae > CAZIXN01. The sequence continues at coordinate 2,177 of JANQPR010000255.1, forward strand.
AACGGCGAAGCCGCCCGTACCCCGCCCGCCGCAACGTCCGCGGTTCCCCTGATCGTCGACCTCGATGGCACGCTCGTCGCCACCGACACGCTCTGGGAGGGTTACCTCGCGCTGGTGCGGGAGCAGCCGATGCAAGCGGTCGCGGCAGTGCCGCTGGTCTTGCACGGCCGGCCGGCGTTCAAACGGCGAGTCGCGGAGCTTCAGCCCATCGATCCCGCGTCGTTGCCCTACCGCCCGGAGATCCGGCGGCTCATCGAAGACGCCAAGGCGGACGGCCGCCCCGTCTGGCTCACCACCGGGACCGACTTCGCCAACGCCCGCGCCGTCGCCGACCACCTCGGGTGCTTCGACGGCGTCATCGCCACCAACGACCCGGACCACCCCGACATCAACACCATCGGGGCCAACAAGCTCGACCTGATCCGCCAACGCCTCGGCGACGGGCCGTTCGACTATGCCGGCGACGGCGTCGTGGACCGCAAGCTCTGGAAGGAATCACGGCACGCCTACACCGTCGGCGCCAAGCACGGCACCGGCGCCGCGCTGCGTGAAGCCAGCGTCCCCACCACCGCCGTCGTCCCCGACGCCAAGCCCCGCTGGAAGACGCTGCTCAAGGCGATGCGGCCGCAGCAGTGGGGCAAGAACCTGCTGCTGCTGCTGCCGATGTTCACGGGCATGGCGATGCTCGACGGCGACAAGTGGCTCGCGGTGATCCCCGCGATCGCGGCGTTCTGCTTGGCCGGTTCTGCGGTCTACCTCGCCAACGACCTGATCGACCTGCCCGCCGACCGCGCCCACCCCCGGAAGAAGAACCGGGCCCTGGCGTCGGGCGAGTTACCGATCCCGTGGGGGGTCGCCGCCGCACCGGTGTGTCTGCTCGGTTCCCTGTTGATCGCGGCGGGCCTTTCGATCGCGCTGGGGTCGTCGGCGTTCCTGATGGTCTTGCTGACGTACCTGGTCGTGGCGTTCTCGTACGCGTTGGTGATCAAGGGCGTCGCGATGCTCGACGTCATCTGCCTCGCGAGCCTCTACGTGCTGCGGATCATCGCGGGCGGCGTCGCGGAAGACCTGTTCCCCACCGCGTGGCTGCTGGCGTTCGGGTCGTTCCTGTTCCTGTCGCTGGCGTTCGCGAAGCGGTACGCGGAGTTGGCGATGCAGGCCGACCGCGGCGACCACGGCACCACGCTCGTCGCCGGCCGGGGCTACCGGGTCGACGACACGCCGCTGGTGCGGACCATGGGCGTCGCGTCGGGGTACCTGGCGGTGCTGGTCCTGGCCTTCTACATCAACGCGGACTTCGCGGCGTCTCAGGCGCAGACCAACTACGCCCACCCCGAACGGCTCTGGCTGATCACGCCGCTGCTGCTGTACTGGGTCAGCCGGCTGTGGTTCCGGGCCCACCGCCGGACGCTCCGTGGCGACCCGCTGCTGTTCGCGATGACCGACCCGACCACCTACGGCATCGGGGCCCTGACCGTCGTGATCACGATGTGGGCCCACCACTGAACTCCACGTAAACTCATTCCTAAAAATCACTTACGACGATTGCTTGACTTTTAGGGTTGCCGCCGCTCAAGTGTTAGGCCCCCGGTCGGCCGATGGGGAAGCGACCCGGCGGGTCCGAAAACCCCGCGGGCCAAACGCCGCCGACCGCTCCGAACCCAGGCCCGATTCACTCCGTACCCGGCTCCCGCATGGCCAAGAAGTCGTCCGCCAACAAGACCACCAAGAAAGCCCCCGGCCGCAAGGCGGGCGGGTCGAGCCGTCGCCGCGCGTCGTTCAACCCCAAGGACGCCGAGGGCCGGCACCTGGTCATCGTCGAGTCGCCCACCAAGGCCAAGACGATCAACAAGTACCTCGGGCCGGACTATTACGTCATGGCCTCGGTCGGGCACGTCCGCGACCTGCCCAAGTCCGCCCCGAAGGGCAGCAAGCGCGACGAACACCCCGTCCCGGGCGTCGACCTCAAGAACGACTTCGAGCCCAGCTACGAAGTGATGGCCGACAAGAAGGACACGGTCAGCAACCTCCGCAAGGCCGCGAAGGTCGCCGCCGACGTCTGGTTCGCGACCGACCTGGACCGCGAGGGCGAGGCGATCGCCTGGCACTTGGCCGAGGCGCTGAAGATCCCGATCGACTCGGCCAAGCGCGTCGTCTTCAACGCGATCACCAAGGACGAGGTCGACCACGCGTTCAACCACCCGCGCAGCATCGAGCTCAACCGCGTCGACGCCCAGCAGGCCCGGCGCATCCTCGACCGGATCGTCGGGTACCAGGTCTCGCCGCTGCTGTGGAAGAAGGTCGCGGGCGGGTTGAGTGCCGGACGGGTTCAGTCCGTGGCGACGCGGCTCGTCGTGGAACGCGAGCGCGAGATCGAGGCGTTCATCCCGGACGAGTACTGGAAAGTCACCGGGTTCTTCACCCCGTCCGTCAGCGACGCGGCCAAGCTTGGCGAGCAGTGGCGCGGCTTCTTCTACACCCCCGACGACCAGAACGACCGCACGGTCAAGGAGCAGAACGCGTGGCTGTCCGAGCGCGGCGTGATGCGGGCCGAACTGGTCGAGCTCAACGGCAAGAAGTTCGACGTCACCGAGCGCGGTCGGGCGCTCGACGTCGCGGAGCGGCTCGGGTTTGACTTGGCCGACACCGTTGAAACCGAAGACGAGAACGCCAAGGGCCCCGCGCAAAAGAAGGTCCGCTACCTCGGCGGCATCGCGTCGGATGCTCCGGGGTACGCGATCACGTCGATCGAGACCAAGCGCACCAGTTCCCGGCCCGGCCCGCCGTTCATCACCTCCACGATGCAGCAGCAGGCGTCGACCCGCCTCGGATTCAACCTGCAACGCACCATGCGCGTCGCCCAGCAGCTCTACGAGGGCGTCGACCTCAAGGGCGCCCGCGGCCAGACCGGCCTGATCACCTACATGCGGACCGACTCCACGCACCTTTCCAAGGATGCGCTAGACATGGCCCGCAACTGGATCGACGGCAAGTACGGCAAGCAGTACCTGCCCGAGAAACCCAACTTCTTCAAGTCCTCCAACAAGGACGCGCAGGAAGCCCACGAGGCCATCCGCCCCACCGACGTCACGATCACTCCCGAGTCGATCCGGCAACGCCTCTCGGACGAGCAGCTCAAGCTCTACGACCTGATCTGGCGCCGCTTCGTCGCCTGCCAGATGACGCCGGCTCAGTTCGACGCCACCGCGATCAGCATCCAGAACGACGACAGATCCGCCACCTTCCGCGCGACCGGGCGCGTCCTTGTGTTCGACGGGCACCTCAAGGTCACGGGGCTACCGAAGTCCGACGACGTGCTGCTGCCCAAAGGGTTGAAGGAACAGCAAGACGTCGCGCCGATCGACCTGGACCCCACACAGCATTTCACCTCGCCGCCGCCGCGCTTTACCGAGGCGTCGCTGCAGAAGAAGCTCGAAGAGGAAGGCATCGGTCGGCCGTCCACTTACGCCGCGATCATCGGCACGATCCAGGACCGCAAGTACGTCGAGACCGTCACGCCCCGCGACAAACGCCTCATGGCGACCGACCTGGGCAAGGTGGTCACCGACATGCTCGTCGAGGCGTTCCCGGGCATCCTGGACGTCGGATTCACCCGAGAGATCGAGGCCCACCTCGACGAGATCGAGTCCGACGAGCGCGACTGGCGCAAGACGCTGCACGAGTTCTACGACCCGTTTGTCGACAAGCTCGAGCACGCCCTCGAGAACCTCACCCACGCCAAGGCCACCAGCGAGCCCGCGCCGCACCCCTGCCCCAAATGCGACAGCGGCACCGAGTACAAGTTCGGCCGCAACGGCCGGTTCCTGAGTTGCTGCGCCTTCAACGTCCCGCCGGTCAAGGTGGAAGTCGAGGGACACCCCGGGCAATGGTGGCTGCACAAGGCGAAAGGCAAAGCCCGCCCCAAGGTTTTAAACGAAGACGCCTCCGACAAGGTCAACTGGACCAAGCTCAGCAAAGGCGACAAGGAGAAGTTCCAGAAGCTCTCCGACGAGATGCCCGAGCCCTGCACCTACGCCGCGCCGATCGACCGACACGGCAACCCGATGGAGCCCGAGCTCACCGACATCGTCTGCCCCGAAGATGGCCAGCCGATGATCAAACGCAACGGGCGCTTCGGGCCGTTCCTCGCGGCCAGCACCTACCCGCAGGTGCAGTTCATCGTGAAGCTCGACCCCAAGAAAGGCCACGTCGTCCTGCCCAAGACCGAGCCGTACACGACCGACATCATCTGCCCGAAGTGCGAGGAGCGGCCGCTGTACCTCCGCGACGGCAAGAACGGCTTGTGGCTGTCGTGCTCCGGCTTCCCCAAGTGCCGCGGCCGGGTCGGCTTCACCACGCTCGAGGAAGACCAACAGCAGAAGCTCGAGAAGGCCTGGAAGCAGCACGAGAAGGACAACCCCGTCCCCGAGATCCGCACGACGGACGGTCGCGTGCTCAAGGAAGGCGACGACTACGTGCCGGTGGTTGCGGGGGACGAGCCAGTGGGGAGCATCGACCCGGGCGACAGCGCGGTCGACATGGACGCGGCGTAACGGGGACTCAGCGATGTCCGATTCGGAGCCGAACGCCTGCCAACGCTGGATCGGCGAATCGGTCGGCCGCTTCCCATCCGTAGGCTACTTCGAAGACGCCGGTCCTTTTCAGATCGGTGTGATTTCGATCGCCGACGGGCTGTTGAGCCTAGACGACCTCTGGAGCCTCGGAACCGGCGCGGGATTGGACGTCAACGTTAAGCCCGGGCGGTATGCAATCACCGCGATGGGGGCAGATTTCGGTGGCCACCGTCGGATCGCTTCCGTCCAAGTGCTCCACGAGGACGCTGCATCCAAAAAACTTAAGTTCAAACACGAGCACGACGTCCCGGTGGATTCGTGGGGAATCGCGGTTGGCGAGTTTGTGCCGTTCTATGAGTCGCTATCCGAGAGCCAGCAGGAAGCACTGGCCGAAAAGCTGCTCGGCGTTCACGTTGACGGCTGCGACCTATACACGATCGACTACGCCGGGAAGACCTGCACGGTCGGGCGTTGCTTCACGGGCTTCGGAGACGGCACATACCCGATCGATACGGCTTGGCGACGCCGCAAGTGCGTCGGTTTGCGTTGCACGTTCCTCGACTCGCGAACCGACTACTCACGCGTCGACCGGGCGTGATCACGCAACACTGCGTGCTGACCCGCCCGCAGCAAACCCCTCAGCGGTACACCAGCGTGTGGCGGAGCGTGCCGTCGTCGGCGCGGCTCCACTCGACACGCGGCTCGGGCACCAACCCGGGGGCGGCGATGCGGGGCGGCAGGTCACTCCGCGACGGCGCGAGCAGCTCGAACCGTCGCGGGTCGCCGCCCGGGCGTACGAACGTGTACAGGGCGCGGTCGTCGGACTGCTGCACCGTCTCGACGCCCTGCTCGATGCGGCGCACCGAGAACTTCACGGCTGTGAGTTGCTGCTCGAACTCGTCGAGGTCGTCGGGCATCGGCCAGCCCTGCCGGTCGTAGTAGGACAGAGCGGTGGCGAGGAAGTCCAGCCGTTCCGCCGCCGCCGAGAGCGCAGGCGTCTCCATGCCGCGCACGTAAGCCGCCCACCGCCGCTGCATCACCGACGGGTCCGACGTGCCGAACGCCGCGCGGTAGGCGACCGCCTCCGGCCGGCCGGCGTTGATCTCCCGCAGGTACCGGTTAAACGCCGCGCGGTACCGGCCGTCCTCGCCGTGGATCAGGAAGTACACGACCGACCACGCCTGGCTGTACACCAGCCCGCTGTGCCCGGCGTCGTGGTGCAGCGCGTGGCCCCACTGCCGCTCGCTCATGTTGAACAGCGTGCCCAGCGGCAACGCCTGCCCCGTGTTCAGCGCCGCCCGCACCCGCGCCAGCCGGCCGCCGTCCGTCGTGCCCACGATCAGCCGGCCGTTGACCAGCGGCGCGTCCTCGAAGTACTGCGCGAGGCCCTCGTTCACCCACGTCGGCAGCTCCGGGCCCAGGTGCGTCCACGCGAACTGGTGGAAGCCCTCGTGCTGGAGCACGGCGTAGGTCTCGCTCGTCCGCTGCTCGTCGACATACGTCGCCAGGCCGCGGGCGCGGTGCGTGACGAAGAACATCCCGCCGGAGTGCCGCGCCTTGATGCCCAGCGAGCCGAGGAAGTCGAGGTACTCCGCCTGCGTGCGGAACAGGTACACCGGCATGGGGCCGGCCTCACGCCCGATGAACCCGGAGAACCGCCGGCGGTACTCCTTGAACACCGCGTCGAGGTGCCGGCCGTACGGCACGGTCTCGGCCTTGGTCAGGTTCGTGTGAATATGGTAGTGGTCCGACGCGAAGACCTGCAGCTTCGGCGCGTCGGCCAGGGCTTGCGGCACCGGCAGCGCCGCCGCGGCAAGCAAGCAGACACACCACAAGCCCGGGATGAGGCGAGCACCACGCATCGGCGTGGCACCCATCGACCCCACGGCCGGCCCGGTGCGGTTCTGGGCGCGTTACCGGAATCGTTGACTCGTTATCGGCCCGCACGCTCGTCACAGACCCGACAACCGGACGAGGCCCACCCCGCTCCTGCTCGCCTCACGCTCAGTCGGTCACACGCTCCGCCTGCATCTGCGCCCGGACGCACAGCTCCGCGGCCTTGAGCGCGTGGGCCTGGGTCATGGCGGTCTCGGTGCCGTCGATGCAGTCGCGGATGAGCCGGCCGAAGAACTTGAACCCGACCTTGCCCTTGAGGTCCATGCGTTGCTCGCCGTCCTTGTTGACCAGGATCAGGTGGTCGCCCGGGCCGTCGGGGTTGCCGATGTCGACGTACTTCCGCAGCTCGATGAAGCCTTCGGTGCCGACGATGAAGGTCCGCCCGTCGCCGAACGCACGGAGGTCGATGGGGGTGAACCAGTCGACGCGGAAGAACATGGTCGCGCCGTTGTCGCCGATGAGCGTGCAGTCGCCGTAGTCCTCGAGCTCGGGGAACTGCGGGTGCTGGTAGTTGGCGACCTTGGCGGCCTGGACGGTGGCGTCCTTGCAGCCGGCGTAGGTGAGGAACTGCTCGATCTGGTGGCTGCCGATGTCGCAGAGGATCCCGCCGTACTGCTCGTGCTTGTAGAACCAGTCCGGGCGTCCCTCCGGCGGGCCGAGCCGGTGCGGGCCGAACCCGGTGACCTGGAACACCCGGCCGATCGCGCCCTGCTCGATCAGTTCGGTCGCGTGCATCGCGCACTCGACGTGCAGCCGCTCGGAGTAGTACACCATGTACTTCTTGCCGGTGCGTCCGATCGCGGCCTTCACGTCTCCGAGTTGCTCCAGCGAGACCAGCGGCGTCTTGTCGGTGAAGTAGTGCTTGCCGGCGTCCATGCACCGGATGCCCAGCGGCGCCCGCTCGTTGGGGATCGCCGCGGCGGCGACGAGTTGTACTTCCGGGTCGTTCAGGATCACGTCGAGGTCGGTGACGTGCTGCGCGCCGTGCTGGTCGGCGAGGTTCCTGGCCTTGTCGGGGTCGAGCTTGTCGAAGGTGTACTTCAGCGTCGCGCCGGCCTCCGTGAGCCCGTTGGTCTGGCCGAAGATGTGCCCGTGGTCCATCGCCGCGACGGCGAAACAGAACTCGCCGGGCTTGACAACGGGGTCGGGCTTGCCCTGCGGGGCGTAGTTCATGCCGTCAGACGCGGAAGCCATTGGAACTCTCCGGAGAACGGGGAACAGATCACGGCGAAGACCGATGCTAACGGGTCGAACCCGCGTGGTCTTGTTCCCACCGCGCAAACCGGTTGTCGATTCCGGACAGCCCGAACCCCGGCCGGCCTATTCGCTGCCGGATTTCATCGGGTACACGTCGAGGTCCTGCCCGAACGCGATGTCGTGGTTGTCCAGGTCCTGGATACCGAACTCGTAGCAGCCGTAGTCCTGGGTGCAGAGCCCGTAGTCGATCTTCGCGCCAGCGGCAACGAACTCGTCGTGCAGCGTCTTCGCGTCGTCGACCCAGAAGTAGACGTCCCAGAGGCAGTCCTCGACGGTCCAGTTGGCGATGATCTTGTCGTGGCGCTCGGTCTGCTTGAGCATGATGCACAAGCTGTCCCGCCAGACCATGCAAAACCCCGGCGGGTCCCCCCAGAACCGGTCGTACTTGAACCCGCAGCAGTCCCGGAAGTAGTCGGCCGACGCCTTCACGTCACGCACGAGCAAGACCGGGGCGGAGGTAGTGAGTTTGGGCATCGATTATCCTGAATAGATGATGAGCGAGCGATTTGCTAGCTGGCTTGTGGGCGGAATGGCATTGACAACAGTGCTGCTGTTTATCTTCTTTTCCACGCGTAGCGAATCCTGGGAAGAGGCAAATCGCCAAGAGATTGTCGCTTTATGTGAAGAAGTCGAATATGCCATTGCCCTCGGCACACCTCAAGACGCACAAGAAGCGCACGACAAGTTTACCTCCTTCGTCGGAGAACGGGACATCAGCGACCCTCGACTTGAAGAACGATTCTCAGCAATTCATGATGCCTACGCGAAACGACTGCCAGAAGTTGAAGAGTTCGAGCGTAAGGTCGAAACGGAACGTGCCAAGCAAGCCGCGGCTCGGGCAGCACGGCAAAGACAGGAGAATCGAAAAGCTGATCGAGATGCACAGATTGAGAGATACATGCAGTCAAGATGGAGGTACTACGAAGCTAGAGATGGTGGTCATTTCCCAAGCTCACACGACCCACTCGTATTGCAGGATGCAGCCAGACGTTTCGGCATCTCACAATCGGAAGCCTTGGCAGCTTTTCGTAGAGCACCAGATTCCTTCTACGGGAACTAGATATCGACCGAGCCCGATCAACGAAGGCTCGAAATCGGTCACTTCCCCGCGTAGTCGATCAACCGGGCGATCTCATTGCGTAGCTCGTGGCGGTGGACGACGCGGTCCACGAAGCCCTTCTCGACGAGGAACTCGGCGCGTTGGAAACCCTCGGGCAGCTCCTGGCGGACGGTGTTGGCGATGACGCGGGCGCCGGTGAAGCCGATGAGGGCCTCGGGTTCGGCGAGGGTGATGTCGCCGAGCATGGCGAAGGACGCGGCGGTGCCGCCGGTGGTCGGGTCGGTGAGGACGGTAAGGTACAGCCCGCCCGCGTCGTCGAACCGCGCGAGCGCGGCGGAGGTCTTGATCATCTGCGAGACGGCGAGCGTGCTCTCCTGCATGCGGGCGCCGCCGCCGGCGCAGACCACGATGAGCGGCTTGTCCTCGTCGGTGGCGAGCTCGACCGCGCGGGTGATCTTCTCGCCGACGACGCTGCCCATCGACGCCATCATGAACTGGTTGTTCATCACGGCGAGCACGACGCCGCGCCCCTTGACAAACGCCTTGCCCGCGACGAGCGCGTCGTTGTGCCCGGTCTTGCCCTGCTCCTTCTCGATGCGCTGCTGGTACGGCAGGCGGTCGACGAACTGCAAGGAGTCGACGGGCGAGAGTCCTGTCCACATCGGCTCGAACGAGCCGGGGTCGACGAGTTGGGTGACGCGTTCGTCGGCGCCGATGCGGTGGTGGTGGTCGCACTCGGGGCAGATCCACATCGCCTCGCGCAGGGCCTTGGTGTAGAGCATCGCCTCGCAGTTGGCGCAGCGGGTCCACAGGCCCTCGGGCACCTCCGACTTCTTCTGCCCGGGGCTTAACTCACGCCAGGTCTTGACGCTGGGCGGCGGGGACGCGGTGGTCGCGGCGGTCGGGGGCGTTTCGGCCAAGGGGCGGCTCCGGGGAATCGGGCGTCGTGCCGACGATTCGGGGATCCGGGAGTGGGACGCGGCCGGCGGTAGAGTGGTCCGTCACGGGCCGGGGCGTACAGGGGCAGTCGCCCGGATGAAGGTAGGGATTATAACGCCGGGCGTCGTCGCAACCGGCCGCGGCGGTGGGACGCAGGAGCAGTAACGCATGCGGATCGCGCGGGTGCAGCACGAGGAATCGGGCGTGTTGTGGTGCCGGGTGCACGCGGACGGCCGGCGTGAACGGCTTTCGGGCGACCCGTTGCGCGAGGCGGCGGCCCCGACGGGCGAGTTCATCACCGGCGGCCGGGCGCTCGCGCCGGTCGACCCGCGGGCGGTGTGGTGCATCGGCAAGAACTACGCCGAGCACGCGCGGGAGTTTGGCGGCGACGTCCCCGACCGGCCGGTGGTGTTCATGAAGCCGGCGTCGTGCGTGGTCGGCGACGGCGACGACGTCGTGCTCCCGCGTTGCCAGTTCGACGGGCCCGAGGTGGATTACGAGTCGGAGTTGGCGGTGGTGATCGGGCGCGGGCCGGGCGGTTCGCCGTGCAAGGACGCGACCGAAGCCGACGCGCTGGACTACGTGTTTGGTTACACGTGCGGCAACGACGTCTCGGCCCGGCGGTGGCAGAAGGACCGGGGCGGCGGGCAGTGGGTGCGCGGCAAGAGCTTCGACACGTTCTGCCCGCTGGGGCCGGTGATCGTCACGGCACGGCCCGCGTTCGAGGGGGACGAAGATGTGATCCCCGACCCGCAGGCGTTGCGCATCGCGTGCCGGGTGAGCGGCGAAACACGGCAAGGGGACACCACAGCGAACATGGTGTTCAGTGTCGCTTTGTTGATCGCGTTCCTGTCGCAGGACACGACCCTGCCACCGGGCACGGTGATCCTGACCGGCACGCCGTCGGGCGTCGGCATGGCGAGCGAGCCGCCGCGGCCCTTGCGTGATGGCGACACGGTCGAAGTCGAGATCGAGCGCATCGGCACGCTGCGCAACCCGGTGCGCGACGCGTGACCATTCAAGCGCGTAACCGAACTCAGTACGGCGAGGTTGCCTGCGTCGACACGTTGCCGGCTGGCCCCGGGAGCGTGATGCCGCCGAGCTGATCCAGAGAGACGAAATCGTCGGCGATCGTGACGTTGCCGGTGTCGACGTCGACGTCGACCTGCAGCGTGGCTTCGCCGGCGGCGAGGATCATGGTCGGCGTGTACGTGGGGAAGTCGACTTGGCCGAACGCGCCGAAGTGGATGTGCCCGTTATGGTCGGTGATCGCGAGATTGGACTTGGCCAACCAGACGCCTTCGAGGAAGTCGTACGCCGCGTCCTGGCCGAAGTAGACCTGGTAGTCGGTCTTGGTGACGGGGTGGGTGAGGATCTGGCCGGGGTTGGCGGCGCCGTCGTGGTCGGAGGTCTCGAGGTTGTACCGCCAGGCCTCGCCGATGTGCCAGTCGAGCATGCGGAGCTCGTCGGGGTGAGCCATGGACTCGCTCTGGGCGACCTGCAGGTCGGTGGCGAGCAGGCGTGCGGCGGCGCGCAGCTTGTTCGTGTCCGCCGAGCCGATGCGTGGCACGACGAGCGCGGCCATGATCGTCAGCACGAGCATGACCACCACGAGTTCAGCGATCGTGAACGCACGGCGGGGCGCGACCGCGGCTCGATGGAGACGGCACCTCAGCACGGACGGGTTATCGACGCATGAGGCGGGCGTCTTGGTCGGATGCGACGTCGCCGGCGGCTTTCCGCAAGTCCCATAACGCCGACAGGCCGCAAGGTTCGCCCGGCTTGACGGGAAAACCGGTCGCCCCGGCCCGCGACGGGTGAACGGCCCGCGTCGGCTCCCCGATATCCATTTTTGAGTGCGCTGCACGGCGGAAACGCGACCGACCGACACGCGGCGCCCCCCGATGCAACCCGAGCGATGCGACGTCGACCCCCCAACCAACGCGAGCGGCTGGACCACGGCTTCACGCTGGCCGAGGTGTTGCTGGCGTCGGCGATCTTGGCGTTCAGCGTCGCGGCGTTGACCCAGGCGTTGGTGATCGGGCAGGCGCACGCCTACGAGTCGCTGCACCAGAGCCGGGCGGTTTCGCTGCTGGAGGCGACGATGGCGGAGGTGCTGAGCCAGCCGTACTTCGACCCCGACAACGCGGCGATCGTGACGCCCGGGCCCGACGCCGGCGAGACCAGCCGGGGCCTGTACGACAACCACGACGACTACCACGGCTGGAGCGAGGCCGCCGGCGCGCTCACCGACGCGACGGGCGCCGCCTACCCGGACGAGTACGGCCGGTTCGCGCGGTCGGTGACGGTGACGTACGACGCCAACGTCGCGACCGTGCTGTCGCGCAGCTACCCGGGCGTATCGGTAACGGTGACCGTGACCGACGACGCCGGCGGGCAGTGGACGATGACCCGCCTCGCCACGGAGCCCGCGTCGTGACGCCACCCACCCACCTTCGCAAGCGGGCGCGCAACACGACCTGTGGACACGCGCGTTGGCGTCGTTGCGCCGGCCTGTCGCTGGCGGAACTAGTCTTAGCGCTGGCGTCGACCGCGTTCGTGGGCACGGCGGTCGCGGCGATGCTACACGCCGTGGCGTACGCCGCCGAGGGTGGGAACGAGCAGCGCGACCTGGTGCCCAAGCAGCGCGTGTCCGCCGCACGGATCGCCGACGCCGTCCGCGGCGCCAAGGAAGTGCTGGAGCTCAGCACCGACGAAGTCACGCTCTGGGCCGACGATCTGGACGGCGACGACGACTACGACAGCGACGAGATCGCGTGGATCAAGTACGACGCCAGCAACGACCGCCTCGAGCACCACACGGCCGACTCTACGACGCACACGTCGGTCGCGGTGCCGATCGGCGACATCCCCACGCTGGACACGACGCTCAGCGGCGCGGGCGAGATGGCCGTGACGACGTGGGTCCGGGATGTCACCGCGTTCTCGTTCGCCGGCGACGCAACACCCACGGCGACGGCGCTGGTGACCTGGCGCCAGACCGTGACCGTCGGCGGCCAAAGCGACTCGCAGGTCCACGCCGCGGAGATTGGGAGCTCACAATGATCGCCGCGTCCCTCCGCTCTCTGGTTGTTGACCCACGAACGGGCTCCCGTTCGCGCGGCGGCTACGCCATGCTGCTGGTGTTGATCGCGATCGCGGTGGCGACGGTGGTCGCGATGGGCGTGCTGCAGAGCCTGACGCCGGCCGCGACACTCGCGTCGAACACCCGCAACAGCTCCGACGCGCTCAACGTCGCGCTCTCGGGCCTGGACGCGATGGAGGCCTACGTCCTCGACGACGGCATCGACTGGACCACCGAAGGCGGGGCGAAGTCGGAGGGGACGTGGTTCTCCGACGTCGCCATGGGCAGCGGCACGGTCACGATCTCGGCCGAGCGCACGGACGGCGACCCCAACGACGACGCGGAGGGCTTCCAGGCCAACGACACCGTCACGTTCACGGCCGTCGGCGCGTTCGGCGGCGTCACCGCGATCGCGCAGCGGACCGTGGTCACGCAGAGCCCCGACGCGATCCGCGTGCTCTTCGTGCTCAACAACCAGACCGCGCCGACGCCGGGCTCCGACGAGGAGACGAAACGCGACCTCATGCGGGGCTGGGGCTTCGACGTCAGCTACATCAGCAGCACCGAGGCCCAGAGCGTCTTCGACGCCGCGGCGCTCGTGAACGACGTGGCGTACATCACCGAGGACGTCATCGGTTCGCACGTGAACACGAAGCTGAAGGGCTTCACGATCGGCGTCGTCAGCGAAGAGGCGGCGCTCAACGACGACTTCGGATTCTCTTCCACGGCCTACGCGTACAACACGACCACGATCGATATCACGGACAACCTGCACTACATCACAGACCATCTTTCGCTGGGCAACCACACGATCGCCGACTCTTCGCAGCAGATGGTGTACGCCTACGGCACGTACGCGGGCGGCATACGAACCCTGGCCGAACGCCCGAGCACGTCGTACCCGCAGTTGTTTGTCCTCGACGCCGGCGACGCGCTCTACGGCGGGGGCAACGCCGCGGGCCGGCGGGTGATGCTGCCGTGGGGCAACTCGGGCAGCAGCTTCACCTTCCAGGGGATCAACGCCAACGGCCACGAGATCATGAAGAAGGCGATCGAGTGGGCCGCGCTTCCGGGCACGCCCAGCGGCGGCAGCGACGAGCCGCACATCCAGGTCGCCGGCGAGATCGAGATCAAGTCGGGTTCGGACGTCGACAGCTACGACTCAGGCAGCGGCGCTTACAGCAGCGGTTCCTCCGGCGCTAACGCCGTCATGGCGTCCAACACCACCTCCAGCGACAAGATCAAGATCGAGGGGGACGTCGAGGGCGACGTCTACTGCGGCGTCGGCGGCACCCCCAGCAGCGTCATCGACCTCGCCGGCGGCAGCATCTCCGGCACCACCGACGCGCTGTCCTCGGCCTTGGACACCAGCCGACCCTCCGCGCCCAGCGGCTTCCCCGGCAGTTCCGGTGACCGCACCATCAGCAGTAACACCACCATCGGCACCGCCGGGTCCGGCACCCAGTTCACCTACGGCAAGCTCGAGATCAAGGAAGAGGAGACACTCACGATCCGCGGCGACGTCGAGATCAAAATAACCGACGAGATGAAGCTCGAGGAAGAGGCCCGCGTCGTCCTCGACTCCGGCGCCACCTTAAAGCTTTACATCAACAAGAAACTCGATGTGAGCGAAGAAGCCAGGATCAACTCGGACTCGTCGCGCACCGCCGACCTGGAGGTCTACCTCTACGGCTCCGACGGCGAGGTCGTACTCGGCGAAGAATCTCGGTTCGCTGGCTTCCTGCACGTCGCGGACAAGCTGGAGCTCAAGGAAGATTCCCGGTTCTACGGCCGCATGATCGTCGGCGACAAACTGGTCGTGGACGATGCCGACATCCACGCCGACGAGGGCCTTACCCCGCCGTAATCTTCGGGGTCGTTCACAGGTCCGACGGGTCATACACCCACGCCTGCCGCGTGGGCTCGTAGTCCACGAGTTCGCCGTCGTTGAACCACAGCGCCAGCTCGCGCTCGGCAGACTCGGGCGAGTCGCTGCCGTGGATCAGGTTGTACCCGCCGGACATCCCGAAGTCGCCGCGGATCGTGCCCGGGTCGGCCTTCTGCCCGTTGGTCGCGCCGATCAGCGTCCGGCAGACCGCGATCGCGTTCACGCCCCGGATCGCCAGCACCAGCACCGGCGAACTGGTCACGAACTGGATCAGCCCGTCGTAGAATGGCTTGCCCGCGTGCTCGGCGTAGTGCTTCTCGGCCAGGGCCTTGGGGACCATCTGGAACTTGCCGCCGACCACGGTCAGCCCCTTCGCTTCGAACCGGGCGAGCACCGTGCCCATCAGGCCACGCTGCACGGCGTCGGGCTTGAGGATGATCAGCGTGGTTTCCATGGCCATGGAGGGGTTCCTTCGAGGTGGTTCGATCTTGGCACCGGCGAGGTCGGCGCGGAAATCCCCGGCACCATCTGCGCGGGAGGGGGCGGCATGATAACGAGGAAAAGGCGGGTTTTCCGGTAGAAAAACGCCGGTTTCACTCCTACGCTCTTCCGCCTCGCACGTGAACCGAAATGAAACGCATTGCCGCCATGTCACGCAAGAAGTCCACGCCCGCTCCCGCCGCCCGTGATGTCTCTGGCCGGACGCTGGCCAAGGGAGACACCGTGTCGTCCGTCAACGGGCAGATGACCGGCCGGGTGTGGGCTATGCAGGTCGAAGACGAGGACCTGGCGTTCGTCGAGATCAAGCCCGTTCACCAGCCCTACGCCAAGTCGGTCTGGTACGCCGCGGACCAGCTGATCTGGGTCGCCACCCCCGGCAGCGGGAACGGGGGCGGGTCCAGCGGAAACGGGGAGAAGCCCGCGAGGGCCGCGGCCACCGCAGGGAAGCCGGCGACCAAGCGTACGGCCCCGGCGAAGCACAAATAACTGATTAAGATCGACCCCGATCGGGCGCGGGCTTGAAATTTTGCGTCTGGCGTCGCGAGCCGGGTATCATCTGTCGCTCGGCTTGCAGCGTGTCCGGATGCGTTTGTGGGCCGGTGATTCGTTCTGGATTGGCCGCTCGATGACCCTGCAACGCCACGACATCCCGCTGCGCGGCACGCGTCGGACCCAGCGCTGGGCCCGCCGGCTGGGCTGGGCGTGCGTGGTCGGGGCGTTCGCGGTGGGCGGCGCGCTGGGTGCCGGGCTATGGGGGTCGATGCGGTCGGACACGCCCGCCCCCCCGCTGATGAACGTGCCGGTGTCGGAACGCGTGTCAAGCCCCACAACGGCGCTGGCGTCCCCGGCGCCGCCAACGGTGGAAGTCACGGCCGAAGCGCCGTCGCGCTCAACGCCTGAGTTGACCGCGACCGATTCGGCGGTCGCTCGCGTGACGCCCGGACCCGTCGTCACCTTCGACGGCCGGCCCCTGCGGGCGGTCAAGACGATGAGCATGAAGACCACGGCCTACAGCCCCGACGAGCGGTCGTGCGGCAAGTGGGCCGACGGGATCACCGCCTCGGGCTACAGCGTTTGGACTAACGGCGGCAAACTCGTCGCCGCCGACACCCGGCTTCTGCCCTTCGGCACGCTCGTCTCCATCCCTGGCTACCACGGCGGCAAGCCGGTGCCCGTCCTCGACCGCGGCGGCGCGATCAAAGGTCACCGCCTCGACCTGCTCTACCCCACCCACGAGATCGCCCTGCAATGGGGCGTGCAAGACCTCGAGGTCACGGTGTGGGAATACGCGGACTGAGTTTTTCCGTGATCCATGATCCGTGGATGTTTGCCTAGCCGCGTTGTGACCCAAAGCGGTGCCCGTGCTCAACCCTCGACTGTGGCCACAACCAGCAGCGGACCTTCCGACACGACAACCCCGCCGGGCTTCTCGTACGTCACGGCAAACAGCGTCGGCCCCGCGATCGGCAGCCGCGGCGTGAACTGCACCGTCGCCTTGCCCTCGGCGTTGGAGACGATATCGAACACCCCGCCGTCCACGGGCTCAGAGTCGCGGGTCGGGTCCACGATCCAGAGTTGATACTGCCCGGCCTCGGGATCGTTCGCGGGCAGACCCGTAAAGGTCATCGTGCCGCGCTGTGCCTCGTTGCTCCAGGTGACTGTTCCGGCAACGCCTTCGTAGCCGGGCTGTGCGCCGGACCAACCGACCTTGATGGCGTCGCCGCGGAGTTCAGGTGTGACCCTTGCGAGGGTTGAGTCACCGATCGGTTGCCGGGACTCGAACATCAGCGAGAACCCGACAAAAGCCAAAGCCAGCAGGGCCGCCGCGCCGAACGCACCGAGCAGGAAGGGCCGCCAAAAGAGGAGTACGGGTCCCCCGCTCGAGGTCGTGAATGGTTCGCGGGCGAACACCGCTTCGGCATCCATCTCCCACTTGTCCCGCACGTGTGCCGGAACGTCCATCGGCTCGGTCTCCGTGCGTTGCAGCGCCGCGGCGGCGTAGTCATACGCGTCGTCCGTGTCGGGTGTCGACGGACCGTCCACCGACTCCCCGCCGGCGACGCAGTCGAGTTGCTCGGCTAAACGCGGGTCGAGTTCGTTGCCGTCACGCGGCGATTCGGGTTGCGGCGGGTTGGGGTTACTCATGGCGTCACCCCCGCGGGGGCGTGGGCCCCGAGCGCTTCACGCAGCGCGATCAACCCCCGGCGGACGTGCGCCTTCACCGTGCCCAGCGGCAGGCCGAGGCGCTCGGCGATCTGCGGGTGAGTCAGCCCGTCGCAGACCGCCATGCGAACGACTTCCGGGCGCGGCGGGGGCAGGTCGTCCATCGCGGCCTCGATGCGCCGCAGTTCTTCACGGTCTTCCACCTCGTCCCGCGACGCGGCGGCGGGCAGGTCGTTGAAATCGAGCGGCGAACCAAGCGAGGCGGCGTCGCCCGTCGTGGTGCCCGCGGCATGGTCGGCCCGGGTCGTACGCCGGCGAAGGCGGTCGATGCAGCGGCGGCGGGCGATCATCGCGACGAACGTGGCTTCCTTCGCCTTGCGGGGGTCGAACCGCTCGGCGTGTTTCCACAGGTCAATGAACACGTCTTGGCTGGCGTCCTCCGCGTCCGGCCCGGCCCCGAGCAGCCGGACCGCCACCGACCACACCAACCCGCCGTAGCGGTCCAGGCAAGCCCGGACCGCTTCGGCGTCGCCCCGGGACACGGCCGGGAGCAGGTCTTCGGGTTGGGCGGCGTCGGCCACGGTCGGCAAACCCTCCGAAGCGGCGTGCGGATC
>JANQPR010000110.1 GCA_028285385.1 Phycisphaera sp.
ATGAGCCGGGCCGGGCGAGAACTGCGGTGCCGCGGGCCGGATCCCCCACCAGGAAGGTCGGGTGTCGCAACGTTCGACTTGACGGCTGCGTCGTCCGAGTCGTAACGAAGCTAGAGGTGGCGCACGAATAACCCGCCGTTGCCGGCGGGTGGGTGGGGTTCGTCTGAGCCCGCAGGGCCGATAATGTTCTGGGCCGGATCTCGCTCGATTAGCGCGGGATCGAGTACGGCGACATCGCGCTGGGCTTGTCCAGCAACAGCAGCCGGTTGAGGTCGTCCCAGATGCCACGCGTGTTGTGGTCCACGACGCGGGCGTAGTTGTTCCAGTCCTCGTCGTCGCTGTGGACGGTCGAGTCGGCGGCGTTAGTCATGTTCGCCCGGACGAGCTGCTGGCGGGAGCAGCCGGTCGTCGTGAGCGTGAGGCCGCCGAGCAGGGCGGCGACGGCGAGAAGGCTGAGCAACTTCATGTGAACTCCTGATTTACGGAAGAATAGCATTGTCCGGCCCGGCCGGGGGCATGTCAACCGTGGCCCGCGGAGTGGTTCAACTGCCGGATTCCGATGCCGGAGTGGGCTCGGGCGCTCGCGCCGCGTTGGGCGGGGGTGCTTTGGAAACCCGCAGGCGGACCTTGGTGCCATCAGGCGGCATCGCGTCGGGCCGGGGGGCGAGGTTCTGGCCGTCGGTGTCCTGGGTCAGCGTGACGTCCCGGCCGAGCGTCTCGTCGCCGAAATGCACCAGCGAGGCGACGGTGCCGTTGACGTCAGCGAGGTATACCGGCGTGCCTCGGTCGTCCATGACCCGCGAGCCCGTGAACATCCACCGCCGGGTGTTCAGCGGCTCGCCCGTCAGCCGGTCCAACACCCACTCGCCCACGGGGACGACACGTTGTTCGGGTGTCGCTCCCGATGCCACCTCTTCCTCGCCGTCTTGCTTGACCGGCACAACGAAATCGAGGAACACGCCGCCGCCCGTGGCGCGGAGGAGCTTCCACCCTTCGTCGGTCCGCACGCCCGTCTGAGTCCGGCCGGGTTCCACACCCAGCAGCAGCAAAGCGAAATGCAGGTCCGAAGGCTTGGCGGTCACCGTGACCAGCGTCTCGTGCTCGCGGCTGTTCGGCGTGCAGGCGATCAGTTCGAGCCAGTCGACGTGGTTGCCGACCACCTCGGCGTCGAGTTCCACGTAACCCGCTTCCAGGTTGAAGGTGATTCCGGGCAGCGACGGCGGCGGCGATTCGGCTTTCTGCGCTTCGACGCGCGGCACCGCCTCGGTTGCAACTGTCCCTTGTGGCTCGACACCGGTCGGTGGCCGGTCGGCCCGGTCTTGCGTTGCGCAGCCGACCATGGGCATACACATACCCGCCGTAAACAGCAGCACCCCCACCAACTGAATCATCGGTTGTCGCACGCGCCGAACCATGCCCGAGCATACGCTGTGTGCGATGCCGGACGAAACGCTACGCAACAAAGAGAACGATGCCGCTCTCGCCCGGCTGGATATCGAGGCACTAACGTGGTCTGCGCTGCTGACCCAGTGCGTTGCGATCGCGCAGGCCGCGGTGGCATTGCCGGACGACTCGGGCGGAGGCAGCGAAGCGGCGGCGTGGCGGGTGTCGGTGCCGGACGTGATCCAACTCCAAGCGGTGTGGTTCGGGTTGGCCAAGGCCCGGGAAGGGGCGTTGCCCGACGCCGAGCGTCGCCTCGGCCGGGACCGCGCGGCGGTAATGCTGGAGCATCACGGCGACCGCCTCCGCCGGCTCTGGGCCCCGCAGGGCGGCCTCCCGGCCTCGGTGGCGTCGCTGGTCGAAGACGTCGCGGGTCTGGTCCACGAAGCGGGGGAGGAACCCCCCAAATCCCCGCCGGCCGCGGATTTCCCTTGTGCCGGGTCCGGCGATCCGTAGAATCCGGGGCGAAGAGTTTGCCCAGATTCACTTCTGCACGGTCTGGGTTTCGTAGTTTCCGGGCTTGGTCGCGCCGGGTTTTAGACGGCGTAGCCCCAGAGTCAGGGATTGGTTGACGTCTTTTCTCGTTCCGCCGGCTTCGACATCCCGCGCTTCCTCCAACCCCGCATCGTGGCTGTGCTGCGTGGCGTGACGCTGCAGACCGCGGCCCGATCGGGATTGCCTACGGAACAGGTCATCTCCCGAGAGCATCCATGAGCCCATCGACGAAGCGACCCCGGAAGGAGCCGTCTGCGCCCAAGCCCCACGACCTTAAGCCGGGCGTCGCAGTTCGTCGCGCCCCGTTGCAGTGCCCGGTGCCGGAGGCGCCGGTCGTGGTTGAGCCGTCCAGTGCGAGCCGCGCGCTCGGCGAGCGGCGAAAGGGGTGCTGGATCGACGGCACCGAACGCGACGCCGGACACGCCGGCTTCCCCGCGACGTGCCCGACGACCGGCAAGGTGCTGACCGAGGTCGCCGAGGCGAGCGACGCCGAGATCGATCACGCCGTGTTCGTCGCCCGTCGGGCGCTCGAGTGCGGGGCTTGGCCCGGCATGACGCCGTCGCGTCGGGCGCAGTGCCTGTTCCGGTTCGCGTCGCTGCTGGAACTGCGCGCCGGCGAGTTGGCGCGCATCGAAGCGCAAGACACTGGACGGCCGGTGACGCAGACGTTGAACCACGAGCTGCCGCGGGCCGCGGCGGTGGTCCGCCAGTTGGCGCGGTCCGGCGGGGCGACAGTGCATTCTTCGGACGCCGGCCGGGGTGTTTGGTCGACGGTGCGGCCTCGCCCTCGTGGCGTCGTGGCCGTCATCGTGTCGTGGCAGTCGGTGCTGCTGGACTTGGCGTCGGCGTGGGGGTCGGCGTGGATGACTGGGTGCACGGTGGTGACCAAGCCCGCGCCCGAAGCTTCGCTGCTGGCGTTACGGCTGGCGGCGGTAGCGGCCGAAGCCGGCGTGCCGGACGGCGTGCTTAACGTGTTGCCCGGCCCGGCGGAGTGCGGCCAGAAGCTCGTCGAACACGCCGGCGTCGACGCCGTGGTGTTCACCGGGAGGCCGAACACCGCGATGCAGGCCCGCGCCGCCGCCGCCGTGTCCGGCAAGCCGGTCATCGCCGACGTCGGCGGGTTGTGCCCGGCCGTGGTGCTCGACGACGCCGAAACGGACCGCGCCGCCGACGCCATCGCCGCGGCGTCTTTTGCCTTCGCGGGCCAGCTCCGCCGAGCGGTGTCGCGCGTGCTCGTCAGCGCCGCGGTCGCAGAGCCGCTGCTGCTGCGTCTCGGCGAGCTCGCCGATGCGTACACGGTCGGCAACCCGGCAGAGACGGGTTGCCGACTCGGGCCAATGATCGACGCCGCCCGCGCCGAGCACGCCCGCTGGATCACGCAGCGCTGCCTCGGCCATGGCGGCCGCCGCGTTGGGCCGGCTCCTCGAGAGGACGACCCCCCCAACGCGCGAGTCGCCGCCGACGCCTTGCGCGACACGGGGGTACACCCCGTCGTGATCGACTCCGCTGATCGCACCTGCCCCGCGGTGTGCCGGCCGATCGTCGGCCCGATCCTCACCCTCACCGTGCACGACACCGCCGCCGACCTCGCCGCCGCGGCGCAGGCACTCACGTCCGAGCAACTCTGCCCGAGCGTCTCTGTGTGGACGCGAGACCTCGGGGCCGGGCACCGTATGGCCGATCTGCTCGAAGCCGACCACGTCCTGCTCAACGCCGCCGACCCTTACGACACGGACATTGATGCAACGCCGCTGCAAAGATCGCAACGGTTAAGCGCGCTGCTGCCGTGATATCACCGCACTACGCCGAAGCGATCGCGTCGAGGTGAGCGCGAACCGTCGCGTTCATCCCCACCCGCAGGGCATCAGCCACCAGCGCGTGCCCGATGCTGACCTCGTCGACGCCGCCCGCGTCGCGCATCGCCGACAAGAACGGCCCGAGGTTGTCCAGGGTCAGGTCGTGCCCGGCGTTCACGCCCAGCCCTGCGCCCCGCGCCGCCTCCGCCGCCACGGCGAAGCGTTCGAGTGTGTTGCTCTCGTGCACCGTGCCGAACGCCTTGGCGTAGCTCTCGGTGTAGAGCTCGACGCGATCCGCACCGGTCTCTGCCGCCCGTGCCGCCGCTTCCGAGTCGGGATCAACAAACAGGCTCACCCGGCAGCCCAGTTCTTTCAGCTCCGCCACCACGGGGCGCAACACCGCTACCACCGCGTCGTCCCGCAAGGCGAAGCCGTGGTCCGACGTGCTCTGGTCCGGGCTGTCTGGCACGAGCGTCGCCTGCGTCGGCCGAACGCGGCGCAGGATGGGCATCAGGTGGCCTTCGCCGCCGGACCCGCCCGACGTGTCCAGCGGGTTGCCCTCGATGTTGAACTCCCCCCGGAAGCCGCCGTCGGCAAACTCGGCCGCGATCGCGTCGACGTCCGTGAACCGGATGTGCCGCTGATCTGGCCGAGGGTGCACCGTCACCCCAAACGCGCCGGCGTCCAGCGCCCATCTTGCCGCGTCCAACACCGACGGCACGTCTCCCTCCCGCGCGTTCCGCAGCAGCGCCACCTTGTTCACGTTGACCGACAACTTCGTCGACATTAAGGCATCCCTTCACGCCCGGATCAAGCCACTTCGATCTTCAGCCTCAGCAACTCGTTCTTCTCTCGGTGTTCTTCAACGAACCACGGATTGAGTAGGGGCAGATACTCCCGCTGCCACTTCAGTGGCAACACGAAGAAGCTAGACACGATACGGCCGCGACACCGCGCGCTCCCGCAACGGCAGTTCCACTTTTCGCCGCCGTGGCAATCGATGATGTAGTCGTAGGCGATTTCCTCTCCGACCGAGATGTCGCGCCGAGCCACGACCTCACGAACGCAGTCGACGGTGCGGACGAAAACGTTCGGGTCGCAACTGGAGCTGATGTATCGCTCCGGGCTCTGCATCAGGACCGCGCGGCCGTCACCGAGGTAGTCGCAGTGGTCCTCGTCCTCACCGGGCTTCAGGGGGTGGTCCGCGTCAACCATCCGGCGGTCGTCGATCACCAACACGCGCTCGCCTTGAGCGAATCCACGCGTCTCAAACACGCCCCGGCCTTGCACAGCGGACTGTCGGACCTCCACGTCATCCATACAGGCATGCTAACCCGGTGACGCCGGCTCCCTGCTGCGACGAACCTCCAGCCCCGTCGTCATGAACAGCAGCACCAGCGACCAGAAACACAGCACCAGGTTCTGGATCGGCAGCTGCAACGCCAACGGCATCGTGTAGATCACCGCCACCGCGGGGATCCACACCGCCCAGTTGTTCACCGCCACCGGCAGCACGTCCCAGCGGTACCACGTCGCGACGCCGTGCCCCAACGGCCCGCTACACAGCCGACGCCACCGGTACCCGACCTCGCGGTACTGGTACGCCAGCAGCGTCGTCGGCATCGCCCACAGCGGGCAGTACACCCCCATGTCCAACGCGATCTTCCCCAGCACCACCGGCAGCGCATCGCTGTCGCCGACCAGCGCCGCGAGCCCCAAGTACAGCAGGTTGATCTCGAAGCCCTTGAAGCCCCAGAACGCAAGCCAGTAAGCCAGATCGCGGAACGGGGCGTTGACCACGCCGCCGGGACGCAGCCGCTGCACCAGCCACGGGACCCCGCCGCCGAACACCGCGGTCGAGGCGATCGGGAAGGCCCAGTCGAGCGGGAACACCAGCGACTGCCGCCACGCCGCGAAGGCGTCGAACCGTTGCGTGAACGCCGGGACGAACGCGTAACTCAACCCGAGCGCCACCGCGAACACCGCGAGGCACACCCCGGGCACGGCGTTCCGACGCGCCGCCTCCAAGCCCAGCCGCCAAGGCGACACCGGGTGGGTCTCGTGTTCCGCCTCACTCACGGCCGCCTCGACTCGCGCGCGGGCGCCTTCACCGGTTGCACTTGACTCACACCGGCACCACCAGGCTCAACAGCGTCGACGCGGCCAAAAAAAACAGCCACACCCCGTTGACAACGACGCCCGTGATTGCCGGCCATCGCTTGGTCATCGGCCGAAACAACGCCGCAATCCCCAGCCCCAACCCGACGAGCGCGGTCAGTAGCGCCAGCATCCCGGAGCAGCCGGTAAGGATCGCTACGGGGTCCTCCGGGCGGATCGCGTTAGGGTCGAAGTTGCCGCCGCTGCGCATCACCAGCATGATCACGCCGACAAACTGCACCGCGACCAGCAGCACCGTCACGAGGCCCAAACAGAACGACGCGATACCAAGCCCGGAATGCGACGGCGTCTGCGGCGCGTAGCCGTACGGCGTGTCCGGATAGACCGACTGACCGGCGGGCGTCGTGGCGTACCCCTCGTCCGGCCGTTGCCAGGGCTCGTAGCCGTGTTGCGACATGCGGGCAGTGTGTCGGTTTCTCTTCGAGGCGGCAAGCTCCGCCACTCACCCGCGCTTGAGCTGGTCCTCGATCCGGCCGAGCGTGTCGCGGATGTCGGACAGGACCGTAACCAGCTCGCCGGTGTCCGACTCCGGCACAGTTGCCGGGTCTTCACCGCCGCGAACAACGCCAACATCGCCGCCGGCAGCGCCGCCCTTGCCGTCGAACACCACGCGGTCGCGCTGCTCCAAGACCGCCGCGCGGAACTCCGGTGTGTCCTCGATCCCGGTCAGCCGCAGCAACGCCCCGCCCGGTCCCGACTGCCCCGCGGTCTCGATCATCAGCATGTGCAGCCCGAAGTGCCGCATGATGGGCCCCTGGATCAGCCCCAGGTCCGTGATCTTCTCCAACGGCACCGTCTTCTCGACGCGCGTTAACACGCCCTTCGAGAACTTCAGCGACCGATCCGTCAACTCGCACGACATGGCCTGGCGGACCTTCGTCGTGATCATCGTGCCGAACACCAGCCACAACGGAAGCGCAACGAACCCAACCAGCCCAAGACACAGGATCACGCACACGATCGTGCCCGACAGCATCCAGTAGGTCTGCACCTTTGGGGAGAACTGCGCGACGCGGAGGGTGGTCTCTTCTCGCATGACCGCAATCTACCCGGTGTGGGCGTTGCGGCGCTGCGGACCTGAACACCCGGCGTCGCGGCGACGGCACGCGGGGCAAGACGGAACGCCTTCACGTCGCGGCGGCGTCAGGGAGCAGCACCACCTGCAGGTCGTAGTCGCAGAAGTTGCGCAGCCGGCCCCGCAGCCACAACAGCGGCGGCCGTCCCGCGTCGCCGGGCGGGATGATCGGCCGGAGGTTGTCGTGCCGGGAGTCCCGTGTGATCGGCGACCAGGCCCAGGTGCGCCCCGCGTCCGCCGTGACGCCGCGGAAGAGCTCGTAATGCCGCCTCTGGTCGGCGGCGCTGATCAGCGGGGCACCGGTCACCGGGTCCGCGTTGGTCGAGATGACCACAACGCCCGGGTCGAGCGGGTGGATCGCCCCCAGCCCCGGGTAATCGACCTCGGGGGCGTAGAGGGCTTGGCCGGCGTGGGCGATCTCGTGTTCGTCCCAGCGGGCGCCTTCCCAGCGGGCGTAGTGGTAGCGCAGGTCGCCCCCGCCGGCGTGGATGTCGTCGCGGACGTCGGCGTCGCCACGCTGGGTCGAGAACAGCGCGACGGGGTGGCCCTGCGCGTCGAGCCGCAAGTCCACCGTCCAGGCGACCCTGTGGGCGTCGCCATCGAACACGCGCGTGAGGTCGGTGGGCTGGATCACGGCATCCGGAGAATCGGCGAGCGGCCCGATCACGGTGCCGTCGGAACGGGTGATCTGCATCTGCCCGTCGATCAGGCGGGCGACGCCGTGGTACACGCTGTTGTCGTAGCCGCGCGGGTGGTCCTCGGTGGTAACGAAGTGGATCGCGTCGGTGTGGTTGGACGCGTAGCGGAGGTACGGGCGGCGCCCGTCCCGGCCGGTGGCCTTGGGGTCGGTGGGGTCGGGCACCCAACTGAGCAGCTTGCCGCCGTACCGCCAGGTGTCGCCGTGGTCGTTGGAGACGAGGTAGTTGGGGTTGCGGTCCAGGCCGCGGTGGAAGTTGAACAGCCGGTCGCCGTGCTTGGTGAGCGAGTACACGTTGTTGTAGCAGTAGTCGCTGCCGTTCACGAAGGTCTGTTCGGGTTCCCACGTGGTGATGTCGCCGGGGTTCGTGGTGATGCGCCAGCGGGCGAGGTTGTCGCGGCTGTGCTTGCTGTAGAGCGCCAGGATTCGGCCGTCGGGGCGGACGTAGAGAGCCGGGGCGTTGTGGTCGTCGGACTCGAGCCGTTCAGCGAGCACAAAGCACGCAGTGTCGCCGGTCGTGAGGTCGTACCGGGTGACCTGGACGTTGCCGCCGCGGTGTTGGCCGTCCGCGCCGCCGTCGCTGGCGACCGACCCGACCCAAAGGGCGCCGTTGTGGATCAGGGCGCGCTCGTCCTGGAACCAGCACCAGCCGCCGTTGTCGGTGAGGATCGTGGGGTCAGGCGCTGGCTCGGAAGGCAAAACACTGCTCCTTGGTCATGCGGCGCGGCGACGCCTCACGACGCGAGCGCTTTCAGCATTTTGATCTGGGCCGTGTGATAGACCGAATGCTCGACTGCGTCGTGCATCATGTCGATGGCCTGGCGACGGACCTTGGAACTCACCGGACGGTCGAGGTGTCTGGGGTCAAACTCGCGGACGGCCCGGGCCAAGCGGCCACGCGTCGCGCCGACGTAGGCCAACTCATCCTTCCACTGGGTTTCGGACAGGGCCTTAACGGGCTGGGGAGAGCCAGTCTTGCGCTGTGCGAACGGCACACGCTCCGACTCCCCGAGCAGCTTGTTGGCGACGCTGTTCTCCCAGAACGCGATGTGCAGCGCCACATCGCGGATGCAACCCATGTCGGGTTTGGGGCGCCGCAGCGCGGTTTTCGCGCGCACGCCGCGCAACACGCCCAGATGGGTCGGCGCTCCCGACCACGCCTTCTCGCCCTTCACCGCGCCGAGCGCGACCAACACGTACTGGATCCGGGGATCGAGCTCTGGCATGTCGTGGGTCCCGCCTCGCGGAATCGACGGTTACCCGCCCTGCGCCACCAGTTTGTCGACGATGGTGCGGTCCTCGAGGGTGCTGGTGTCGGACGTGATATCGTTGCCGGCGGCGATGTCACGGAGCAGGCGGCGCATGATCTTGCCGGAGCGCGTCTTGGGCAGGGCCTCGGTGAGGCGGACCTGGTCGGGCTTGGCGACGGGGCCGAGCTCCTTGCCGACGTGCTGGATCAGCTCTTTCTGTAGCGCTTTGGCATCGTCGCTTCCGGGGGCGGGCATCGGCACGCGGAGGATCACGTACGCGGCGACGCCGTTGCCCTTGACCTCGTGCGGGAACCCGACGACCGCGGCCTCGGCGACGGAGTCGTGCGAGACCAGCGCCGACTCGACCTCCATGGTCCCGATGTTGTGACCGGCGACGAGGATGACATCGTCGATCCGGCCGGTGATCCAGAAGTTGCCGTTCTCGTCCTTGCGGGCGCCGTCGGCAGGGCAGTACATGCCGGGGACTTTTTCCCAGTAAGTCTCGATAAAGCGCTGCCGGTCGCCGTAGATCCCGCGGAGCATCGACGGCCAGGGCTTGCGGATGACGAGGATGCCGCCCTCGTTGGTGCCGACCTCTTCGCCCTCGGAGTTCACCACCGCGGCGTCGATGCCGAGCATCGGCCGGCAGCACGAACCCGGGGTCGTCGGCGTCGCGCCCGGCATTGGCGTGAGCATGTGCCCGCCGGTTTCCGTTTGCCACCACGTGTCGACGATCGGGCAACGGTTGCCGCCGATCTTTTCGCGGTACCACATCCAGGCCTCGGGGTTGATCGGCTCGCCGACCGTGCCGAGCAGCTTGAGCGACGACAGGTCGTGCTTGTCGATGTGCTCGTCGCCCCACTTCATGAAAGTCCGGATCGCGGTGGGCGCGGTGTAGAACTTCGTGACCTTGTGCCGTTCGATGATGTCCCAGAAGCGGTCTTCCGCCGGGAAGTTCGGGCCGCCCTCGTACATCAGCGTCGGCACGCGGTTGGGCAGGATGCCGTAGACGATGTAGCTGTGCCCGGTGATCCAGCCGATGTCGGCCGTGCACCAGTACATCTCGTCCGGGTCGTCGGGCTTGAGGTCGAAGGTGTACTTCGACGTCATGGTGGTGTGGACGAGATACCCGCCCGTGGTGTGCATGATGCCCTTGGGCTTGCCCGTCGAGCCGGAGGTGTACAGGATGAACGCGAGGTCTTCGCTGTCCATCGGTTCGGCCGGGCAGTCGTCGGACGCGTCCTTCTCCAGGTCGTGCCACCACTGGTCACGTCCATCCTTCATGGTCACGTCGTTCTTGCACCGCTGGTAGACGATCACCTTCTCGACGAGCTTGGTCATCTCCAGCGCATCGTCGACGTTCTTCTTCAGCGGCACGGGCTTGCCGCGTCGCCACGAGCCGTCGGCGGTGACGACGATCTTGCTCTTGCCGTCTTCGACGCGGTCGCAGATCGCCTGGGCGCTGAACCCGCCGAAGATGATCGCGTGGGGCGCGCCGATGCGGGCACAGGCAAGCATCGCGATCGCGAGCTGCGGGATCATGCCCATGTAGATCGTGACGACGTCGCCTTTCCTGACGCCCTGGGCCTTGAGCACGTTCGCGAACCTGCACACCTCACGCTTCAGTTCGGCGTAGGTGTACTTCACGACCTCGGGCTGGCCGTTGTCGTCCACGAGCTCGCCCTCGAACACGAGCGCGACCTTGTCGCCCAGGCCGTCGTCGATCTGCCGGTCGAGGCAGTTGTAGGCGAGGTTGGTCTGCCCGCCGACGAACCACTTCGCGTCGGGCAAGTCCCAGTCGAGAACCTTCTCCCACTTCTTGAACCAGTGCAGCCCCTCGGCGACCTCGGCCCAGAACGCCTCCGGCTCGTCGATAGAACGCTGGTGCAGTTGCTCGTACTGCTCGAGGCTGGAGATGTGGGCGTCCTTGGCGAACTCGGCCGGCGGCGGGAACAGCCGGTTTTCCTGGAGCATGGAGGTGGTCGAGGCGGACGACTCGGTAGCGGACATAGCGACTCCTTGAGGCGAAAATTACGGAGCGACCCATGCGCGGGCGAACGGGTCCGGCGGCGCGGCATGGCGCGCGTCACCGTCCGGCGTCGAGCTTACGTCGGGGCGGCCCGGGGTTCAACGTCCCACCGGACCTTGACATCCAAAAAACCCCGCGTCGGTCGCCGGCGCGGGGTTCGGGGTGATCGGGAGTAGTCGTTGTGCAACGCCGTGCCGGCCTGGCCGTGCAGGTTGCAACATCACAACCGGGTTCGTTCAGGCAGCCGAAGCACGTTCATCTACGCCGCAGCAACGCCACGGCCCCCAGCGCCACGAGGCCCAGCGTCGCCGGCTCGGGCGTGGGGTACTCGCGGACGCGGATCGACGACTCGTCGATCACCGTGCCGTCGTTGCGCGTGCCGTCACCCCAGACGCGGTTGTCCGGCGTGCCGACCCACAGCAGCGCCTTGTGCACGTCCAGGACGTGGCCCGGGTCGATCGGCGGGAACTCGACCCAGAGCTTGGTGGGGTCCGGGCCGCCGGGGTGGGGCTGGTGCTGCCATTGCCACGGCTGGCCATCGCGCGTGATCAGCGACTCGCCGGGCGGGAACAGGTTCGGGAACCGCGCGTCGCCCGGGAGCACCCACTCCCAGCCGGGCGTGAGGATCTCTTCGTGCCAGTCCGACACGGGCCGGCTCGACGGCGGGCCGCCCGGGAAGCCCTGGACCAGGAAGAACTCCTCCCACAGCGGCTGCGGGAACGGCTGGAAGGCGTCGAGCAGGATCGGCGCCCCGGTGACCTGCGTCGGCGAGCGGAAGACCTTGCCCATCGGCCCGGCCGCATGGTCGAAGACCAGGTCGGCCTGCAGGTGCCAGTGCCCGTTGACGCTGTCGTAGTCCACCGGCACGGTCGTGCTCGGCCCGGCGAGGTTGAATCCCGACGTGACCGAGACCGGCGCAATGCTGGCCGACGCGTTCGACGCGACCAGACCGATAATCCCCGCGGCCGTGCCGAGCGCAGCCCAACCGCCGCCTCTACCTCGCATGGTGCTGAGCATGTGGACTCCTCTCAGGTTCACCCGACTGGCAAACGGAAGCGCGGGCCGACGCGGCGAGAACCCGCCGACGGATGTGTCGGGTCCCGGGCTTCCCCCCACAGGTTCACCCCAAAGCCCGGGACGCCGACCCACGCGTTTGTTACTCCAGCATGACGGCAGGCGGGCCTTGATCAATGAGCACCATCCCTAGCTGCCGACACTCCTAAGGTGAATTGCTGAGGTTGAGGTCAGGACCGCGTCACCGATGTTGCTGATCGACTGCTACAACGTGTTGCACGCGGCGCTGCCGCCGATGCTGGCCGGCCTTGATGAAGCCGGGTTGTGCGCCGCCCTGGGCCGGACGCAATGGGCCAAGCGGGGCACGGCGATCGTCGTGGTGGCCGACGGGTCGCCCAAGCCGCTGCGGGCCAGCGTGTCTCCGGTCGAGTCGGTCGAGCTCGTCTTCTCCGGCGGGACCACCGCGACCGGCGGACACAACGCCGACGCCGTGATCATCCAACGCATCGAGGAAGCGACCACGCCCCGCCGGCTCACCGTGGTCAGCAGCGACCGCGAAATCCGCGCCGCGGCGGCGCGCCGGCGGTGTAGGTCGTGGACGGCCGAACACTTCATCAATCAACTCTGCGAGCAGCTGCGCGCGGCGCGCGGCAACGCCCCGAAAACGGAGGAAGACGCGAGTCGCGTTCAGGTTGATGCGCTGCCCGAGGACCACGTCGCGGGCTGGATGGAAGAGATGGGTTTGACCGAGGACGACGCTGAGGGCATGCAGGCCACGCCGCGGCCGCCGACCGCCGACGCGTTCGACCTCGAAGGCCTTGACATGGAGGCGCTCGAGCGCGAGTGGGGCTTTGGCGTTGACGACGAGCCAAACACCGACCGCGACGAAGACGAAGCCGGTCGTTAACTGCGTGGTGCCGCAACGCAGCCAAACGCTAAGGACCACAGACCGACGGCGCCCGGGTGATTTCCCCTTTCGCCGCCGCATCGGTTACTTTCTGCCGATCGCCCCGCTGGACCGCGCCATGCCCGACGCCATCGCCGACCCCGACGCCCCCTCCGGCCAACCCGGCCCGACCGGTTCCGCCGGCACGCCCACCTACCGACGCGTCCTGCTCAAGATCAGCGGCGAGTCCCTGTGCAAGCCCGGCGGGTTCGGGATCGACGGCGACGAACTGCAACTGATCGCCCGAGAGATCGCCGCCGCCGCCGACCACGGCGCCCAGCTCGCGGTGGTGGTCGGGGGCGGGAACATCATCCGCGGCGCCGAGCTCGCCAAGGCCGGCCACATCAACCAGGCCGTCGCCGACCAGATGGGCATGCTCGGCACCGTGATGAACGGCCTCGCGCTCAAGGAAGCCCTCGAACAAGTCGGCCGGGGCGCCCGCGTGCTCTCGGCGATCAACCTGTCCTCGGTGGCGGAGCTGTTCATCCGCGGCCGGGCGCTGCGGCACCTCGAAAAAGGCCGGGTCGTGATCTTCGTCGCCGGCACGGGTAACCCGTTCTGCACCACCGACAGCGCCGCCAGCCTCCGCGCCGCCGAGATCGGTGCCGACGTCCTGCTCAAGGCCACCAAAGTAGACGGCATCTACGACAAGGACCCCAACGAGCACGACGACGCGACCAAGTTCGACCGGCTCACCTACGACGAGGCGATCAGCCGGGACCTCAAGGTGATGGACGTCGGCTCGTTCGCGCAGTGCCGGGAGCAGGGCATCCCGATCGTCGTGTTCGACATGAAGAAGCCCGGCAACATCGCCGCGGTTGTCGCGGGGCAGAACATCGGCACGCGAGTGGGGAGTTGAATCGATTTCTGATTTTTGATTGCAGGTGCCAGATCGCATTGTGGTGGCTCGTGCTTCAAATCCGGAATCCCACATCTGAAATCTGAAACGGAGCGAAGCGGAAACATGGACCTCGACACGATCATGCTGGAAGCCGAAGAAGCGATGGAGAAGGCCGTCGACTACCTCAAGAAGGAGTTGACAGGCGTGCGCACCGGGCGGGCCTCGACGGGGTTGGTCGAGTTCGTGAAGGTCGAGGCCTACGGCGCCGAGTCGGACCTGCGGTCGCTGGCAATGGTCACCGTGCCCGAGCCGACGCAGATCCTGATCAAGCCGTTCGACCCGTCGACCACCAGCGACATCGTCAAGGGCATTGAGAAGGCGGGCCTCGGCCTGAACCCGATGGTCGACGGCAAGCAGGTCCGCCTGAACATCCCGCCGTTGTCCGGCGAGCGCCGCAAGCAGCTCGTCGCGTCCGTCAAGCAGATGGGCGAGCAAGCCAAGGTCACGATCCGCAACGCCCGCCGTGACGCCAACAAGCACATCGACGCCGCGGAGAAGGACAAAGACCTGCACCTATCCGAGGACGACGTCAAGGGCACCAAGGACGAGGTGCAGGACCTGGTCAAGAAGTACGAGGGCACCGTCGAGTCGCTCGTATCCGAGAAGAGCGAAGACATCGAGACGGTCTGAGCTCGACCAGCCGTCCTGCCCCCGTCAGCCGAAACAGCCGATCGGTTCCCTGATTAGCCGCGTTGCCACGCAACGCTGTTTTCTGCTGGATCGCGCGGGGGTTCGGGTAAACTTGATGGGTCGTATTGGTCGCGCGGGACAGATCTCGGCGACACACGGATGGTGCCGACGTTTCCTCGGCCCGACCCCGCCCGGCGTGTCAGGTTGGTGAAAGATGTCGCGGAGTTTTGATACCCCATGGCTGCTGAGCGGAGGACGGTGTGCCGGCCTCGTGCTGTCGTGCCTCTGTCTGGCTGTCGCCGCGCGGCCCGCGCCGTTCGGCGCGACCAACTCCGACACCAGCCTCTACGGGCTCGGCGACTACGTGCTCAACGTCGTCTTCGTCCAGGACGACCGCCTCCGCGACCCGGTCGACATCGCCCACCCGCCTGTCAGCGGGGGGGCGGCCGGGGAACTCGTCCACTTCACCCCCGACGACCTGCTCGATCAGCGGCAGCACATCCTCGACGCCACCGCCTTCTGGAACGACCACCCGATCAACCAGGGCTTCCACCCCAACGCGCAGCTCAACCTCACCGTCAACTTCCTCAACGCCGGGCAGCCGCTCACCATCGCCGACGCCGGCGACGCCTCCAACCGCAGCCCCGTCGACGGGCTCGGCAGCTCGACCGACCTCACGCTCTTCACCGACGCCCTGACGCAGATCGACCCGGCCTACGGCGTGCTCGGCTTCGAGCAGGGGACCCGCGCCCTCAACCGCGACACCCGCGACGCCTTCGACGCCGACTGGGCCTTCACCACCTTCGTCCGCCCCTTCGAGCCCCGCACCGCCAACGCCCGGCTCAACGGCCCGCTCATCAACGCCTTCCTCGACTCCAACACCTACGTCCACGCCCACGAGATCGCCCACATGTTCGGCGCGCTCGACCAGTACGCACCCAACCGCAACAACGCCCGCGGCGGGTACCTCGACGTCCAGAACGTCAACGCCGCGCTGCTCCCCGACGACAGCCCCAACCCCGACCACGTCGAGACCATCATGTCGACGTTCGGCCTGTTCAACTTCTCCGACGACTCGCTCGCCCAGATCGGCTGGATCGACACCGACGCCGACACCATCCCCGACATCCTCGATACCGAGCCACGCTTCTTCTTCACTGAAGTCACCGCCGACCTCGACGCACGCACGCTCACCGGCATCCTCCAGACCTTCGTCGACCCGTTGCCCAGCCCGCGACAGTTCGTCAGCGACGCGACCATCAACACCATCGTCGCCGCCGACTACCGCCTCAACGGCGGCGACTGGGCCGCGCTTACCCCGACCGACGGCGTCCTCGGCGACGCCTTCGAGCTCTTCAGCTTCACGCTCACCGACGTGCCCGTCCTCGACTTCGGCGGCGACGCCTTCCTCACCTTCGAGGCCCGCGTCACCAACTCCGTCGGCAACACCTCGGTCTACGCCCAGACCTTCGGCGTCCCCGAGCCGACCGCCGCGACGGCCGCCGCCTGCCTAGCCCTGATTGCGCGACGCCGGCGCGCCTGACTCCCCTCCCCTCGGGAGGGGGCGGGGGAGGGTGCTCGGCCAAATCTCCTGAAGTGAGCGCCAGGAAACTCGCCGCCCGGTCCGGCCTAAACTGGACCACGATGTCCGCAACCCAGAGCCCCGCCCCCGCCGTCCACGGCGCCTCCCTCCACCGCGACCTCCACCTCGACGCCGTCATCGAAGGCTCGCGCGACCACCGCCTCGACCTCCCGGGCGTCCTCCGCCTCTTCAAGGAAGCGTCGCTCCACGACCTCGGCCGGTGGGCTTCCGTCGTCGCCGACCGTATCCACGGCCCCGCCCCCGCGCCGCGCACCTACGTCATCGACCGTAACATCAACTACACCAACGTCTGCTCCGCCAACTGCACCTTCTGCGCCTTCAAACGGGACCTCGGCGACGACGACAGCTACGTCCTCACGGACGACCAACTCCACCACAAGATCCAGGAACTCGTCGACATCGGCGGCACGCAGATCCTCCTCCAGGGCGGCATGCACCCCGAGCTCGACCTCGACTGGTACGTCCGCATGCTGCGGGCCATGAAGGCCAGGTTCCCGCAGGTCCACGTCCACGGCTTCAGCCCGCCCGAGATCGTCGAGTTCGTTGCCGTGCTCGACCTCCCCGGCTTCCCGACGCCCGGCGTCCGCAACTCCCACACCCTCGACCGCGACGCCTGGCTCGCCAAGTGCGAAGCGGTCTTGTCCGAGCTAAAGAACGCCGGCCTCGACTCCCTCCCGGGGGGCGGCGGCGAGATCTTTGCTTTAGCCGTCCGCGCCCGCATCGGCCTGGGCAAGGCCACCGCGACGCAATGGCTCGACGTCATGTCCGTCGCCCAGAAACTCGGCCTCAACACCTCCGCCACCATGATGTTCGGCCACATCGAGGGCTACGCCGACCGCGCCCACCACATGCTCACCGTCCGCGACCGGCAGGACCAAACCCTCAACGCCGGTCACCCCGGCCGGTACATGGCCTTCATCGCCTGGCCCTACCAACGCGAGAACACCCCCCTCGGCCAACTACCGGATTGGTCCGCCGAACCCGACGAACCCGCCAACGGCGAGCAGCGGACGGCGCCCGCGGCCGCCTTCCCCGGCGACCGCGCCCCCGACGCCGTCCACCTCCACCACCTCGACCCCACCGACAAACGCGCCCTCGCAAAAGCGTCCCCGCGCTTCGCCAAGTCGCTCCGCATGGCCGGCGCCCACGCCTACCTCCGCACCCAGGCCATCAGCCGGCTCGTCCTCGACAACGTCCACTCCATCGGCAGCTCCTGGGTCACCATGGGCCCCCACGTCGGGCAGCTCGCCCTGAAGTTCGGCGCCAACGACATGGGCTCCGTGATGATGGAGGAGAACGTCGTCAGCGCCGCCGGCACCACCTACCGCCTCAACGAGGCCGTCCTCTGCCGCCTCATCCGCGACGCCGGCCACACCCCCGCCCAACGCAACAACCGCTACGAACTGCTCCACGTCCACGACGACCCCGCCACCAGCCCCGACGGCCAGGTCACCGACTGGTCCACCCAACGCGCCACGAACCCCCAACTCCCGACCGAAACTGACCCCGGCGACGAAGGCAAGAACGGGACGGTGCAGGTGACGGTCAATGCGGAGTAACGCCCATCAAACTCAAGCGCCGTCCACCCACGCCACCAGAAAATGAAGTTGCGGTCTTCCTGCGCTGGCTTCTGATCTATGCCGTTGTGGCACTAGTCGTCGCAACTTCTGTGTCGCTATGGTTCTTTCTAGTCGAGCTTCCTGCAATCCAGAAAGAAACCGGCGAATTCGGTGGTCCGGCTCAAGCCTTCGCGTCATTGTTCGTATTTCCATTCTTCTTTGTGACCGCTTTCGTCGTCTCGCCAGCTTTGGGGCACGTCTACCTACGCTGGCGTCGCTGGTACGGCTACTAGGCGTTGCCGTAAGTCAGCGTTTCGGTAGGGAAGAGGCGGTGTGCTCGTTGCAATTCTGGACATGCGATTGTTGGTACTCCCGATACCTTCATAGGATGAAAACAACGCACTGCATGGCCGCACGGGCCTTAATCACATACGGATTTTGTGTGATCCCGCTTGGCGGGTGTCAGAGCACGGCGAACGCAGACGACACCGAGCGGTTCCCGCGGGTGGCGGTGACGCACGTCTTTGCGCCGCCGGGGGAGTCGAACGTGCGGTCGTCGATCGGGCTGGGAGGCGGGGTCGCGCTCATCGGGACCGAGGAGACGGGGGACGTCTTCCGGACCACCGACGGCGGGGCGACGTGGGGCAAGACCATCGACGGCGGAGACACGTGGGGCATCCAGGACGTCCGCAACTTCCTCCGGGCCGACGACGGCCGGCTGTACGCGACGACGTCCGAGCCGGCGCTGGTGCTGCGGTCCGCCGACGAGGGCGAATCGTGGGAGAAGGTCGCCGAGGCGCAGTCGTCGCGCACCGTCGCGCTCACGCAGCTCGACACCGGCGAGATCCTCGTCGGGCTGCGGCGCAGCGAGAACGACCGGATCAGCATCCTCCGCAGCGGCGACCACTTCGCGAGCTTCGACTGGGTCGCGCTCGACGACGAGCTGCCCCGGCAGAACACGACGTGCCTGATCGAGGTGCGGGACGCGGACAGCGACGGTGTCGTGCTGTGCGGGGTCGGGTTCGAGGCGTCGGGCAAGGTGTTCCGGTCGGAGGACGCGGGGCGGACGTGGACGCAGACCGCCGAGTTCCCCGACGCGCGGGACCTGATGAACTTCTTCGAGACTGACGGGCGTGTCTTCGTGCTGGCGTCGGGGATCGCGACGATCTACGCCAGCGACGACGCGGGGAAGACCTGGCACGAGCACACGCAGGTCTGGGAGAAGGGCTTCCTCGGGCAGCACGCGACGCTCGAGCGCAACGGCAGGACGTTCCACCTGCTCACCGGGACTGATCAACGCGAAGACGTGAAGCGGAACGTGCTGCTGATCTCCGACGACGCCGGCGAGACGTGGCACGAATGGATCGAGCTGTCGACCGACGTCTCGGGCGGGGCGAGCAACCTCGCGGTCCTCGGCGACGACACGGTGATTGTCGGCACCGGGAACCACCGAGTGCAGGGCCGGGCGCACGTGCTGACGGTGGAGTGAGAACTAGCCCGGCGTTCGGCGAATCCCGGCTATGAACGCCTCACAACTGCGCGTTTCTGCGCATGATCGTTCGTGTTCGCCCTCGGGTAGAGCCGGTGCCCCCGCGGGGAGCGCGGCGGGTGGGGCGACGCCTCGCCGGACGGATGGACATTCCCGGTTGCGTTTCGTGGTCCTGCGACCGTCGGCCGATTCAACGCCCCGAGCGGCTTGAAGAACAGCCGTGTCCCTCGTTGTCTCCGCCGCGACCGACTCACCACGCATCGGCGAGAGGACTCGCCGGTTTCGAACCCGCCGGGCGCCTCCGCCGTTTCCGCGTTGCGTCCCGAAGAGTCCCGTCCGAACGCGGGGGCCGGACCGGGTGCCGGGGATCGGGTCTCGGCTGGCGCCGACGCCCGAGACCCGACGCCCGGTCCCAGGCTCTTTCTTTGGCAAGTGAAGCAGGGGCGTGGTCGTCCCAAACCCATTTGTCGTACGCCCCGGCTCGATAACCGGCCCGGACGTGCCTCACGCGGGGAAGAACCCGGTGCCGGTGTTAAGTCGCGCGGGTTTTGCTCCGAAGTCACTCTGGACAAGCTGGGCAAGGCCCGCGCGATGTGTGTCGCTCGGGGTGGTGTGTGTGCTCGACCTTGCGGGAATCACGGCTTGTCGGAGTCGATCCACCCGGAAACCCCAGGTATCCGGACCCAAGGGAGGCCACCATGGCCGGCACCAGCACGCATAGCGGCAACGGCAACGCCGCCAACGGCAACGCGAACGGCGACTCGTCGCTCTTCGACAAACAGGTCTTCACCACCGGCGAGGCCGCCGAGATCTGCAAGGTCTCCCAGCAGACGATCATCCGCTGCTTCGACGCCGGCCGGCTCAACGGCTTCCGCGTGCCCGGCAGCAAGTTCCGGCGCATCCCCAGGGAAGAGCTGATCCGCTTCATGCGGGAGAACGACATCCCGCTGGACCAGATGGGCCCGGCCCACAGCCGCAAGCGCATCCTCGTCGTTGACGACGACCCCAACATCGTCGACCTGATGGTCGACGTGCTCTCCCGCGACGACCGCTACGAGGTCAAGACCGCGGAGACCGGCTACGACGCCGGCATGACCAGCGAGTCGTTCAAGCCCGACCTGATCATCCTGGACTACATGCTGCCGGACATCAACGGCAACGTGGTCTGCCGCGCCATCCGCAACAACGCGGAGCTGGCCCACACCCGCGTGATCATCGTCTCGGGCGTCGTGAACCAGAACGAGATCGACGCGCTGCTCGAGGCCGGTGCCGACGAGTTCGTCAAGAAGCCGTTCAACATCGAGAAGCTGATGGAGCGGATCGAGGCGCTCCTGGAAGCGTGAAACGGAGTGCGAAGCCCGAAGTGCGAAGTACGACGTCAAGCACTCCGACGCTTCGCGAGAAGGCCTGAGGCGGCAGCTCGTATGTCTTGACTTTGGACTTCCGACTTCGCACTTCGGACTTCGCCGCCATGGTCGCCGCCAGCCTGCCCAAGACGCGCCGCATCGAGCTGATCCTCCGGCAGGTGGACCAGCTCCCGACGCTGCCCGCCGTGGCGACCCGGCTGCTCGAGCTCACCGCCGACCGCGAGAGCCGCAGCGAAGAAGTCATCCAGCTCGTCTCCTCCGACCCGGCGTTGACCGCGCGCGTCCTGGCGATGTGTCGCAAGGCCGACCGCGGCGTCCGCAACGGCGACACCATCACCATCGACCGCGCGGTGCTGCTGCTCGGTTACGAACAGGTCCGCAACATCGTCCTGTCGGTCAAGGTGTTCGAGCTGTTCGCGGAGGCCCCGACGGTCGACGCGTTCTCCGACGGCGACGAGCCCGACGCGGACGACGAAACCAAGGCCGACGTTGAACTCGAACCCGATGAGCGCGCCCTGAGACCCGGATTCCGCTTCGACCGCAAGGGGTTCTGGGCGCACTGCCTGGGCGTGGCCGTCGCCGCCGAGCGCATCGCCGCCGCGGCGGGGGACAAAGACCTCGTCAAGGAAGAAGCGTTCGTCTGCGGCTTGCTGCACGACCTGGGCAAGCTCGCGTTGGCGTGGGTGCTGCCCAAGGCGTACGACCGCGTCGCCGAGCTGGCCGAGCTCCACCGCGACAACATCGCCGAGCACGAACGGCAGCTGATCGGCGTCGACCACCACACCGCGGGCAAGCGGCTCGCCGAGCAGTGGAAGCTGCCGCACCGGCTGCAGGACACGATGTGGCTGCACGGCTCACCGTTCGACACGCTGCCGAAACTCCCGCACCGC